>NZ_NCTE01000199.1:18480-41015 GCF_002114215.1 Streptomyces sp. 13-12-16 | reverse complement strand
GCCGGGAAGTTCGGCAGCGTGGAGAGGTCGTTGCCGAACGACGCGGTCTCCGAGGTGAAACGGTCACCGGTGAGCTGCATACCGTCACCCGAGTCCCCCGCGAACCTGATGATCACCCGGTCCAGCCGGCGGACGTCCTTGCTGGTCTCGGTCATGTCTCTCGTCACAGCGACTCGATCCGCTCGGAGGTGGCCAGTCGATGACGGCAGTCGAAGACGTAACGCGCGTGCTTCACCACGGTGTCGTAGTCCAGGTCGCCGTGGTCGGTGGCGAGGACCACAGCATGCGCCGATTCGATTTCCTCGACGCTGAGTTCGGTGTGGACGAGCCCCGGCACGTCGGGAAGCTCGGTGACGTGGGGGTCCACCGCGCGGACCGAGGCACCCGCCTCGATGAGCCGGGTGGCGATCTCCAGCGCGGGCGACTCACGTATGTCGCCGGTGTCGGCCTTGTAGGCCAGTCCGATGATCAGGATACGCGCCTCGGTCACGGTCTGCCGACGCCGATCGAGTCCTCGCGTCAGCCTGCGCACCACGTACTCGGGCATCTGGCTGTTGAGTTCATCCGCCAGTTGCACCAGCCGGAACGGCTTGCTCAGCGCCCGCTCGACCTTCCAGGACAGATAAAGCGGGTCGACCGGAAGACAGTGCCCTCCCACACCGGGACCCGGCGTGAAACGCATGAACCCGAAAGGCTTGGTGCTCGCGATGTCAAGCACCTTCCAGACGTCGATCCCCAGGCCGTCGGCGTGCATGGCCAGTTCGTTGACGAGAGCGATGTTCACATGGCGGAAGGTGTTCTCCAGCACCTTGGCCAGCTCCGCCTCCCTCGGCGAGTCGGCCACGACCACCTCGTCCATGATCGCGCGATAGAACTCGCTCACCATCGCCAGTGACTTCTCGTCGACGCCCGACACCACCTTGGGGGTGTTCTCGAACGTCCACACCGGATTGCCGGGATCGATCCGCTCCGGGCTGTACCCCAGGTGGAAGTCACGGCCGGCCACCAGCCCCGAGTGCTTCTCGAGAATGGGGGCGAGTACGTCCTCGGTGGTCCCCGGATAGCTCGTGGACTCGAGGATCACCGTGGCGCCCCGTCGCAGCACACTGCCCACGGTGGCACCCGCCGCTTCGACGAACGACAGGTCAGGCACACCGTCGAACAGCGGTGTCGGGACCGCTATCACCGCGATCTCGAAACCCTCCAGATCGTTCGGGGAGACCGTGGGCCGGTACGTGCCCTGGCCGAGGATCGCCGCAAGCCGTTCGTCGCTGATGTCGCCCACGAACGACTCACCGACCGCCAGCTTCTTGATCCGGCTTTCGTCGGTGTCGTACCCGAATACTTCGAACCCGTGCTCCGCGGCTGCCACCGCAAGGGGCAGGCCTACGTATCCCTGCCCCACCACGACAGTTTTCGACGCCATCACTGGACCCGTCTCTCAGGAGCTTGCCGAACCACGATTGATCGTCCGGCGTGCCGGCCGGCCTTGGTTTGCTTTCGCTGGTGACTGCGCCCGCCCGCGTCATTCGAAGAAGGAGCAGATCGAGTCGGCCACGTATTCGACCTCGGCATCGGACATGTGCGGCCAGATGGGAATCGCGAGATTGCGGTCGCTGGCGCGCCAGGCTCCCGGAAGGCCGCGTCCGGCCGGGTTGAATGCGCTGAAGGCCGGTTGCGCGGGCAGCGGCCTGGGATAGTAGATGTGCGTGCCGACGCCCTTCTCCGACAGCCAGGCACGCAGGTCCTCACGCCGCTCCACCAGGAGCGAATAGACGTAGTAGCAGCGTCCGTTGCGTCCGGTGGGCGGGGCCGTGACACCGTGGTCGGTCAGTGAGGCGAACCGCTCGGAGTAGTAGTCCGCTATGCGCGCCCGGCGTTCCAGCCGGTCGGCGAAGCCCGCGTGCCGGTACATCTGGAAGGCCGCGAGAATCTCGTCGAAGCGGTTGTTCTGACCGACCTGATGGTGCACGAAGCGGTGGACACCGTCCTGGCCGTGGTTGCGCAGCATGCGCACGGACCGGGCCAGTTCGGTGTCGTCCGTCAGGACGACACCGCCCTCGCCGGCCGTGCCGAACGCCTTGACCTGGAAGAAGGAGAAGACTCCGAGATCACCCCAGCGCCCGGAGGGCACCCCGTCGAGCACCGCGCCCTGGGCGACCGCGGCGTCCTCGATGACCTTGACCCCGCGGGCGTGGGCGATCTCGTTGATGCGCGGCATGTCCGCCATGATCGAGAAGACGTGGGCGGGCATCACCGCCTTCGTCCTTTCGGTGATCAGCTCCGCCATACTCCCGGGGTCCATCACCATCGTGTACGGGTCGACGTCCGCGAAGACCGGCGTCGCCCCCAGGTTGACCACCGAGCTGGCCACCGGCTGGCAGCAGAACGCGGGCACGACGACCTCGTCACCCGGACCGATACCGAGGGCCTGAACCGCGAGGTTGAGACCTCCGGTACCGCTGGAGCAGGCGATGACGTCTCCCGCGCCCGTCGACTCGCGCAGCATGTCCTCGAACTCCGCGGTGCGGCGCCCCAGGATGAACCGCTGCTCCGGATCGGTTCCCACCTCGTAGAGGAGATCGAGGAAGGCCTTGCGGTCCTGCTCGAAGAGGTCGGGGGGGAAGAAGGGAATCAACGCTGCCTCCCTGCGTAGAAGTCGGAGATGGCTGCACAGACGGTGTCCAGCTGTGCCTCGGTGAGGTCGGGATACAGCGGGAGCGCCAGCGTGCGGCGGCAGGCCTCCTCGGCACGCGGAAGGGAGAGACGGCCGTGTTGTCCGGCGTAGCAGGGCTGTGTGTGCAGGGGTTGCGGGTAGTAGGTCTCCGTGCCGATGCCCCGTCCGGCCAGATGGGCCACCAGTTCGTCCCGCCGCTCCACCTCGATCACGTAGACGTAGAACACGGGAGCACTCGCGACGCCGCGCGGTACCAGCCGCGGCACGGCCAGCACACCGTCGGTCCCCCGGAGACGTTCGGTATAGGCGTCGGCCAGTACGCGGCGCCGCCGGATCTCTTCGTCGAGCAGGCTGAGCTTCGCCATCAGGACGGCCGCCTGCACGTCGTCCATCTTGCTGTTCGTCCCCGACACGCCGGAAAGGTTGGAGATGCCGGCGATGTGGTCGATGGTCTTGCCCAGCCGCCCGTGATGGCGCAGCACGCCGGCCCGTTCGGCGACCTGGTCGTCGTCGGTGAGGATCATCCCCGCGTCGCCCAGCGCACCCAGTGTCTTGGTCGGGAAGAACGACAGGACACCACCGGTGCCGAGGAGCCCGGCATGGGTGCCGTCCCACCGCATGCCGATGGCCTCGGCACTGTCCTCCAGGACGAGCAGATCCCGTCGGCGGGCCAGATCCAGGAGCGCCTCCATGTCGGCCATCTGACTGAACAGGTGGACGGGCAGCACCGCACGCGTGCGGTCGGTGATCGCCGCCTCGACGGACACGGGGTCCAGTGCGTAGTCACCGTCTCCGGTGATGTCGGCGAACACCGGGGTCGCACGTGCCATGGTCACCGCGGACGCGCTCGCGAAGAAGGTGAAGGCCGGGACGACGACCTCGTCGCCCGGGCCGATACCGGCCGCGCGCAGCAGGAGCACAAGAGCGTCGGTACCGCTGTTCACGCCGATGGCGTGGCGGGCGCCGGTGTACTCGCCGATCGCCTTCTCGAATTCGGCGACCTTACGCCCGTGGGAGAATTTCCCCCGGTCGAACACTTCCCCCACCTGTCGGCTGATCAGTGGCCATAGTTCCTCGAAAGTCCCGGCTTGGGTGAAGAAAGGAACCGGATGTATGTCCGCGCTTGCTGTGCCCACCTGTCTCCTCGTTCCCGCTGGAATACGCGTGCGAATTTCCGCTGCGGCCGACGCCTGGAAGACCCTAGAAAAGGACCGTCGAGGCCGACAACGACAAGTACTTGCAGGCAGGTGACTGCCAGCATGGCAAGGAAGGCCGGACTGCCGGGCGCGGAGCGCGGGTCAACTGGCTTCCCGCTGCTGCATGACACGCGCGACGTGCACCCGGGAGGGCGCCTGCAGTTTCTGCATGACCTGGCGCAGGTGGTTCACCACCGTCCATTCCGACAACCCGAGCTTCCTGGCGATTTGCCGGTTGGTCATGCCCTCGGCCACCATCAACGCGATTTCCGTCTGCCGAGGCGTCAGGCAGGTGGCGTTGCCCTGCGCCTTCTGCCTCACCGGCTCGTCCGGCTGTTCCTCCACCGTCAGGAAGGCATCGGCGACGGCGGACTCCCGGCTGACGCTGTGCAGTCGCCTGCCGAGGACCCCCAGTGCCTCGTCGCCGAGCGTGGCGCGCAAGCTGCGCTCCACGTCCCGCGCGGCACCGGTTTCGCAAGGGAGCAGGCCGTGGCGCTCGCGCAGCACGCGTGAGGTGAGCAGCATGCGCGCGATGCGCTCGTGATGGCGGGCGCCGTGCACGGAGGTGAAAAGGGCGCACCCGTACACCTCCAGGGCCTCCGCGAGGTCGCCGGGCCCGCCGACGGTTCCCAGCACCTCCAGTGCGGACCGCGCCTCCGCGCGTGCCTCGTCCGGCTTGCCCGCCGCCGACAGGAAACGCGCCGACGCGATCAACGCCAGTCCCACCTGCCGCTGTTCCCCCAGGGACCGTAAGGCCGAAATGGCGTCGCGGAGTGTGGAGGAGGCCCCGGGCCGGCCGAGTTCGTGTTCCACCAGTGCCAGGTACTTGCGCGCCAGCGCCGCCCCGCGGGCGTCTCCGAGCGCCGCGCACTGCTGAGCCGCGAAGGTGACCTTCGCCTTGGCTTCCTCGCTCCGGCCCTCACGTCGGTCGAGGTCGCCGAGGTGCCCGACGATCCTCGCCCGGCTGCTCCGGTCGTCGTGCTCCTGCCGTAGCGCCATCGCCTTCCGCCACAGTGCCCGCGCGCGATCCGGTCGCCCGCTGTCCACCATCCGCAGGCCGGCTGTTTCCAGGGCCCTGTCCAGCAGACGGCGCCCGGCCTCCGGGACAGCGCCGTCCGCTTGCAGGCAGTCGGCCGCCCACTCCAGGTGGTCGGACATTTCGGCAGGGTCGTGATCGACGACCCAAAGGGCCTCCGAGGCGAGGACGGCTTCGACGACCTGGACGGGTTCTCCCAGAGCGCGCAGCGTCCGCACGGCCTCCCGCAGGTCGCGGGAGTGCTGCCGCACGGTGGCCGGTAACCCTTCCGACGCGCGCCCGGTCCCGTTGTCACCGGCGAGGAGTGACAGGAAGTACCGGGCATGCCGCTCCCTGGCCTCGGCCAGTCGCTCCGGGTCGCTCGCCAGCTGACGCAGGTGGAAGGCACGGGTCGCCGAGAGCATCCTGAACGTGTGCTCCGTTCCCTCCTGCTCGATCAGGATGAGACTCTTGTGGATCAGCTCCTCCAAGTGGCGCATGATCCGGGCCCTGGACATACCGCCCACGTACTGGGCGACCTCCAGGGTGAACGGCCCCTCGCAGAGGGAGAGTCGCTGGATCAGCTCCCGCTCCGCGTCGCTCAGCGTGCAGTCGGACCAGGCGAGCGCGGCCTGCATCGACCGCTGGCGCGTGGAGACGTCGAGCAACCGGTTGCTGCCGGGGGGCACGCCCTGGCGCACTCCGCGCAGAACGTCGTGCAGGGTCAGTGTTCCGAAACTGCGCGCGGCGAGTTCGACCGCGAGTGGCAGCCCGTCGAGCAGTCCGCAGATCTCGGTGAGGACGCTCAGGTCCGCGTCGAGGTCGATGTGGTCCCGGTAGTGGCCCCGGACCCGGTCCAGGAAGAGCCGTACGGCGTCCGGGACGAGCGGTCGGCCGGAGCCCTCGGCCACCTGCACCGGGAGCGGGCGGAGCAGGAACAGCCGTTCGGCGTAGACGTCCATCGACGTGCGACTCGTCGCCAGGACGTACAGCCCGTGGCATTCGGTGATCAGCGCCGCGAGGCGGCGGGACAGCTGAGCGGCGACCAGGTCGCAGTCGTCCAACAGGAGCAGGGTCTCCTGGTCCGCGATCGCCGCGGCCACGTCGCCCGTGGCGGCATCCCCGTCCACGCCGAGTGCCGACGCGATCCGCTGCCATGCCTCGCGCAGGGTGCCGGCCTCCGACAACCCGACGCAGACCACACCGTCGCGGAAGGCCGGTGCCGCGAGGATCGCCGCCTCGCGGGCCAGCCGGCTCTTGCCGACACCGGCCGGGCCGGTAACGGTGAGCAGCCGCACGGTCGGGTCGGCGAGCAGGTCGACGACGGCCGCCAGTTCCGCCTCACGGCCGAACGTACGGTTCTCGGATCCGGCAGGCGCCCGCTCCCTGCTCTCTGTCATGCCGTCGCCCCTGTGGCCGACGGCTCGAGCAAGCGTGGACAGAGTGTGCATGATTCCCCCATGAGTCTTCACCGCCACCGAGGGTTACGGCCTCAAGGCATGGCGAACTCCGCGACTCGTCGACAGCCGAGCCGCTGCCGGCGGCAGCGCCTTCCGGGTGCGCGCATGGCTGTCAGTCATGACGTCCGCCCGGCGCCGCGCCTCTTCGGATCACCCGACCCTGATCGCCTCGTCACCATCCGTGACCAATGGCCCACCTCAGGGTTCGACGGGTCGGTGATCAGCCACAAGTGCAAAGGCCGGAACCTGCATTCTTTCGCCCGGACTCTTGACATCGCACTCAGGGCACGCCATGAAGACAGCCCGCTCGGCGGATGCTCCGTCAGGTGAGCGCGCGGAGTTTGTCGGGGTTGAGCACGTTGTAGATGGACTCCACACGTCCGTCGGGACGCAGGTCGAGAGCGATCACCCCCCACAGGCGCGACTCTGCGGACAGCAGCGCGGCGGGGGCTCCGTTGATCTCCAGGTACTCGGTGCTCATGGCGGCCGGCAGGCGCTGAGCCGTCGCGGCAACCAGGCGCAGGAACTTGTCGCGGCCCTCGATGACCCGGAGCGCGGTGCGCAGCTTGCCACCACCGTCGCTCCACAACTGCACGTCCGGGGCCAGGATCTCCATCAGCGCCTCCAGGTCGGACCCGAGGGCCGCGTCCAGGAAGCGTTGCGTGGCCGCCCGCACCGCGTCGGAGTCGGAGCGGTAACGGGGCCTGCGGTCCCGTACCCGCTTGCGGGCCCGGTGCGCCAACTGCCGTACGGCGTCGTTCGTCCGGTCGAGCATGTAAGCGATTTCGACGTACTCATAGCCGAAGGCCTCGTGCAGGACGAACACCGCACGCTCAAGCGGCGACAGCGTCTCCAGGACAACCATCATGGCGAGCGAGACGTTCTCGCCGCGCAGCGCGCTCTCCTCCGCCTGCCCCTCGGTCACGATGGGCTCGGGCAACCAGGTGCCCACGTACTGCTCCCTGCTGACCCGTTCGCTCTGCAGGCAGGCAAGTGCGCGGTTCACGGCGATCCGCACCAGATACGCGCGCTCGTTCTCGATCTTCCCGTACTCCGCCCGAGACCAGGACAGCCAGGCGTCCTGCAGGACGTCCTCGGTGTCCGCGACGGTGCCGAGCAGGTTGTAGACCAGGCTGAACAGCAGGCTCCGGTGCCTGTGAAAGGCGTCCGCCGGGGAGGTCCGCGGACCGGAGCGGACATCCTGTTCCGAGGCCGTCACAGTCGACACACCGACGTTCATACCGCGAACCCCACCCTCTTGTCCGGTACCTCGGTTTGCATACGCACGAGCATAGGGTCGTTACGGAACGTCAGGTGTGGCGTAGGTCTCACTTCGGTCGTCCGTGTCACAAACAGAGGTCCCGCTTTCTCTCATGCACGTCACGCCACGCGGGTGGGGCGAAATTCATGAGAGGGAGACAGCGAGGCATGTTGGCAAAGCTGGCAGGGCTGATCTGGCGCCGCAGCAAACAACTGCTCGTGGCCGCAGCGGTACTCGCCGTCCTCGGTGGTGCGTTGAGCGCGACGCTGTTCGACAAGCTGACCGCAGGAGGCCTGACCGACACGGGCGCCGAGTCGGGGCGGGCCGCGGCGGTCCTGGCGGAGACAGGCCAGGGTGCCCCCAATCTCACGCTGCTGGTCACCACTCCCGACGGCGTGGACGAGGCCGGTACCGCCCGGGCCGGATCGCAGCTGACGCAACGGTTGTCCGGTGAGCCGCACGTGAAGGACGTCTCCTCGTACTGGTCCGCGGGCAAGTCGCCACAGCTGCGCAGCGAGGACGGGAAGCAGGCCCTGGTCGTCGCGACGATCGCCGGGGACGAGACGGCGGTGGGCAAGCGCCTGGACGCGCTGCTGCCGCGGTACGAGGGCGAACACGACGGCCTGGAGGTGACCGCCGGCGGCTACGCGATGTTCCAGAAGGAGTCCGCGAAGCTGAGCCAGGAGGACGCCACCAAGGGCGAGATGATCACGTTCCCCGTGACCCTGGTGATCCTGGTCCTGATCTTCGGCAGCATCGTGTCGGCTCTGCTGCCGCTCATCGTGGCCTTCTTCGCGATGCTCGTCGGTATGGGCGTCATGTGGCTGCTGGCGAGCGTGACCGACCTGTCGGTCTTCGCCATGAGCGTGGTGACCCTGCTGGGGCTCGGTCTGGCCATCGACTACTGCCTGCTGATGGTCAACCGGTACCGGGAGGAACTGCGTTCCGCCTCGCCGGAGGAGGCCCTGCGCACCACGATGGTGACCGCCGGACGCACGGTCTCCTTCTCCGCGATCACCGTGGCGGTGGTGCTCGCGGGGCTGTTGTTCTTCCCCCTCCAGGCCGTGCGGTCGCTGGCCTATGGAGGCATGATCACGGCGCTGCTGTCCGCCGTCGCCGCGCTGACCGTGCTCCCCGCCCTGTTCGTCGCGCTCGGTCCCCGTGTCGAGAAGGGCCGGGTCCTGCGCAAGCGTGGCGCGAACTCCACCGACGGCACCGAGAGCGGCTTCTGGCACCGGCTCGCCGTGTTCGTCATGCGCCGCCCGGTTCCCGTCGCCACCCTGGCTCTGGCCTTCCTGCTGCTCCTCGGGGCGCCGGCGCTCGGCATGAAGCTGGGCATGCCCGACGAGCGCAGCATGCCCGGCGACTCCCAGTCCCGGCAGGTCGCGACCGCGATCCGGGAGGGCTTCGGCTCCGCCGAGGTGAACGCCCTGCAGGTGGTCGCGGAGAAGACGCCGAAGGACAACGACGACGTCGACGCCTACGCCACCGGGCTCTCCCGGCTTCCCCATGCCGGGCGCGTGGACACGGCGACCGGCAGCTACGTGGACGGTGAGAGGGTGACGCCGGGTACGGAACAGCACCAGCGCTTCTCCATCGGCGACGGAACGTACTTCTCGGTCGTCCCGTCGTCCGCCGCCGCGGACACCGCCACGGATCTGGTGGGCGAAGTGCGCTCGCTCCAGGCACCGTTCGAGACGCTGGTCGGGGGAACGGCCGCGGTCAACGAGGACACCACCCAGTCGCTCAGCGACCGGCTCCCCTACGCGCTGGGCGCGGTCGCCATCGCGATGATCGTGCTGCTCTTCCTGCTCACAGGAAGTGTGCTCCTTCCACTGCTCGCCCTGGCACTGAGCGGGCTGAGTCTGACCGCCACCTTCGGTGCACTCGTCTGGATCTTCCAGGAGGGCCACTTCGCCTCGCTCCTGGGCGACTTCACCGTGACCGGCACGATCACCTCGATCGTTCCCGTGATGCTCTTCGCCCTGTCGTTCGGCCTGGCCATGGACTACCAGGTCTTCATGCTCGCCCGGATCCGGGAGGAGTACGAACGCACCGGGTCCGGCACCGCCGCGGTGGCCATGGGTCTGGAACGCATCGGCCGCATGGTGACCGCGGCCGCCGTACTGATCTCGATCGTCTTCCTGGCCTTTCTCGTATCGGGCATCACGTTCGTCAAGGCCTACGGCGTCGGACTGCCGCTCGCCGTGCTGATGGACGCGACGATCATCCGCGGTGCGCTCCTGCCGGCAGCCATGCGGCTGGGCGGACAGGCGATGTGGTGGGCCCCCGGTCCACTGCGCCGGCTGCACGCGCGCTTCGGCATCAGCGAATCGGGGGGGACCGTCGCGGCGGCCCCCTCGGCCGACACGTCCAAGCAGCACCAGCTCATGTGACCGATCAGAAGGGCCTGCGGGCGCTGCCGGCCCGAGGGGCGACCGCGTGCCCGCCCCTTCGCAGCAGGAACGTCCCAGCCATCGACCCGGCCCGAGGAGCCCCCGGTTGACAGCATGTCGCAGATCAGCTCGCGCGGTACTTCACCGATGGGTGCCGCCTCTTGGACGCGAGGCCGAGCGACCCGATCCGCGCTGCCTTCACGCCCGCCTGGAAACGGGAATTGGCACCGACCAGCGCCATGATCTCGGCGACGTGCCGCCGGTACGTGCGCACGGATATGGAGAGCTTGCGTGCTGCCACGTCATCGGCGGCCCCCGTGCACAACAGGTCGATGATCTGCCGGGTGAGGGCGGCACGGGGATGGCTCTCCACCGCGACCTGCAGTTCCGCGGGAACGGCGGTGTGCCACACCGCGCCGAAGTACTCACGCAGCACGAGGACGGCTTCCGGCGACCGGACCACCGACGCCGTGGGGGTCGTCGACGACCACACCGCGACCAGTGCGCTGTGGTCGTCGACGGTCATCATCATGACGGGAGGCAGCCGCGACGCCAGGCGAACGGACAGGGACGGAAGCGTCTGCCGGAGGGAAGCAAGGGCGTTCACGTCGATCAGATCCGCCGTGCACAACAGCCGCCGTGCCCTCCGCAGACCGGTCGGGCCCGTGAGGAGGTCGAGCGGTGCGAACGGGCTTCCGGCCGCCTTGGCGGGCGGGGCGGCAAGCAGGACTTCGGTCCGTTCCGCAGCGCCCGCGGACAGTTGCCGGGCCTTCCGCACGATGCCGTCCGCACCGTCCTCGACCGGGCGGACGAACTGCTCGTCCCCGGTCCGGTCCCGCAGCTGGGCCAGCGTCTCGTCGATCAACCTGCGCACCCCCAGCAGCGCGTCCTCGACCACGTCCTGCACGGGTATGCGTTCCGCTGCCCGGTCCTCGCCCGCCAGCCGAAGCCTCCCCTGCGCCCTCCTGTCCTCATGGGGCTTCTGCGTCTTTCCCGACATCTTCCGGCTGCTCATACCTGTTCGTCTCCCCGTTTGATCGCCACGGGCTACGCGTCCGCACCGAGCGACACAGACCGTTCAGCAGAACAACCGTAAAATATCTCAAAAACCCAAGATCACATTATGATTGCTCAAATAATTACACAATGGTTCAAACAGCCGTGCTGAGAGAACGCTGACCAGGCGGGGTTCACGCAACTGTGCCGGACCCGGCGCGGCCATGCGCGGCGCACTCAAGACGGCGCACGGGCCGGACGGGTCGTCATCGGCTCCGGACCGCGCCGATCCGACGGGCGGCCTCCAGCAGTTCCGGCGCGTGGTGCAAGCCGAGGGCGGCGATCACACGGCCCCGGTCCGCACGACCGGGGCGCCGACCGCGGCCACCCCGGCCTCCCGTCGACCGATGCGCTGCGCCCACCCTCACCACCGCACTCCGGCGATGGTGCCGGCGGCGAACCCGGCACCGCGCAGCACCTCGTGGAGGTACTCCGGCCGCTCCCGGGCGAGCGAGATCTGCGCCACCGAACCGGCCTTCCGCGGGAAGGCCACTCCGAGGACGGCACCTTCGCTCGGCCTCACGTGCCTCTCCGCCGGCGACACGCACCTGTCGGTCCTGAACGCGCCGGCAGAGCCGGGCGTCGGCGCATGTCCGATCCCGCAGCCCGGCCAGCGGCGGTCCCGCGACGGCCGGTGTCCTGTCGGGTCGGGTCTCCGCGGCATCTCACCCGGGCACGGGTCGAGGACGAACCGCCCCGGGCGCCCCGGCCGGTAGGACGAATGCGCTTGCGTCAGCGGTGGGGGACCGCTGCTCTCCCCTCGCAGTGGACCACGCCTCGGCTTTTCCAAGGGCGTGCGTCGACGGCCGGCGACGAGTGGAACGGAAACCTGTCAGGCTGCCGAGGGTCCGTGGCTGGGCGACGCGGCCGGCCGGACCGCTCCCGACGTCACTCCTCCGGGCTCAGCAGGCCGAGTTCCACGGCACGGACACCGGCGTGGAACCGTGATGTGGCCCCGAGCTTCTTCATGATCTCGGCCACATGGCGCCGGTACGTGCGCAGGGACACCCTCAGTTCACGGGCCGCGACGTCGTCGATGTACCCGGCGCGCAGGCACTCGAGCACCCGCAGGGTCGCGTACGAGCGCAGGTGGCCGGTCGGAGCGCCGTCCGTGAGCCGGATCGCGCAGGCCCAGACATCCGCTTGGAGCAGGGCCAGGGTGCGCACCGCGGCGGGGTCTTCGATGACCACCATCGAGTCGCTGTGGGCGCGCCGGCCCGCCTGGACCAGCGCGGCCCTCTCGTCCACGATCAGCATGCTCCCCAGGGGGACGCGAGTGCTCCGCGTCTCGGGACCCGCCGTTCTCCCGACCGGGGGGTGGAATCGCGCCGGGTCCGTGTCGGGCGTGGAGTACAGCAGGCGTCCGCTCAGCCCTCGTCCGTGGATGGTGTCCAGACGGGAGAGGAGCACGGTACCCAGGGCGGTGTCACCGCCGTTCCCGGCGGCCACCACCACGGCAGCGGTGCTGCGGGCCCTGCCGAGCAGGGTGTCGACGGTGTTGCCGACCTCCGCCGGGTCGTGCGCCGCCACGATGCTCAGCGCCTTGCCCCTGGAGCTCACCTGGTGAAGCGCCACAGTGAGGTCGATGAGCTCTCTGGCCTGGACCAGAGCCGTCTCGGTACTGTCCGCGCCGCCGCACCAAGTGGCCGACGCACAATGCTCGCTTCCGACATCACATGCTTCGAGCGGTTCACACACAGATGCTCTGGCCGGCATCGCGGTCCCCCGTACCTGATCGGCGACTCCCGTACTCAACGTGCTCACATTCCCGACAACCCCGGATTCCCTGTCGATTGACGTCAGCCGGCAATCGCACAAGACGGCCGGAAACCGCCGACGAAAACAGACGGTCGCGCCACGCCGACAGGACACGGGTCATTTACGGGCCGACCTCGTCGAGCGATCGGTCAAGCAGTGCGCCGCACCGCCCCGCACAACACATCGTGACCGCGGAGGGCTGGAATCAGGGGGAATTCATCAGGCTTCGAGCAGTCTATTTCTCGCCGTTACCCGGAGGGGGAGCCGGACAGGAAGGTGACACCCCGCCGCAGGTCGGCATGTGACAGGGCTCACGTCGACGTCATCTTCCTGTCGGGGTACGCGGAGCGCGTTGCCCGCCCTGTCGGACCCGGGAAAGACTGACGGACCATTCGGCCTGGACGGAAAGGGCACATGTGAGCACGGCGAGGGTGACGTACAGCGACTTTCTCCGCCTGCGGGAACTGCTGGACCTTCAGGACGACATCGGAGGAGAGCCGGACGCCCTCTTCTTCGTGGGGATCCACCAGTCCTACGAGATCTGGTTCAAAATCATCGTCCAGGCCCTCGAAGCCGCCCGTGACGCCCTTGGGACGGACGACGCGGACGGTGCTTCGTACTGGCTGCGGCGGGTCGCGTCGGCCGAGGACGTGCTCCTCGCCCAACTCCCCGCCTTGGAGACCCTGAGTCCCGCCCGGTTCAAGCGCATCCGTGAGAACCTGGGCAATTCCAGCGGCTTCGAGTCCGCCCAGTTCCGTGAGATCGAGTTCCTGTCCGGTCTCAAGGACGCCGCCTACCTCGACCGTGTCCGCTTCGACCCCGGTGACCTCGAGCGCCTGCGGCGGCGCCTCGCGGAACCGTCACTGCGCGAGGCGTTCACCGCCTTCTGCGAGCGCAGAGGCAGCACCGATCTGGTCGGCGTCACCCTCGACGAATCCATCGACCCGCAAGTGCTGCGGCTCGTCGACCATCTGCTCGACCACGACAGCCGCTTCGCCCGGTGGCGGTCCGCGCACGCGGTGGTGGTGGAAAGGATCATCGGCCGCAAGCACGGCACCGGCGGGTCGGACGGCGTCGACTACCTGCGGGGGACCACGGACAAGCGGTTCTTCCCCGAGCTGTGGGAAGTCCGGTCCTACCTGTGACCCGTCCCTGCTCCTCCCCCGCCACACGCCGCACCCACGAGAACGGAGAGGCAACCATGTACGCCGTGCACAACGTGCGGGACGGCGCAGGTCAGCACTCCCTCCAGGAGCATCGTCCGCCGAGCGTCCTCTCGGAGTCGGTGGCCGAGGTGCACGACCGGCTGCTGGTGTGGGCCGCGCGTCCCGAGGGCGCGTTCCCCGTGGCGGACGTCCTCGCCTGTTACCACGCCTTCGGCAAGCACTTCGTGCCGCTGTCCCTGTTGCAGGCGCTGGACGCCGCCCGTGCGACCTGCCTCGCGCGGAACGAGGATCCCGCCGTCGTCCAGTTGCTGGACTGCGCCCTGGACAAGCTCGACGGCACTTACTCGTATCGCACCTATCTCGGTCTGCCGCTGCTCACCTCGGCGCGGCCACCCCGGCGGGTGGGGGGAATCGGCGCCGACGCGCTGCTGACCATGCTCATGGCCGACCTGGTCCGCCATGAGGTCAGGCCCCGCGACCGCACCGAACCGTTGCGCCTGATGGTGCCGCCCCCCGAACTGTCGTTCAAGCGGGCCCGTCTGGCGATGCGTGTGCTGGTACCGGCACTGGATCGGCTGACCGGACGGCATCCGGCGGGTGCCGCACTCGCGGAGCGTGCCCGGCAGTTGGCGGCCGCCCGGACCGACGACCACGCCGAGGCCCTCTCCCTGGCCACGGAGATCTGGGAGCTGTTCCCGGAGAGCGACCGGCAGCGCGTCACGATGAGTCTGCTGCCCGTCTACGTGGTCGACGACGAGTACCTCTTCATACGCACCCTGCAGGCGTACGAGCTGGTCTTCATGGAGCTCGCGGCGTCCACCGCCGACGCGATGGAGGCCGTGCCGGCACGGCGGATCACCGATGCCACCCGGCTGATGCGGGGGTGCGTCACGATGCTGCGTGAGGCCAGGCCGCTGTTCTCCCTGCAGGCCACCATGCGAGCCGAGGCGTTCCTCAAGTTCCGTGGCTACACGCTGGGATCGAGCGCCATCCAGTCCGAGGGGTACAAGGCGTTCGAGGCGCTCTTCGCCCACCCGGACACCGACCGGCTGGAATCGCCGGCGTTCGCGTCCGTGCCGCGGATCAAGCAGATGGTGTCCCAGGGGGGTGTCGGGCTGCTGGAGGTCCTGGGAAGCGCCGCCGCCGGCCCGGGCGCGGACGAGCATCTCGGCTGCGCCCTGGCCGAGCTGCGGGCGGTTCTGGTCGAGGTGGACGAGGTCCACCAACAGTGGAAGCGCACTCATCTGAGGATCGCCAGCCGCATGATCGGCGACGAGCCCGGCAGCGGGAACACCGACGGCGTGTCCTACCTGCGCGCGGTCATGGACAACAAGGTCTTCTCCAAGGAGCCGTCGTGAACAGTCATATGACTCCGGAGGAGTTCCGCCGCCATGGATACGCCGCCGTGGACTGGATCGCCGACTACATGACGAACGTCGCCGACCGGCCGGTGGTGTCCGAGGCCGCCCCGGGAGATGTCCGCGCCGCCCTGCCGCCGCATCCGCCGGAGAAGGGCGAGCCGTTCGAGAACCTGCTGTCCGACCTCGACGACATCATCCTGCCGGGCATCACGCATTGGCAGCACCCGGGATTCTTCGGGTTCTTTCCGGCCAATGCCTCCGGGCCGGCCATCCTGGGCGACCTGCTCACCGGCGGCCTGAACGTCGTCGGCATGCTCTGGTGGGCCAGCCCCGCGGCCACCGAGCTCGAAGAGCACGTGATGGACTGGATGGCCGACCTTCTGGACCTGCCGGAACGCTTCCGCTCGAGCGGACCGGGCGGCGGCGTCATCCAGGACACCGCCTCCAGCGCCGTCCTCGTCGTCCTCCTCGCGGCGCTGAACCGGGCGACCGGCGGCAGGGCACGCGCCGAGGGCGTCTCCGGCCGTTTCGCGGTCTACGGCTCCGACCAGGCGCACTCGGCGCTCGAGAAGAACGTACGGGTGGCCGGTCTCGGTGAGTCCGCCATGCGGCTGGTGCGCACTGATCCCGCCACGCTGGCGATGGACCCGGAACACCTGCGGGAGTTGATCGAGGCCGACGTACGCGACGGCGTGCTGCCGGTGATGGTCATGGCTACCGTCGGCTCGACGTCGACGACCGCCGTCGACCCGGTCCCCCGCATCGGCGCTCTCTGCCGGGAGTTCGGCATCTGGCTGCACATCGACGCGGCTTTCGCCGGTGTCGCAGCCGTGTGCCCCGAGTTCCGCTGGATCCACGAGGGAGTCTCCGAGTTCGCCGACTCCTACTGCACCAACCCGCACAAGTGGATGCTGACCACGGTGGGTTCGAGCACCCTGTGGGTCGCGGACCGCGGTGCGGTCATCGAGGCCCTTTCCATCCTGCCCGCGTTCCTGCGCAACAGGGCCACCGAATCCGGTCAGGTCGTGGACTACCGCGACTGGCAGATCCCGCTCGGCCGCACCTTCCGCGCGCTCAAGCTGTGGGCCGTGCTGCGCTGGTACGGGGCCGAGGGCGTGCGTGCCCACGTGCGCCATCACGTAGCGCTGGCCCAGGAGTTCGCGCTCTGGGTGACCGACGACGAGCGCTTCGAGCTCGTCGCCCCGCACCCGCTGTCGCTCGTGTGCTTCCGCATGCGGGGCGCGGACAGCCGGACGGAGCGGCTGCTGGAGCTGCTCAACGCCGACGGCCGGATCTTTGTCTCCCAGACCAGGGTCAACGGCCACCTGGCGATACGCTTCGCCATCGGAGCGACCACCATCGATACGGAGCACGTCGCCACCGCGTGGCAGGTTATCCGCGATCTGGCGGACAGGGCGGGCACGTGTGAAATGGAGCGGACATGAGCGACCGGGGTCTGAAGGCCTTTCTGCGGCGCCTGGAGAAGGACGGGGAACTGCAAAGGGTCAAGACTCCGGTGGACCCCCGGCTGGAGGTCACCGAGATCGTGACCCGGGTGGTGCGCGAGCAGGGCCCCGCCCTTCTCTTCGAGAAGGTCAAAGGCAGTGACATTCCGCTGGTCATGAACGTTTTCGGGACCGAGGACCGGATGGCCCGGGCCCTGGAGGCACCCAGTCTGGACGCGGCCGCCGACCGGATCCGCCAGCTCGTCAACCCGGCGGTGCCCACCGGCTTCGCGGCTCTCGGTGACGCCCTGTCGCGGCTGGGATATCTGCGGCACGTCCCTCCGAAGAAGGTCCGGGAGGCTCCCTGCCAGGCGGTGGTGCTGCAGGGTGACGACGTGGACCTGGACCTCCTCCCAGGGGTCCATGCCTGGCCGGAGGACGGCGGCAAGTTCCTGAACATCGGCATCACCCACACCCGGCATCCCGAGACGGGCCAGCGCAACGTGGGGATGTACCGGCTGCAACAGCACGACAAGCGGACCCTCGGCCTGCACTGGCAGATCCACAAGGACTCCACAGCCCATCACGCCCTCGCCGAGCGCCGGGGGGAACGACTGCCCGTGGCCATCGCCTTCGGGCCCGAACCGGCCCTGACCTACGCGGCGAGCGCTCCGCTGCCCAACGGCATCGACGAGTACATGTTCGCCGGAATGCTGCAGCAGGCACGCGTGGAGCAGGTGGACTGCGTCTCCGTTCCGCTCCAGGTCCCCGCCAACAGCCAGGTGGTTCTGGAGGGGTGGCTGGAGCCGGGCCGGCGGCTTCCGGAAGGGCCGTTCGGCGACCACACGGGCTTCTACACACCGGTCGAGCCGTTCCCGGCCCTCACCATCGACACCATCACGATGCAACAGCGGCCCGTCTTTCCCTCGATCGTGGTGGGCCGGCCGCCGCAGGAGGACGGTCCCATCGGCCTGGCCACCGAGCGGTTGTTCCTTCCGCTGCTGCAGATGGTGCTGCCGGAGATCGTCGACTACCACCTGCCCTCCACGGGTGTGTTCCACAACTGCTGCATCGTCTCGATCGACAAGCGCTATCCGAAGCACGCCCAGAAGGTCATGAACGGCATCTGGGGAGTGCCGCACCTGCTGTGGCTCTCCAAGGTGGTCGTCGTGGTGGACGCCGACTGCGATGTGCACGATTACACCGACGTGGCGTGGCGGGCCTTCGGCAACGTCGACTTCGGCCATGACCTGCTCACGACCGAAGGCCCGGTGGACCATCTGGATCACGCGTCGTACGACCAGTTCTGGGGTGTCAAGGTGGGCCTGGACGCCACGGCCAAGCTCCCCCAGGAGGGCTACCGTCGCGACGGCGGATGGCCTCGCATGATCACTCAGGATCCCGCGGTGGTCGACCTGGTGACCCGCCGGTGGAAGGAGTACGGCCTGAAGGGGCTGACCGGCAGGCACCTCAACTCCGGCAGCGTTCAGCGCGGCTGACGAACCCCGGCCGATCGGCCGGGCCCGGCGCTGACGTGCCGGGCCCGGCACGTCAGCCGACCGCCATGGCGACGAGGTTGCTCACGGCCAGGGCCGCGAGCCCCAGCCGGAACACCCGGAAGCCGAGAGCGCGTGCCGTGGCGAAATCCCTTTCCCGCATGCCCTTGCGGACTTGCTGGACCTGGGTGGCCAGCAGCGGCAGCGCCAGCAGGGCGAGCAGCCAAGAGCGTTCGGCCCCGGCCACCGCAAGGAGGAGCAGCGCGCCGGCGACTGCGTACAGCGACGCGTGCATCCGGGCGATGCCCTTCCAGGGGAGCCGGGCCGGCCAGGTGAGCCGGCCGAACCGCGCGTCGCCCACCATGTCGAGACAGTTGGCGTACGTCGCCGTCTGCAGCTCCCACACCCCGATCAGCAGGGCCTGGACCAGGGCCACCGGGGTGATCTCCCCTGTGGCCAGGCCGTAGGGGAACAGCATGACCAGCGCGGTGGCGACGAAGGTCACGACCTCCCCTGCGCCGATGTAGCTCAGCTTGAGGAAGTACGAGTAGTTGAGCGCCAGGAAGACCCCGCCGAGGGTGACGGCGATCATCCACCAGGGTCGGTGCGGGGCGATCGCGATTGCGGTGGTCAGTGCCGAGAGGCCCACCGCGGCGCAGCCGGCGGCGAAGACGCGGGCTGCGCGGAGGCTGATCGTGCCGTCCAGCAGGGGCTTGCGCACCGCGGCGCGATGTCCGGCGCCGTGGTTGTTGTCGTCCAGCCCGTCCTTGGTGCCCGTCACGTCGTCAAGGGCCAGGGCGGCCGCGGAGATTCCGACGGCCGTGAGGACGGACAGCACCAGGAGGGCGAGGCCCCGGCCGGACAGGGCCAGGTCGCGGTCCCACAGGGACCATGCGAGGGGGGCGCCCAACCACATCTCCACGACCCGGAGCTTGCCGAGCTCGATGAACGCCCGGAACCTGCCGGTGGTCGAACCGACATCGGTCGTCATCTCAGTCCCCCTCGCGCCGGTGTTCCATGACGCAGACGGCCCCCCGGGGCCGCAGCGTGACGGTCGCGTCGACATCGCGGCGTGCTTCGGGCAGCAGGCGGATCCGGAACCGGGCGGCGAGCGCGGCGACCAGGATCTTCATCTCGGTGACGGCGAAGGCCGCGCCGATGCACTGCCGGCTGCCGAGCGAGAAAGGCAGGTAGAGGGCGTTGCGGTGGGCGGCCGACATGCCCTCGTGGAACCGCTCGGGCCGGAAGACGTCGGGCTCGCTCCACACGGCGGGGTTGCGATGGATCCCGTACGGCACGACCCACACCGATGATCCGGCGCGGATCTCGTGGTTCAGCACGACGTCGTCCTGGGCGGCCATGCGAGGCAGGATGAAGACCGGTGGATAGAGCCTGAGGGCCTCGTCGATCACGTGGCCCGTCCACGTCAGCCCGCCGGTGTCCAGCGGATCTCCCGACCACGTCCGGAGTTCCTCGTGCAGTCGCTTCTCGGCGTCGCGGTGCTCGTCCAGAAGCAGCCAGAGCCAGGCCATCACGGAGGCCGTGGTCTCATGGCCTCCGAAGAGCATGGTCAGGACCTGGTCTCCGGCCTCCTCCGTGGTCAGACCGGCTTCGTCCTCGATCGCCCGGCGCAGCAGGTCCAGCAGTTGTGGAGCATCCGGGTTCACCCCGTAACGGCGCAGGATCTCCTGCGAGTTGAGGCGCAGCCGGGCGGAGGCCTGCTGGAAAGCGCGGTCCTTGCCCCACGGCAGGACCGGCGGCAGTATGCGCATCCGCGAGGCGCGGCGGATCACTTCGTACTGCAGCAGCCGGAAGTCATGGCTGATGGCGTCGACCAGTTCGGGTGGGGTGCTCCGGCCGATGACGGAACGGGTGATGACGGCGAGGGTGACGCGGATCATCTCGTCCATCACGTCGAACGGTTCGCGCCGGTCCGCCATACGGCTCCAGCGCTCCGCGGTCTCCTCGGCGACCTCGGCCACCTCGACGGCCAGCGCACCCAGTGTGGAGTCGTGGAAGGCGGGCTGGACGACGCGGCGTCGTCTGCGCCAGTCCGCGCCGGTGGAGGTGAGCAGACCGGCCGGTGCCATCCTCTGGAAGGGACGGTAGGCGGGGTGCCCGGCCTTGGTGTAGCGATCCGCGTGGTGGCGCAGCACGTGCTGGGCGGCCTCGGGGTGGAATAACGCGTGGCACTGCAACTGTCCGAGACGGAACCGCACGAGATCGCCCTCACCGCGCAGGCGGTCGACCAGACCGAGCAGTCCGTCCCGGCGTATGAGCCGGACCGGCTCCAGCACCCCGCGGAGCACGGCACGGCGGGGCTCCGCCTCGGCCGCGCTGTCATCTTTATGACATTCTCCGCCGCCGGGCGCGTCCTTTTTTGCATCCTCCGGACAAAGAGATGTGTGCTCTTGTTCCCGCATGCCTAATATCTCCTTCGACGCAGGCTTGGAATAGGGCATCACCATACATGGAATTCCACCGACGCCTGGCGTCACCTGCGCGACCTTTCCGGCTGTCCGGAGGTGGACAAGATAGACATCAAGGGCTTCTTTTCGGGGCAGCCGATCGATATCGACATGAGACGCATGGAACAGTCTCTGACCGACGGAGCGGCCAACCCCGATGAATTCCTGGGAGAACTTCAGGGATATTACATAAAGGTGCGCGGGAAACGACTGCGACCGGTTCTCGCGTTCGCTCCGTGGTACCTCCGTCACCCTGGCGTCAAAGTTCCCGACGCCGTCGCCAGGGCCGGCGCCGTGGTCGAACTGCTGCACACCGGATCCCTCTACCATGACGACGTCATGGACGGCGCCCTGGTCCGCCGTGGCAAGCCCAGCGCCAACGCCGAGTGGGGTGACAACCAGGCGATCCTGGCGGGCAACATCCTCACCGTGCGCGCGCTGCGGATGAGCGGGACGCTGGGCGAGGCCGCGCACGAGGCCACGATGCGGACGTACGAAGCCATGTGCACCGGCCAGTCCGTGGAGATCCGCTTCCGGTTCGACGCGGGCCGTTCCGTGGACGACTACGCCAAGGCAATTCAGGGGAAGACTGCCTCGCTCATCAGTCTGGCCTGCCGTCTGGGCGCCCTGCTCACCGGATACGATGCGACGTCAGCACACCACTTCGCGGAGTTCGGGGAAAGGCTGGGAATCGCCTTCCAGATATGCGATGACATTCTGGATTTCGTCGCCGATCCCATTCTCCTCGGGAAATCGACCGGGAGTGACGTCCTGGAGGGAACCTATTCCCTGCCGCTCATCCTCGCCCTGCAGACCGATCCGACCTTGGCCGAGATGCTGACCGAGAAGATGAACCCACGCCTTTCCACTCAGGTGTCGGAACGGGTCCGTGCCTCGGGCGCGACCGAGCGCGCGTACGCCGTGGCGGAACGCCACGTCGCCGAGGCGACCGACCGGCTGGGCCGCCTGGCGCGGTCGGGTCCATCCGATCCGGACATACTGGCAGGTCTGCGGCGGCTGGCGGGAGAGGTGCTGCGCCAGACCACGCTGCTGTCCGCTCCGGCCTCCTCCTCCCTCGGCGGCGCGCCCCGCGCCTGACGTCCGCGCCGCCGAGCGCCGGACCGCCCTTCGGCGCGGCGTCGCACCCGGCACGCACATCGGCGGGCATCCTCCCTCAACCGGGTGGGGATGCCCGCCGAGGCGTCCGGGGAACACCGTGCGCATCCGGCCACGTCAGCCGGCGACCATGACCTCCGGTCCGCCCGAGGCCACGCCGTCCTTCTCCATCTGCTCGGCGATCTTCATCGCCTCCTCGATCAGCGTCTCGACGATCTTGGACTCGGGGACGGTCTTGATGACCTCGCCCTTCACGAAGATCTGGCCCTTGCCGTTGCCGGAGGCGACGCCGAGGTCGGCCTCCCGGGCCTCGCCGGGGCCGTTGACGACACAGCCCATCACGGCGACGCGCAGCGGCACCTCCATGCCCTCCAGGCCCGCGGTGACCTCCTCGGCGAGCTTGTAGACGTCGACCTGGGCGCGTCCGCAGGAGGGGCAGGAGACGATCTCCAGGCCGCGCTGGCGCAGGTTCAGCGACTCCAGGATCTGGATGCCGACCTTGATCTCCTCGACCGGCGGGGCCGACAGGGAGACGCGGATGGTGTCGCCGATGCCCTGGGAGAGCAGCGCGCCGAAGGCGACGGCCGACTTGATGGTGCCCTGGAAGGCGGGCCCGGCCTCGGTGACGCCGAGGTGGAGCGGGTAGTCGCACTGGGCGGCGAGC
>NZ_NCTE01000199.1:0-18137 GCF_002114215.1 Streptomyces sp. 13-12-16 | reverse complement strand
CGAACTGCTTGATGTTGCCGGGGTTCACCCGGACCGCCGCGCAGCCGGCCTCGATCGCGGCGAAGACGTACTTGGGCTGGAAGTGGATGTCGGCGATCACCGGGATCTGCGACTTCTTCGCGATCACGGGCAGCGCGTCGGCGTCGTCCTGGGTCGGACAGGCGACCCGGACGATCTGGCACCCCGAGGCGGTCAGCTCGGCGATCTGCTGGAGGGTGGCGCCGATGTCGGACGTACGCGTGGTCGTCATCGACTGCACGGACACCGGGGCGTCCCCGCCCACCGCCACGGATCCGACCTGGATCTGCCGGCTCTTCCGACGCTCGGCGAGCCTGGTCGGAACGGACGGCATGCCGAGTGCGATCGTGGTCATGCGGACCCGCTTTCGGACGCGGCACTGTACCGGGCCAGTGCCATGATGACGGTCTGAGAAATGTCGGCGGGCGTCAGCCCCGCCTCGGCGAGCAGTTCCTTGCGGTCGGCGTGGTCCAGGAACCGTTGCGGCAGGGCGAACAGTTCCACCGGGACGTTCAGCCGGGCCTCGCGCATCGCCTGCGTGACGGCCGAACCCACCCCGCCCACGACGCCGTTGTCCTCGATGACGGCCACCAGGCCGTACCCGGTTGCGAGTTCGACGAGGGCGGGGTCCACCGGCTTGACCCAGCAGGGGTCCACGACCGTGGCGGAGACACCTGCCTCGGTCAGCTTCCCGGCGGTCTCGAGAGCGGTCGAGGCCATCGCCCCCACCGAGACGATCAGGACGTCCCCGGGCGCATCGGCGTCGCCGGCGAGCACGTCGACACCCGCAATCCGGGCGACGGCCTCGATGTCCGGGGCGATGGAGCCCTTGGGATAGCGCAGCACGGTGGGGACGTCGGAGACCTCCACGGCCTCGCGCAGCTGGGCCCGCAGCCGGGCGGCGTCGCGCGGTGCGGCCAGCCGTAGGCCAGGCACGACCTGCAGGATGGACAGATCCCACATGCCGTTGTGGCTGGCGCCGTCGTTGCCCGTGGCGCCGGCCCGGTCAAGGACGAAGGTGACACCCGCCTTGTGCAGCGCCACGTCCATCAGCACCTGGTCGAAGGCCCGGTTCAGGAAGGTTGCGTAGACGGCGACCACGGGATGCAGCCCGCCCGCCGCCAGCCCGGCCGCCGATGTCACCGCGTGCTGCTCGGCGATACCGACGTCGAAGATCCGCTCCGGGTGGGCCGTCGCGAAGGCGTCGAGCCCCACGGGTTCCCGCATCGCCGCCGTGATGGCGACCACGTCGGAACGGTCGGCACCGATCTTGACGATCTCGTCGGAGAAGACCGAGGTCCACGAGGGCACGGCGGGCCTGGCCGCGGTCGACACGGCGCTGACGGCGTGGAAGCGGTCGCCCTCGTGCTGCTCGGCCGGCCGGTGCCCGTGTCCCTTGCGGGTCAGGCAGTGCACGATCACGGGTCCGGGGAAGCCCTTCGCCCGGCTCAGTGCCCCCTCCAGGGCCTGGAGGTCGTGGCCGTCGACGGGGCCCATGTACTTGAGCCCGAGGTCCTCGAAAAGCCCCTGCGGGGTGATGAAGTCCTTCAGGCCCTTCTTCGCACCGTGCAGGCTGCCGTAGAGCGTTTGACCGACCACGGGAACCTGCTCCAGGAGCTCCTTGCCCCGCTGCAGGAACCGCTCGTACCCCGCGGAGGTGCGCAGCGTCATCAGGTGGTTGGCCAGACCGCCGACCGTAGGCGCGTAGGAGCGCTCGTTGTCGTTGACGACGATGACCATGGGCCGGTCCTTGGCCGCGGCGATGTTGTTCAGCGCCTCCCAGGCCATGCCGCCGGTCAACGCGCCGTCTCCGATCACGGCGACGACGTGCCGGTCCTGGAGACCGCGCAGCTGGTGCGCCTTCGCCAAGCCGTCCGCGTAGGACAGGGCGGTGGACGCGTGCGAGTTCTCGATGACGTCGTGGTCGGACTCGGCCCGCGACGGATAGCCGGACAGGCCGCCCTTCGAACGCAGTCTGCCGAAGTCCCTTCTGCCGGTGAGCAGTTTGTGCACATAGGCCTGGTGCCCGGTGTCCCACAGCAGTCGATCGCGGGGCGAGTCGAACACCCGGTGCAGTGCGATGGAGAGTTCGACGACGCCGAGGTTGGGGCCGAGGTGTCCGCCGGTCCGTGACACCTCGGTGACGAGGAAGTCGCGGATCTCGCGGGCCAACGAGTCGAGCGCCGTGGGCCCCAGCCGGCGGAGGTCCGACGGTTCACCGATGGTGTCGAGGACCGGTGTGCGGACCGGGTCGGGTTCCCGTTTGTCACTGCCCAAAGCGCACCTCCATGGTGGGTCGTAGATCGAGGTCGGGGCCGGTCACGGTCCGGTCGACGGCGATCAGTACGTTGTAATGGTTGGGAAAGTGGCATGAGTCGAAGCCGAGCACCGAGCCGATGCGGCGGCCCGCGACCAGCACGGGGTCCCCGCGGTCGATGACTCCGCCCGCCGCGATCTCCACGAAGCCGAGGAATCCGACGCGGTCGACCACGGCACCGGGGCTGGTGTCGTGCTGCTCGGTCGTCACCAGTTCGTGGATCTCGTGCCGTCGCACACAGCGGCTGGCGAACTCCTCCAGAACCATGCCCCGGTCGTCGCGCCGGTGCGTGAGGATCTTGACCAACTCGCCTCGTACGGTGCGCTTCTCGCCGTCCTCCGCGGGATTCATCGGCTGCCCCCGCCTTCGGCGGCGTACACGGCGGTGACGAGTTCGAGTGCCGCGACACCGTCCCGCGCCCGTTCCCCGCCCGCTCTCAGCAGACCGCCGAAGTCCCGCAGGACACCGACGTACTCGTGCCACAGCGAGGACTTGAAGCCGTCGTGTCCGCCCAGCATGTCGGCGCGCAGGACGGTGCCGTCCGCGAGGCGTACCTCGACCTCCTTGCGCTCACCGTCGTAGGACCAGTCCAGCTCCACGCGGGCCCGCGCACCGGACGGAGCGCGCAGCTCGACGGAGGCCTGACGGTCCACGCCGTCGGCGTCCCGGGTCACCTTGGCGTCGACCAGGGACACCTCGCCGAGGAACTGGCGGACGGTGTCGAAAGCGTTGGGCCCGTTGTCGGCCACGCAGCCGCCGCCGCAGCGCCGGGGGTCGAGGTACCAGCGGTCGTCGCCCGCGTGTTCCTCTATGCGCTCGAGGTACCAGACGGTCAGCGACTCGACGGCGACGCCCTCGGACACCCGCTCCAGCAGGGACAGGACGTTGTCGTTGTACCGCCGGTGGAAGGAGGTGAAGAGCAACACGCCGTGGGAGCGGGCCTGGTCCATCAGCGCCCGGCCGTCCTCGAGCGTCGTGGCGAGCGGCTTCTCCACGCATACGGCCACGCCCGCGGTGACGGCGTCCGCGCACACGGCGGCGTGAACGTCATTGGGCACGTTGACGACGACGGCGTCGAGCTCCGCCTCCGCCAGCATGCTGTGGTGGTCCGCGTAGCAGGGCACCCGGCCCTGGAAGTCCCGCATGGCCTCTGGGCGCAGGTCGCACACGGCCGCCAGCTCCAGGTCCGGTAAGAAGTCG
The DNA here is from genome assembly GCF_002114215.1 of Streptomyces sp. 13-12-16. GTDB lineage: Bacteria > Actinomycetota > Actinomycetes > Streptomycetales > Streptomycetaceae > Streptomyces. The sequence goes on along the minus strand of NZ_NCTE01000199.1, from coordinate 14,602 downwards.
AAGGCCGCCACGTAGAAGCGGGAGATGACGCCCAGTCCGATGATTCCGATCCGCAGCCGCCTCACCGCACCTCCTCCAGCACCGGGGCCACACCGGCCTTCCGGGCGAGCTCCACCAGTTCGGCCCGAAGTGCCGTGCTGACCGGCACGCCATGGGCCCGTGCCTCGGCCTCGTACTCCGCTTCGCGCTGTCCGGGATAGCCGACGGGCCGCTCGGGCGACAGGGGATCGCAGTCCAGCAGGCTCCGAAACAGGCCCGCGGCGTCGGCCACGAACTCCTGCTCGGGGCGGAGGCTGCCGGGACAAACGGCGATCGCCAGGAAGCCGATGTCGTCGTCCCGTCCGGTCGGCCCGCCGTTACCGGTGAAGGCCTCTGGGTCCGGCCCCAGTCCCGCGCCGGGCACCAGCGCGGCCAGCACCTCGACGAGGAGTGCGAGCCCGTAGCCCTTGTAGGCGCCGGTTTCGGGGCGTCCACCGAGCCACATGGGGAACCCGTCACCGCGGTCCAGGGCCGCGGGATCGGTGACCGGGCGCCCCTCGGCATCCTCCAGCCATCCCTCAGGGATGCGGCGGCCGGCCCGGGCGGACTGCCGTATCTTGCCCGTGGGCACGGCGGTGGTGCTCATGTCCAGGTTGAAGGGGGGCAGGCCGGGGCCGGCCGGCGCGGCGATGCTGAGGGGATTGGTGCCCAGCATGGCGTAACGTCCGCCCGGTGGGCGGGCGATGCGCTGCCGTCCGCAGTTCGAGGCGAGTATGCCGACGGCGTTGCGTCGGACGGCACGCGCGGTGTGGTGGCCCGCGCAGCCGAAATGCGTGCCGTTGCGGACGGACACCATCCCGATGCCGTATTCCTCGCTGCGCGCGACCGCGAGATCCATGGCGTGGCCGGCCGTCCACAGACCCAGGGTGCGCCGGGCGTCCAGCAGCACGGCGGCCCCCCGGTCGGCCAGGAGGACGGGGTCGGCTTCGGCGTCCGCCCGCTTCTCGTCCAGCAGCGGCAGATAGAGACGGGTCAGGTTGGTCAGCCCGTGCGAGCGCATGCCGGCCAGGTCCCCGTACACCAGTGCCTCGGCCGCCGCACTCGCCCGGTCCACGGGCATCCGGCGCCCGGTGAAGACCGCCGTCGCCAGCTCCAGGAGCTGCTCGTAGGGGACGCGCACGTCGGTGGTCTGGTCCGCTGCCTGGGCAGTCGTTGTCATATGGGTCCGTTCGTAGCTCGGGTGAAGTGAGTCAGCAGGGTGACGACGCTCGCGGCGAACACCTCCAGTTCCGAGGCGTCGGCGAACTCGTCCTGTGCGTGGGCGTTGTTGCGGTCGAGGTCACCGGGGCCGTAGACGGCCGTGTAGGCGTCCGGCAAGCCGTCCAGCCAGATGGCGTCGCATGTGAAGGAGGGCTCCTCCTCGGGTACGAAGGGCAGGCCGACGACCTCGCCCAGCAGGGACTCGGCCCAGGAGTCCGGGCGCTGCACCAGGGCGGGCAGTCCCCGCTTGAGCCACTCCAGCCGGGTGACGCCCGCCGCCTCGGCCGCGGTCAGTTCGAAGTCCGTGACCGATGAGAACCTCCTGGTGAAGTCCGCCAGACCGCTGCCGAGTTCGGCGGCCGTGGCCTTCTCCAGTCGCTGCCCCACCTCGGCGTGCTCGTAGGCGAGGTTGAGCAGCAGTTCGCCGGTTCCGTACACCCGGTTGTGCAGCGGGCCCGTGCGCAGCCCGGCCACGCAGACCCGGGTCCCGTCGTACCGGCCGGACAGCCGCTCGGCGAGGTGCTGGGCCAGATAGCCCAGCAGTACGCTCGCGTTGTGGCCGCCGCCCGGCCGGTCGTCGATGGAGTCCAGGCCGTCCACCGTGACGCGTGCGGTCATGGCCGCCGTGGAACGGGGCAACAGCCGCGAACCGGTGGGCTCGCAGAAGAGGTTGAGGCGGCCGTAGAAGCCCTGCTCGATCAGCGGGCGGGTCCCGAAGGTACCCATGGCTCCGCCCTCCTCCCCCGCGACGAGCTGGATGAGCACACCGGTGGTCCGACCGAGTCCCGGCAGCCGATCGACCGCCACCCGCAGGGCCGCGAGCAGGGCCACCGCGGGTCCCTTGTCGTCGATGGCACCCCGGCCGTGGAAGCGACCGTCCACGTACCGCGGCGGCTCCCAGCCACTCACCGTGTCCAGGTGGGCGTTGAACATGACGGTGTGTTCCCGGGGCAGCTCGGGGCCGAGCCGCAGCACCATGCTGGGCTGGCTTTCGAGGAAGTCGGGGGTGTCCGCCATGGCCTCGCGCACGGTTCGCGGTACGTCCGCCCGGTCCAGCACGGACGGGTCCGGTGAGCCGTGGTGGAGGACGGCGAACCCCAGGTCCGCGGCGGCTTCGGCATAGGCACGCTGGGCCTCGGCGAGCTGCGGTCGGGGGCCGTCCAGGCCCACTTCCAGGAGCCCCTCGGTGCGCAGCTCCAGCAGATGGAGCAGCAGATCGCGCTCGGCGGGCAGGAACGGGACACTTCTCACGCGGACTCCCGCGCTCGCTCCGGGGGGCGGGCGGCGTCCGTACCGAGTCCCGCCAGCAGGTTCTCCAGGGCGCGCCCGTAGGCGACGAAGGTGTCGGCGCAGTCGTCGCCCAGCGCGGCCGGCGATTCGTGGGGCCGGACGTTGATGTGCGGCTCGATGGAGTACACACCCCGGTATCCGTGCTCGAGCAGGAGACTCACGCAGTCGGCGACACGGCACACTCCCTCGCCCGGCAACACGTAGCGCGCGTCGTCGGCGTCGCCGACCGCGTCCTTGATGTGCACATGAGCGACGTGCGGGACGATGTCGCGCAGCAGCGGATAGGACTCGTAGGAGTAGGCGACCCCGTTACCGGTGTCGAACAGCAGTTTCAGCGCGGGACTGTCCACCCGGGCGAGCAGGTCGAGCATCCGGTCGGCATCGCGCCCGGCCCAGCCCGCGCAGTTCTCGTGCACCAGGGTCAGCCCCGCGTCCTCGGCCCGGACCGCCAGTTCGCGCATGCGCGCGTACACCTCGTCACGCCAGCTGCGCTCGTCCAGACCGTCGTTGGGGTACGACATGACACGGATGAGGCCGGTGCCCAAACGTGCGCAGCGCTCGGCGAGGACGTCCAGTTCCCGCAGGTCGTCTGCGAAGTCCGAGGTGATCGGGCGTCCCCAATGCGCAATCCGGGAGTCCACGCAGGCCACTCGCAGTCCTGCGGCCTCCAGCTGCCGGTCCAGGGCGTCGAACGAGTCGTCGTCGAGGTCGGCGAGGGCCACCGAGTCCACGTTGCGCAGTTCGATGAGATCCCAGCCGAGCCTGGTGAGCGCCGCCACCTGGTCGGACAGTGCGGACCCGGCCTCGTCACCGATGCCGCAGAGGGTGAACGCCGGCGGAGGCGTGGACTGTTCAACGCGCATGGAGTGCCTCTTCCTCAGGTACCGCTCGTTCGGGGAGCGGGGCGTACGGGCTCTCCGCGGCCGCGCGGCGCTTGGCGTCGGTGAGCAGGGAGACCACTTGCGCGTTCAGCTCGAAGGCGGGGGCGAAATCCGCGCCGTCGGCGATGTCGCGGTAGGCCCGCAGGACGCACGCGGTCAGCGCCTCGTCGTAGAAGACCTCCCGGCGCTCCGGTACCCCCGGTTCCTCGATGCTCAGCTGCGCGTACGCGTCGTCCGCGCTGACGGGGTAGTAACCCGTCACGGTGCCCCCGGCGAAGGTGAGCCGGATGCTGCGTTCCCGTACGGGGGACATCAGGTCACAGGCGATGGTGGTGGTGGTGCCGCCGTCGTGCTGGAGCCGCAGCCGGGCGGACCCCATACGCCGGGCCACTCGGTCGCCGAGATGGGCGTCTGTCCAGGACGCGTCGACGAGTCGGGCCGGGCCCGCCAGTCGCAGGGCCACTCCGAGCGCGTGCGGTGGTTCGACATCGAAAGCGGACGGGTGGGAGGGCACGGCAAACGTCCGGCTGAGCCGCGGCTTGTTCTGGCACACGGTGATCGAGTGCAGCGTGCCCAGCGCACCGGACTGCACGAGGTCGGCCAGGCGCTGCGTGAGCGTGCTGTGCAGCCAGGGCGCGACGACGGTGATCCGCAGGCCGTGCGCGTCGCGGATGCGCCGGATCTCGTGGACCGCTCCGATGCCGGCGCTCAGCGGCTTCTCCACCAGGAAGGTGCGGAAGCCGAGTGCGGCGAGCTCTCGCAGCGCCTCCGTGCGCGCGTCCGGCGGTGTGCACAGGTGCACCACCGTCCGGCCGGAGTCGAGCATGGTTCGGAGAGCGGCCGGGGACGGTGCGGCTCGTAACCAGGGGGGTGCGCTCCGGAGGGCTTCCGGAGACATGTCGTAGCCGACCGGTGGCTCCTTCGTGAACAGGCCGTCGTGCAACGGGTCCTGACGCAATTTCCGCAGGACCGGCAGATGGAGACCGAGTCCCGACCGTCCCAGTCCAACGATCAACGTCTGCAGCAACAGATGACTCCGCTTCCTCGTCGGTCCCAAGAGGCTGATGACAGGGTTCATGAACACAGCGCTCGGCGTCGCACCGGTGCGGCGCCGACGCGCCCCGCCCTGAAGGCTAGGGGCCATCGGCCGCCGTTCCGCATGACAGGTTGCTGCCGGTCAGCGAGGTGGGAGGGACACAGCCACCTGCCATGGCGGCGGCATGCGGGGCGCTCCTAGGGTCGGCGCCGAAGGATCCTCGCCGGAGTGGCCCGTACCAGTCGGCGCAAGGGTCACACGACAAGGAAGGGATCTGGATGAGCGCCGTCGCACGGACCACTTCCGCCGAGTCGGCCTCCGCCGAGGGGAGTTATCTCTTCGACGCGGCCTGGGACCAGGAGACCGAGCGTCTGCGGGCCAACGAGGCCCTGTGGGACGAGGGCACGTTCGTGCGGCTCGAGCGCTTGGGCGTCGGGGAGGGCTGGTCGTGCCTGGAGGTGGGAGCCGGGCAGGGTTCCGTCGCACACTGGCTGGCCGGCCGCGTCGGTCCCGGCGGCAGGGTCGTCGCGGCGGACCTGGACGTCGACGCGCTGAGCGAAGTCGCGCGTCCGCCCCTCGAGGTACGCCGGCTGGACGTCCGCACCGACGAGTTGCCGGCCGACACGTTCGACCTGGTGCATGCGCGCATGGTGCTGCAGCACCTGAAGGATCCCGAGACTGTCGTCCGGCGGCTGGTCGGCACCCTGAAGCCGGGTGGACGAATCTTCCTGGAGGACACCGACGCCCTGACGCTGTTCCGGTCCGCGGTCGCCGAGGACTTCCTCAAGGACGTGCACACCGCGGCGTACACCGTGATGGAACAGACGGGTTACTCGATGCGCGGCGGTCACTTCGACCACCGGGCGGCCCTCCGCTGCGGGCTGGAGGACGTGTCGGCCGAAGGCCGGGCCGTGATGGTCCAGGGCGGTTCGCTCCGGGCGCGGATGTACGTGCTGTGGCTGGAGTACCTGCGCCCCAAGCTGATCGCACAGGGGCTGCTCACCTCCGGGCGCATCGACGAAGCGGTACGGGCCATGAACGATCCCTCGAACCACTGGCTGAGCCAGGTGCTCATCTCGACGTACGGCCGTCGGCCGGCATGAGTTGTGGTTCCGTCCTCCCGCACGAAAGGCTGATCTGCCCATGGCGGTGAAGACCGCTGCGCCCTCGGCCGCGTGGGGCGCCCCGAAACTGAAGGCCTACGCCAAGCTGGGGAAGCTCGCCTTCTTCGACTTCTACCTGTGTGTACTGATCGTCTGGACGGCGCTGCCAGGCGACCATCTGTGGCGGGGGTCCACGTGGCTCACGCTCACCCTGTTCCTCGTCGGCCAGGTCGGTGTCGTGGCCGCCACCGTCGCCTTCGACGACCTCACGGGTGTCCGCGACGGCAGTGACGCCCGCAACTACACGGAGCGGTCGGGGGCGTTGCGCGACCTTTCGCGCAAGCCCCTGCTCTCCGGGGCCCTGACGCCGGGCGAGGCCCAGGCCTTCGCCTGGGGAGCGGCAGTATGGGGGGTCGCGTTCTGGGCGATCACGGCCGCCGTGGCCCCGTACCGACCCGGATGGGCGTGCGCGCTGCTGCTCTACGTCGCCCTGTCGTCGATGCAGTACTCGTACGGTCTGAAGCTGAGTTACCGCGGGGGCCAGGAGTTGCTGCTGATCTCCTCCTCAGGGCTCGTGGTGCTGCTTCCCTACGTGCTGATCACGGGCGAGGTCACCGGGCTCGTCGTGCTGGAGTCCCTCGTGTTCGGCCTGTGGAGCGTGCTGGTGTCCCTCTACTCGAACATGAACGACATCGAGGGCGACCGGCTCGCAGGCCGCCGCAACCTGGCCACCCTGACCGGCGCCCGCACCTACCGGGCGGTCATCACCGTGTTCACCCTGGCCGAGCCCGCCGCCGTCGTGGTGGCCGTCGGGGTGGGCGCCGTACCGGTGTGGTTCCTCGCGGTCCTGCTGCCGATGCTGCTGCTGCGCGTGAGACAGTGGCGCACGGGTGTGGCGCAGCGGCAGGCGCTCACCGCCCGCGTCCTGGGCATCAAGACCCAGCGGCTCGGGGTCCTGCTGCTGATGGCCGGCAACGTGCTCACGGTGCACGTGGCGGGATGACGAGGCGTGAGGGCGGACCTGGACGACGCGGCATGAACGAGGGCCCGCACCGGACGGCCCCCGTGGCCGACCGGACCGAGCCGGCGCGCCACCCGTTGCTGAACGTCTCCGCCGTGGTCGCCGGTCTGGTCGCGGTCGTGGTGGCCTACGCGGGTCCGATGGCAGTGGTGTTCCAGGCCGCGGACGCCGCCTCGTTGCGCCCCGAGACCCTGGAGTCCTGGGTCTGGGCGGTGTCCGTCGGAAGCGGCGTCACCGGTCTGGTGCTCAGCTGGGCCCAGCGGATGCCCGTGGTCGCGGCGTGGTCCACGCCGGGTGCCGCCCTGCTGGCCTCGGCACTGGACAGATACTCGTTCGCGGAGGCCGTCGGGGCATACCTCGTCGCCGCGGCACTCACCGTGCTGGTGGGCGCCACCGGGCTGTTCGGCGCGCTGATGCGGTGGATGCCGCCGTCGGTCGCCTCGGCGATGCTCGCCGGGATCCTGCTCCAGTTCGGCATGGACCTGTTCCTGGCGGCGGAGTCGGACCTCTGGCTGGTGGCGGCCATGCTCGCCGCCTACCTTCTCTGCAAGGTGCGTGTCCCGCGCTGGTCCATCGCGGCGGCGCTGACGACCGGCTGCGTGATCGTGGCGGCGACCGGCCGCTTCGACTGGGACATGGACCGACTCGGGCCGGCCCAGCCGGAGTTCACCGTTCCCGATTTCTCGCTCGGTGCGGTGACGGGGCTCGCCCTTCCGCTCTTCCTGGTCACGATGGCCTCGCAGAACGCGCCGGGCGTCGCCGTCCTCCGTGCCGGAGGGTACCGGCCGGACCCGAACCGGCTCGTGCTGGGCACGGGTATCGCCTCCACGGTGCTCGCGCCCTTCGGGTGTCACGCCGTCAACCTGGGTGCGATCACCGCGGCCATCTGCACCGGACCCGAGGTGCACGAGCAGCCGGAGCGGCGGTTTGCGGCGGGGGTGTACTGCGGCGCCTTCTACGTGGTCGTAGGGCTGCTGGGCACCGCGGTCGTGGGGTTGTTCACCGCGGTCCCCGGCCCGCTGGTGGCCTCGATCGCCGGCATCGCGCTCCTGGGCGCCTTCGGCAGCGCGACGGCCGCTGCGACCCGGGCGGAGGAGCATCGCGAGGGCGCCGTCCTGACCCTGCTGACGACGGCGTCCGGCATGGAACTGTTCGGGATCGGCTCGACCTTCTGGGGCCTGTTGCTGGGCACCGCGGTGTCCCTGCTGACCTCCCGCCGCCCCTCCAGGACCGCTTAGCACCACCGGCGAACGGCCGCCTCGCGGCGGGCCGCGCGGCACCAACAGGTCCGCGTCATCGGCGCGGGGCCGCGTGGCCTGTCGATCGGGAGCGGATCTGCGCCAATGCCCGCTGCCGGCCCTCGAGCCTCCCGGTGACCGTGCACGTGGTGGCCCCCGGGTGCGAGGCAGGTCTGCCGGATCGACCGTCCCTCCTGCCACCGCGCTCGACCGGGCCCCTTCGGGACCTGGCGACGATCTGCGGGCCGTAGCGCTCACACTGCGGGCTGCACTCGCCACGACCCCGCGGTGAGGGAACGATCGGTGCGGGCCCCGGGCCGTGGCGCGTGGACGCGGGAGCACGGCGCCCGGAACCGGGCTTCCTGGCAGGTGCTTGTCATAGCCGCGGAGGGGACGGCCCGTGAAGGATTGCAGCAGAGCCTGCTGCGGCGGGAGCGGTGTCACGGAATCCGACACGGAGGGATCGCAGGTGTCCACTACGGAGAAGGCAGGGGCCAGTTCCCGGGCCAATGGCGGGAAGCGGGTCGTTCTGGCCGAGCCCCGGGGGTTCTGCGCCGGCGTGGACCGCGCCATCGGCATGGTCGAGCAGGCCTTGGACACCTACGGCGCGCCCGTCTACGTCCGCAAGCAGATCGTGCACAACCTGCACGTTGTCGAGGAACTGGAGAAGCGCGGCGCGCGGTTCGTCGACTCGGAGGACGAGGTGCCGGAGGGGGCGATCTGCATCTTCTCCGCGCACGGCGTGTCGCCGACCGTGCGGGACAACAGCGAACGCCGGGGGCTCCGCGTGATCGACGCGACGTGCCCTCTGGTCTCCAAGGTCCACCAGGAGGCCAAGCGTGCCTCCGCGAGCGGCCGCACCATCCTGCTGATCGGTCACGCCGACCACGAGGAGGTGGAGGGGACGGTCGGTGAGGCCCCGGACGACACCATCGTGGTGGAGACGGTGGAGAGCGCGCGGAACCTCCGGCTTCCGGAGGGCACCCAGGTCTCCTTCCTCACCCAGACGACACTGTCGCTGGACGAGACCCGGGACATCATCGCCGAGTTGACCCGTCGGTTCCCCGACTTGCAGGGCCCCGGTGTGGGAGACATCTGCTACGCGAGTCAGAACCGTCAGAACGCGGTCAAGGAGATGGCCTCCCGGACCGACCTCGTCCTCGTCGTGGGGTCCGACAACTCCAGCAACTCCGTGCGCATGGTCGAGGTGGCGCGCGGGCAGGGCACCACCGCGTATCTCGTCAACAACGCGGCCGGGCTCGACGAAAGCTGGCTCACCGGTGTGGACGCGGTCGGTGTCACCTCCGGTGCCAGTGCACCGGAGATTCTGGTGGAGCAGCTGCTGGATCGGCTGGCCGAACTGGGTTACGTCACGCGCGACACGGTGCGGACCGCAACCGAGAACGTCACCTTCGGCATCCCGGGCAGCCTCTTCGAGCACGTCTCCCGGTAGCGCCGCCTCCCCTGCCCACCGTTCGGACTTCTCCCAACGAGGTACACACATGGTCGACTTCACGCTCACGGCTCCACCGGATTCCTCCGCGACCTCACAGACTCGTCAGCTCGCCATGGAGCGGATGGAACGACGGCTGGCCGGCCTGCTGCAGGAGGAGGAGACGTACTGGCGGAACCTCAACCCGGACTCCGCCGAGGTCATCGGATCCGTGGCGAGGGTGGTGGAGAGCGGCGGCAAACGGCTGCGCCCCGCTTTCTGCATCTCCGGCTATCTGGCGGCCGGCGGAGTTGCCGAGGCCGACGACGTCGTCGACGTGGCCGCCGCGCTGGAACTGCTGCACGCTTTCGCCCTGTTGCACGACGACGTCATGGACGCCTCGGAGCTGCGCAGGAACCAGCCCACCGCGCATGTCGTGCACACGGACCTGCACAGGCAGCGGTCCTGGCGCGGCGAACCCCGCCGCTACGGCGAGAGCGTCGCGGTGCTCGCCGGCAACCTCGCCTTCGTCTACGCCAACCGGCTGCTCAGCTCCTGCTCGCCCGCTGTGCTGAGGATCTGGGGAGAGTTGTGCACCGAACTGATGGTGGGGCAGTTCCTGGACATCCGGGCGGCGGCCAGGTTCCAGCCTGATCCCGAACTGGCCCGCTGGATCGCCCTGTTCAAGTCGGGCCGGTACACGATCCAGCAGCCACTGTGTCTGGGCGCCGCCCTGGCGGGCAACAGCGGCCTGTCACGGACTTTCGAGGAGTACGGACTCGCCGTGGGCGAGGCGTTCCAGCTGCGGGACGACCTGCTCGACGTCTTCGGGGACCCCCGGCTGACGGGTAAGCCCGCGAAGCTGGACTTCGAGCAGAACAAGATGACGCTGCTCATGTCCTTCGCGATGGCGGACAGCCAGGAGGTCGCCGCCGCGATCGGAGACGACCTGTCGGCGATCCCGCCGCAGGAACTCGCGGACCTGCTCGCCCGGGCCGGTGTCCGGGACCGGGTGGAAGCCGTGATCAAGGAACGGGTCGAGACGGCCCGAGCAGTGGTCGAGCGGGCCGGCGTCGATCCTGTGTGGGCCGCCGAACTGTCGGCGATGGCGGAGGCCGCCGCCTACCGCGACCGGTGACCCGGCCGCCGCCTCACCGCCCGAGGGCGGCCGCCCATCACACCGCGTGCACTTCACCGGACAACCACGAAGCGGGAGGCACCCGTGGACCAGCGGGCGCAAGGCGAGCTCAACATCGGGATGCTCTTCTCCACATACGCCGCACGGCACCAGCAGGCCTTCGTCCTGGACCGCCCCTTCGACATAGCACCGGAACGGGGCGTCGACTGGACCCTGTCCGGACTGGCGGACCTGGTGGCCGAGGCCTCGGGATGGCTGCACGCCTCCGGCGTGCGTCCCGGCGACAGCGTGGCCGTCATCAAGCGGAACCACTACGACATCGTGCTCCTGGCGGCGGGCGCCGCACGTATCGGTGCCTTTCCGGCCATGATCTCCGCGCAGGTGCCGCCCAAGGCGCTGCGGGTGATGCTCGACCGGCTGCGGCCCCGCACGGTACTGGCCTCTGCCGACGTCCTCCAGGGGGCACTCGACGACGGGGTCGACCTGGGCGGTCCCGGCACGCGGCTCGTCTCGATAGGCGAGCCTCCGAACGGTACGGACGCCGATACGCTGGCCGTATTCCAGGGCGCGCCCGTTCCGCCGCCGTCCCCCGTGGCGGACGACCGACCCATGATCGCGACCCACACCTCGGGCACGACGGGCGTCCCCAAGCTGGTGGTGCACTCGGCCGACACCCTGTGCCGGGAGGCGCCGTACCTGGAGCGGAAACGCTGGGCGCCCTGGACCCCGTGGCCGAAGGACGTGGTGGTGAACTGCACCGCCTTCAACCACGGCCGGAACGTCTCGTGGACCTCCGGCATGCTGGCCTGTCCGTCCCAGGAGATCGTGCTCATCTCCGACGCCGACATGGAGAACGTGGCCCGGGTCCTCCAGGGTCGCAGGCCCACTCTCTTCGAGGCCCATCCGAACATGTACCAGCTGTGGGAGGACATCGTCCGGACCCACCCGGAGATCTTCTTCCGCGTACGGCAGTACATCAGCACCTTCGACGCCATCCACCCTCGTACCGTGCGGCGGTTCCTGAACGCCTCCAGGCGGCGAATGCCGTTGTGGAGCGCCGGCTGGGGGCAGAGCGAGACCGCGGCGATCGCGTTCAGCACCTACACGCGGCGCTCGATGCGGAAGGTCGGCCCCGGCAACCCCGCGCTGTCGTCCGGGGGGCGGCGTGCGCCGCGCGCCCGGGTCAAGGTCGCGAACTCCGCGGCGGAGCCGCATCTCGCCCGCGGCGAGGTGGGCATCATCTTCGTCCGCACGGCCAGCCGGTGCATCAACTACCTGGGTGAGGAGGACCGGTGGAAGGCGAAGGCCGCGTCGGGCTGGTGGAACACCGGCGACCTCGGCCGGCTCGACGGGCGCGGCCGGATCACCCTGGTCGACCGGGAGGTCGACCGCATCCCGGGCATCAGCTGCATCGAGGCCGAGGGAATCCTGCTGGAGCGGCTCGACCGTGCCCACGAGGTGATCATCCTGCCGAACGCCCAGGGACTGCCCATTCCCGTGGTCAGCGTGCCCGACGGAAAGCTCGCCGACGACGAGTGGAAGCGGGCCTGTGCGGGCCTTCCCGTGATGGACGAGCCGCGTCTCATCTCCTGGGAGGACATTCCGCGCACCTCGACCTGGAAGGTGCGCAGGCTGGAACTGCGGGAACGGGTCGCCGGCGACGTCGGGGGGTTCGGAACGGGTCTGTGGACCTGATTCCAGCCGTTCGGTATTCAGTCACAGGTGCGCGGTCGATGTGCCGCGCGCCCAAGGATCGGGGAAGAGCGATGCACAGAAGGGGAACGTCTTGCTGACCGGTTCCATTGAATTACTCGCGGCGAGCTTTCCCAGTCCCCCACCGGTGGTCCAGGAACGCGAGCACGTGGACAACTTCGTGCTGCAACTCCTGGTCGTCACCGGGGGCATACCCTGGATCCTCACGTACTTCTGGATCATCCGGCGCGGCTTCATCGACAAGTACCTCGCGATGCCGCTGATCCCCCTGTTCTTCAACTTCGCATGGGAGTTCACCTACTCCTTCGTCTATGTCCCGCCGTTCACAGGACAGCACTATGTGAACATCGCCTGGTTCTTCCTCGACATCCTGATCATCTGGCAGGGCGTCAAGTACGGCCGGAAGGACTACCAGGACCTCACACAGCGCCAGTTCCTGTGGGTCTTCGCGGGAGTCCTGGTGCTGTCCTACGCGGTCATGATCCTGATGAACCGTGACCTGGGCGATGACATCGGCGGTTACACCGCCTTCACGCTCAACACGTTCATCAGCTACTGCTACATCCTGATGCTCAAGAAGCGCCGGTCGACGGTCGGCCAGACGATGTACATCGGGCTGGGCAAGCTCTTCGGAACGCTTTCCTCGTCGATCCTGTACGTCCTCTTCTATCCGGACCGGTTCGGCATGATGGTGCTGTACGCGACCATCCTGTTCCTGGACATCGTGTACCTCGTCATGCTGCGCCGCCAGTTCATCGCCGAGGGTGCCTCACCCTGGCGGAAATTCTGATCATCCGGACGTCCGGCGGGCCACGACCGCCCGCCGGGGACCAGGTGTGCCTTGTCGGCGAGTAGCAGCCGGCTTCCCGCGTCCGGTGCGGCCGGCGCGGGAGCCGGCCCCGCCGGCCCGGGGACGTCGTTCAGTACCGAGCCTCGTTCCTGACCGGCCGGCTCCGTCGCGGCGTCCGGCCCGCAGAGGACGTCGGGCAGGCGGCATCCGCGACCGCCCCGGTGGCACGACGGATCACATCGATCGCATGCTTCCCGATGGAACCGTCAGTCCGAGGACCACCATGATTTGACATGGATACGCCAGGATTATCGCTTTTGTCGAAAGTCGCGTGCCCGACGACAGGACGCGGTAAGCGGTGTCAGGGCGACTCCCCCCGGCATGTCGCACCGGGGGGACAGTGGCCGGAACCCGTGACCGGATCCACTTGTGTTTCGGTTCCGGACCGTGTCCGCCGGCCGGCCCGGCCCGGTCAGGACCCCGGAAAACGCAGGACCTCCGGTGCGACCTCGGGTACGAGCCCTTCGCCCGCGGCCCGGGAGAGAAGTCCGCGTACGGCCGCGTACCCGTCCTCACCCAGCTCTTCCGTGTGGTGGTTGACGTACAGGGCGATGTGCTGGTCCACCACATGCTGCTCCATCTCCTGCGCGTGCGCTCGGATGTAGCCGCGTGACCGCGCCGGGTCGTTCCAGGCGTGGCGGACCGACGCGCGGAGGGCGTGCGCCACCCGGCTCAGCGTCCGCGCGCCCAGGCTGCGCCGGGCCACGATCGCTCCGAGCGGTACGGGCAGCCCCGTGTCCTTCTCCCACTCCTCACCCATGTCGGCCAAGGCGCTCAGGCCGTGGTCGCGGTAGACGAAGCGCGCCTCGTGGATGACCAGGCCGGCGTCGACCACGCCGTCACGCACGGCAGGCATGATCTCGTGGAACGGCATGACGACGATCTCGCCGATCCCGCCCGGTGCCCCGATGGGCGCGTCAGACACTTTCCTGCTCGCCCAGAGGCGGAACAGCAGGTACGCGGTGGAGCGGGTTGCGGGCACGGCGACTCGCCGTCCCACCAGGGACCGCGGGTCGCCGTCCTCCCTCACCAGCACCAGCGGCCCGCAGCCCCGGCCGACCGCTCCACCGGAGGGAAGCAACGCGTACCGGTCCAGCACGAAGGGCAGCGCGGCGCAAGAGATCTTCAGGACGTCGTGTTCTCCCCGGGCGGCCAGATCGTTGGTGACGTCGATATCGGCCAGGGAAACGTCACACGGGGGCGCGTCCGGCAGCAGTCCGTGCGTCCAGGCGTGGAAGACGAAAGTGTCGTTCGGGCAGGGGGAGTACGCGACGGACAGTCGCGTTGCAGACGCTACGGAATTGGCCGATTCCTGCTGCATCATGGGCCTTCCTGATAGCTGGGGAAATCCGTACCGCGTCGAATACGCGGCAGCTCTCAGGAAAGCGCCGTCAAGTTGGGGTAATCACCTAAATTCTCCTCTGGGAGAATGTGGGAACGGTTTCCCGGGACGTGCCCGGACCAGCTCGCCGCCAGTGGCGGTACCGGCACGACAGTGTGCCTCACGAGCACTGACCGAGGAGGTCGATGATCATGGATTTAGGACTCAAGCGCGAGCTGGAGGAGAAGGTCGGGGCGGGCGAGCGCCTGACCCGTGAGGACGGCATCGCGCTGTACGAGTCGGACGACCTGGCCTGGCTGGGCGGGCTGGCGCACGAGGT
>NZ_NCTE01000198.1 GCF_002114215.1 Streptomyces sp. 13-12-16 | reverse complement strand
CGGGGAGCCGGATCACCCGCAGCCGGGGTTCGCCCTCGGCGAGCCGGTCCAGCAGGTCCCCGCTGCCGTCCGTCGAGCAGTCGTCGACGGCGACGACCTCCCGTACGGCGGGCCCCTGCCCGAGCGCCGAGCGCACGGCGTCGGTCACGTGGGCGGCGTCGTCGTGGCCGATGACGACGACGGTGACCTGGGGGTGAGGGGGCTGCATGGCGTCCTCGGGCGCGTCACGGGGCTGCTTCTGCCTCCATTGAGGACGCTCGGCGCGCGCGGCGCACGTCGGCCGCCGTCACGCGCCCTCCGCGACCGCCGTGTCCAGCGCCGCCGTGAGCCGGTGCAGACGGGTGCCGAGGTCACGGATCTCGTCGATGTCGAAGCCGGTCGCGGCCATGATCCGGCGCGGCACCTCCAGGGCCCGCTGCCGCAGCGCGGTGCCCTCCTCGGTGGGCCGGACCTCCACCGACCGCTCGTCGCGCGCACTGCGTTCCCGGCGTACCAGGCCGGCCGCCTCCAGCCGCTTGAGCAGCGGGGACAGGGTGCCGGAGTCCAGTCGCAGGTGCTCGCCGAGCTTCTTCACCGGCAGCGTGCCGTGCTCCCACAGCACCAGCATGACCAGGTACTGCGGGTAGGTGAGCCCGAGGTCCTTGAGGACCACCCGGTAGACGCCGTTGAAGGCGCGGGAGGCCGCGTTCAGGTTGAAGCAGATCTGCTGGTCGAGGCGGAGCCAGTCGTCCGCGGCGTCCGGCAGCGGGGCCGTCGCGGGAGGTGGGATCGGGGTGGCTGTCATGGCTCCAGGGTAGCTCTCGCGGGCCATTTGGTTGCGCACAATTCAATTGCGTGCTCTACTTGTGGTCGTACGGCGGCCGGACCCACCGAACCGAAGGGCCCGGCCGAGCCACGACTCGAGAGGGAAGGTCCTTCCATGGACGCGCTCTACACCGCTGTCGCCACCGCCACCCACGGCCGCGAGGGCCGCGCCGTCACCTCCGACGGCAAGCTGGACCTCGGCCTGAGCGCCCCCGTGGAACTCGGCGGCAACGGCCAGGGCACCAACCCGGAGCAGCTCTTCGCCGCCGGTTACGCGGCCTGCTTCGGCAGCGCCCTCGGTGTGGTCGGCCGGGCGGCCAAGGTCGACGTCAGCGACGCCGCGGTGACCGCCGAGGTCGTCCTCGGCAAGCAGGGCGAGGGCTTCGCGCTCGCGGTGACGCTCCGCGTCGAGCTGCCCGAGGGCATCGAGGAGGAGACCGGCCGCAAGCTGGTCGAGCAGGCCCACCAGGTCTGCCCCTACTCCAACGCCACCCGCGGCAACATCCCCGTCGACCTCGTCATCGAGTAGTCCCCGGCACCCGCGCCAGCACCTCCCCCGTCCGCCGGCTCCACGCCACCACCACCGCCTCCTCGGGCACCCGCTGCGCGGGCGTCAGCAGCAGCCAGCGCGCGTGGTACCGGCGGACGACCGCGGCCCGCTCGGCGCGGGTCGAACCGGGGTCCAGGTACGCGCGCACATCGGCCGCCCGCCGCAGCCGCTCCCGCTCCTCCAGCGAGGCGTCCGGCCAGGCGGGCGCGGCGAGGTTCGGGCCGTACCCGGCGATCGCGTGAACGGCG
>NZ_NCTE01000197.1 GCF_002114215.1 Streptomyces sp. 13-12-16 | reverse complement strand
CGCGTCCACGCCGGAGTCGGCGACGAAGGCGCGGGCCCGGTCGGGGTCGGTACGGGCGCCCGGGGCGTGGGCGTCCGGCGCGGCCTGCCCGCCCTTGCCGCCGATCTCGCCCAGCTCGGCCTCGATCCACAGCCCCCGGGCGTGGGCCCAGTCGACGGCGGCCCGGGTCGCGGCGAGGTTGTCGGCGTAGGGCAGCCGGGACGCGTCGTACATCACGGAGCCGAATCCGGCGTCCGGGGCCTGGCGCAGCAGGGTGTCGCTCTGTACGTGGTCGAGGTGCAGGGCGACGGGGACGGTGGCGCGTTCGGCGGCGGCGACGGCGGCGCGGGCGAGCGGCAGCAGCCGGCCGTGGCGGAACTTCACGGCGTTCTCGCTGACCTGGAGGACGACGGGGGCGTTCGCCGACTCGGCGCCGGCGATGACGGCCTCGACGTGTTCGAGGGTGATGATGTTGAACGAGGCGACCGCCGAGCGGTGGGCGGCGGCGCGGGTGACGAGCTCGCCGGTGGTGGTGAGGGGCACGGTCCGTCCTTTCCTACGGGGTTGCGTCCTTTCCGGCGGGTCAGGGCGCGAGGACGACCGAGCGGGTGAGGTGGCGGGGCCGGTCGGGGTCCAGGCCGCGGGCCGCGGCGACGGCGACCGCGAGCCGCTGGACGCGGACGAGTTCGGCGAGCGGGTCGAGGGTGCCCTCGATCCACAGCCCGCCGGTGTCACGCACCTGCCGGGCCAGCCCCTCCGGCGCGTCACCGAGCATCCAGGTCGCGGTGGTGGAGGTGGTGATGCTGATGGGTCCGTGCCGGTACTCCATCGCCGGGTAGGCCTCCGTCCAGGCGAGGGCCGCCTCGCGCATCTTCAGTGCGGCCTCGTTGGCCAGGCCGACGCTCCAGCCACGGCCGAGGAAGGTGAACTGGGCGCGGTCCACGAGCCCTTCGGGCAGCGGGTCGGCCAGCGCCGTGCGCCCGTCCTCGACGACCGCGTCGGTGTGCAGGCCCAGATGGGCGCGGAGCAGGGTGAGGGCCGTGGTGGCGAACCGGGTCTGGACGACGGAGCGTTCGTCCGCGTGGTCGAGGACGACCGTCTCGTCGGCGAGTGACGTCACGGGGGTGGCCGGATCGGCGGTGACCGCGGTGGTGCGGGTGCCGCCCTTCAACCGGCCCAGCAGGTCGAGGACTTCGGTGGTGGTCCCGGAGCGGGTGAGGGCGACGACGCGGTCGTAGGCCCGGTGCCGCGGGAACTCCGAGGCGGCGAAGGCGTCGGTCTCGCCCCGGCCCGCGCCCTCGCGCAGGGCCGCGACCGCCTGTGCCATGAAGTACGACGTCCCGCAGCCGACCACCGCGACCCGCTCCCCCGCCGCCGGAAGCACCGGGGCGTGGGACGGGGCCTGCGCGGCGGCGCGGCTCCAGCACTCGGGCTGACTGTTCAGTTCGTCCTCGACATGGGTCATGCCGCACCCCCGAAGGCTCGATGCTCTTTCTTGCAAGATTGAGCGAGGTTTCGAGCAAAATCAAGCATTCGGTCGGAGGCCGGGTGCGTTAGGGTCGCCGGAGACCGAAGGAGACCGGGGGAGACGACGGGAGGGCGGATGTCGCGGGACGCCCGCTGGAAGACGCTGCTGGAGCTGCTCGTCGAGCGCGGCCGGCTGGACGTCGAGGAGGCGGCCGGCGAGCTGGCGGTGTCGGCCGCGACGATCCGGCGCGACTTCGACCGGCTCGCCGAACAGCAGATGCTGGTGCGCACCCGTGGCGGAGCGGTGGTGCACGGGGTGTCGTACGAGCTGCCGCTGCGCTACAAGACCGCGCGGCACGCCTCCGAGAAGCAGCGCGTCGCGAAGGCGGTGGCGGATCTCGTCGCGCCGGGCGAGGCGGTCGGGCTGACCGGCGGTACGACCACCACGGAGGTGGCGCGGGCGCTGGCCGTGCGCGGGGACCTCGCCTCGGGCTCGCCCGCGCTGACCGTGGTGACGAACGCGCTCAACATCGCCAACGAGCTGGCCGTGCGCCCCCAGTTCAAGATCGTGGTGACCGGCGGGGTGGCGCGGGCCCAGTCGTACGAGCTGGTCGGGCCGCTCGCGGACGGGGTGCTGGGGCAGATCACCCTCGATGTGGCGGTGCTCGGTGTCGTCGCCTTCGACGCCGTGCACGGGGCGGCGGCCCACGACGAGGCGGAGGCGGCGGTCAACCGGATGCTGTGCGAGCGGGCCGAGCGGGTGATCGTGGCCGCCGACTCCAGCAAACTGGGCCGGCGGGCGTTCGCCCGGATCTGCGCCGCCGAGCAGGTGGACACCCTGGTCACGGACACCGGCGCGGACCCGGAGACGGTACGCCGCTTCGAGGAGGCGGGGCTGCGGGTCGTGGTGACCTGAGCCGGTCCGGCCGAAGCTGCCTAAGCTGGCACATGAGCACGGCGTGCCGGCCCAGGGAGGCTGCGATGGACGCGATGGCCAAGGAACAGGACGGGCCCGGGGCGCGCCGCTACGTACCGATCGCCGACCACGGGCTGATCGGCGATCTGCGCAGTGTGGCGCTGGTGGGCACCGACGGCACCATCGACTGGTACTGCTGCCCGTCCTTCGACTCGCCGAGCGTGTTCGGCGCGATCCTGGACACCGGGCGGGGCGGCTGCTTCGAGCTGGCGGCGGCCGTGCCGGCCCGCACCAAGCAGTTCTACTTCCCCGACACCAACGTCCTGATCACCCGGTTCTTCACCGAGGACGGGGTCGGCGAGGTGCAGGACTTCATGCCGGTCGGCGGCACGCCGGCCGACGAGGCCCGGCACCGGCTGATCCGGCGGGTGCTGTGCGTGCGCGGCTCCGTGCCGTTCCGGACGCTGGTGGCGCCGCGGTTCGATTACGGCTCCCGCCCGCACACCGTGCGGCTGGCCGGCGGCATCGCGGTCTTCGACTCCGAGGAGTTGTCCCTGGCACTCACCGCGACCGTCCCGATGGGGACCGACGGGCCGGACGTACGGGCCGAGTTCAAGCTGGCCGAGGGGGAGACGGCGGTGTTCGCCCTGGACCAGGTCGGCGCGGAGGTGACGCCGAGCCGCTGCGAGTGCGGGGAGGCGGAGCGGCGGTTCGCCGCGACGGTGGCGTACTGGAGGCGGTGGCTGTCCTCCTCGCGGTACCGGGGCCGCTGGCGGGAGATGGTGCACCGCTCCGCCCTCACCCTGAAGCTGCTCACCTACGCGCCGACCGGGGCGATCGTGGCGGCGCCGACGACCAGCCTGCCCGAGGAGCTCGGCGGGGAACGCAACTGGGACTACCGGTACGTGTGGGTGCGCGACGCGGCGTTCTGCGTGTACGCGCTGCTGCGGCTGGGCTTCACCGAGGAGGCCGAGGCGTTCATGGGGTTCGTCTCCCGGCACATCAGTCCGGGCGACTGCAAGGCCTCCGGCCCGCTGCAGATCATGTACGGCATCGACGGCCGCACCGAACTCCCCGAGCGCGAACTCGGCCATCTGGAGGGCCACCACGGCTCGGCACCGGTCCGCGTCGGCAACGCGGCTGCCGACCAGCTTCAACTGGACGTCTACGGGGCGCTGATCGACTCCATCTACCTCTACGACAAATGGGCCGAGCCCGTCTCCAGCGAGCAGTGGGACCATGTGACGGCGCTGGTGGACTGGGTGTGCGCGCACTGGGACCAGCCCGACGAGGGCATCTGGGAGACGCGCGGCGGACGGAAGAACTTCCTGTACTCGCGCCTGATGTGCTGGGTGGCGATCGAGCGCGCCGTCCGGATGGCCAACCGGCGGGGCCTGCCCGCCGATCTCCCCCGCTGGCAGTCGAGCCGGGACACCATCTACCGGCGGATCATGAGCCGCGGCTGGTCGGCTTCGCGCCGGGCCTTCGTCCAGCACGAGGACGGGGAGGTGCTGGACGCGGCGATCCTGATGATGCCGCTGTCGAAGTTCATCGCGCCGACCGACCCGAAGTGGCTGTCGACGCTCGACTCCCTCACCGAGGACCTGGTGTCCGACTCGCTGGTCTACCGCTACGACCCGATGGTGAGCCCCGACGGACTGCACGGCGACGAGGGCACGTTCTCCATCTGCTCGTTCTGGTACGTCGAGGCGCTGACCCGCGCCGGGCGCCTCGACGAGGCGTCCCTCGCCTTCGAGAAGATGCTGACCTACGGCAACCACCTCGGTCTGTACGCCGAGGAGATCGGCCACACCGGGGAGCAACAGGGCAACTTCCCGCAGGCGTTCACCCACCTCGCCCTGATCAGCGCCGCGTTCAACCTGGACCGTGCCCTGGGCTGAGGCCCGGTGGAGGCGCGGGCGGACGAGGTGACGGCCGGTGCCGGGCGCGGCACCCGGCCCGGCGTCCTCGCCGGGGGACCGGAGGTCCCGGGCGGGACCGGCACGGTGACCACGGACCGGCCGGCCGGGGTGGGCGAACCCGTGCGGATGGATCATGCGTACCGTGGGCACCTGGTGATTCGTCCACGATGCCATCGCGGGAGAGACAGATGAGCGAGCCGCCCACCACCGACCACCAGGACGTCACCCGTCCGCTCACCAGGCCCGTGCCGCCCGCCGACGGACTGCGCAGGGTCGCCGCCGCGGTCCTCGGCGATCTCAGAGCCGTGGACGGCGCCCTGTACGCGGCGGTCGCCGCCACACCGACGCCCACGCTCGACCGGGCGCTGCGCAGGCTGTCCCACACGGCCGACCACTCCAAGATCTCGTTCGCCATCGCCGGGGTCCTCGCGCTGAGCGGGGCGCGGCCCCGGCGGGCGGCGCTGGTCGGGGTCGGCGCCGTAGCCGTGGCGTCGGCGTCGGCCAATCTGCTGGGCAAGCGGCTGGTCCGCAGGGCCCGGCCGGACCGGGAGGCGGCGCGGGTGACCGTGGACCGGCACGTGCCGATGCCGACGTCGGCGTCGTTCCCCTCGGGGCACACGGCCTCGGCGG
>NZ_NCTE01000196.1 GCF_002114215.1 Streptomyces sp. 13-12-16 | reverse complement strand
ACCCGCGTCCCATCGCGCGCGTGAGCGCGATCTCGATGACCACCCGTGACGGATTCGGCCGCGGCGTCCGCCCGTAGCGCTCCGCGTACCGCCGCTCCGCCTCGGCGACCCGCTCCCGCTCCGTGCGGACCACCGCCCGCCCCTCCAGCGTCGCCCACCGCCGGCCGTCCACCTGGCACACCGCGACGGGGGCGCCCCCGTCCCCCGCCGCCCGCACGTGCCGCACCTTCGCGCTGGACTCGTTCGCGACCACCCGGGCGAGGCGTGCCCCGGGGTCGTACGTCACCGCGACGGGCACCACGTGCGGGGTGCCGTCCGGGCGGAGGGTGGTCAGCGTGCACAGGTGCTTCTCGCGCCAGAAGCCGAGGTACGACGCGTCCGGATCGCCCGGGTCTACCGAGTACGAGGTGGCCATGGACCGGAACTTAGTCCCCGCCGCACTCCCGTCCACCACCTTGAGTGGAATAGACTCAAGTTTGTGTACGCTGACCGAGTCAGCCGCGAAGGCCGCTGAAGGGTCACCGCAAGGAGGAGAACGGACACGTGGACGCCGAGCTGACCAACCGGAGCCGGGAAGCGATCCAGGCCGCGGGCAACCGGGCCGTGACCGAGGGACACCCCGACCTCACCCCCGCCCACCTGCTGCTGTCCCTGCTCGCCGGGCAGGAGAACGAGAACATCACGGACCTGCTCGCCGCGGTCGACGCCGACCAGGCCGCCGTACGCTCCGGGGCCGAGCGCGTCCTCGCCGGCCTGCCGAGCGTCACCGGGTCCACCGTCGCGCCGCCCCAGCCCAACCGTGAACTGCTCGCCGTCATCGCGGACGCCCAGTCCCGCGCCCGCGACCTCGGCGACGAGTACCTCTCCACCGAGCACCTCCTCATCGGCACCGCCGCCAAGGGCGGAGCCGCCGGCGAGGTCCTCACCCGGCAGGGCGCCACCGCGAAGAAGCTCCAGGACGCCTTCCAGAAGGCGCGCGGGGCCCGCCGGGTGACCACCGCCGACCCCGAGGGCCAGTACAAGGCCCTGGAGAAGTTCGGCACCGACCTCACCGCCTCCGCCCGCGAGGGCAGGCTCGACCCCGTCATCGGACGCGACCAGGAGATCCGGCGCGTGGTGCAGGTGCTGTCCCGCCGCACCAAGAACAACCCGGTGCTGATCGGCGAGCCCGGCGTCGGCAAGACCGCCGTCGTCGAGGGCCTCGCCCAGCGCATCGTCAAGGGCGACGTCCCCGAGTCGCTGAAGAACAAGCGGCTCGTCGCCCTCGACCTCGGCGCCATGGTCGCCGGCGCCAAGTACCGCGGCGAGTTCGAGGAACGCCTCAAGACCGTCCTCGCCGAGATCAAGGACTCCGACGGCCAGGTCATCACCTTCATCGACGAACTCCACACCGTCGTCGGCGCCGGCGCCGGCGGCGACTCCGCGATGGACGCCGGCAACATGCTCAAGCCGATGCTCGCCCGCGGCGAACTCCGCATGGTCGGCGCCACCACCCTCGACGAGTACCGCGAGCGCATCGAGAAGGACCCGGCCCTCGAACGCCGCTTCCAGCAGGTCCTCGTCGCCGAACCCTCCGTCGAGGACTCCATCGCCATCCTCCGCGGCCTCAAGGGCCGCTACGAGGCCCACCACAAGGTCCAGATCGCCGACAGCGCCCTCGTCGCCGCCGCCACCCTCTCCGACCGCTACATCACCTCCCGCTTCCTCCCCGACAAGGCCATCGACCTCGTCGACGAGGCCGCCAGCCGCCTGCGCATGGAGATCGACTCCTCGCCCGTCGAGATCGACGAGCTCCAGCGCGCCGTCGACCGGCTGAGGATGGAGGAGCTGGCCATCGGCAAGGAGACCGACGCCGCCTCCCGCGAACGCCTGGAGAAGCTGCGCCGCGACCTCGCCGACAAGGAGGAGGAGCTGCGCGGCCTCACCGCCCGCTGGGAGAAGGAGAAGCAGTCCCTCAACCGGGTCGGCGAACTGAAGGAGAAGCTCGACGAGCTGCGCGGCCAGGCCGAACGCGCCCAGCGCGACGGCGACTTCGACACCGCCTCCAAACTCCTCTACGGCGAGATCCCCACGCTCGAACGCGACCTGGAGGCCGCCTCCGAGGCCGAGGAAGCGTTGACATCTTCCGCCTCCGGCGGGGGCGCGAAGGACACCATGGTCAAGGAGGAGGTCGGCGCCGACGACATCGCCGACGTCGTCGCCTCCTGGACCGGCATCCCCGCCGGCCGCCTGATGGAGGGCGAGACCCAGAAGCTGCTCCGCATGGAGGACGAACTCGGCAAGCGCCTCATCGGCCAGACCGAGGCCGTCCGGGCGGTGAGCGACGCCGTACGGCGGTCCCGCGCCGGGATCGCCGACCCCGACCGCCCCACCGGATCCTTCCTCTTCCTCGGCCCGACGGGCGTCGGCAAGACCGAGCTGGCGAAGGCCCTCGCCGACTTCCTCTTCGACGACGAGCGGGCCATGGTCCGCATCGACATGTCGGAGTACAGCGAGAAGCACTCCGTCGCCCGCCTCGTCGGCGCGCCCCCCGGCTACGTCGGCTACGAGGAGGGCGGCCAGCTCACCGAGGCCGTCCGCCGCCGCCCCTACAGCGTCGTCCTCCTCGACGAGGTCGAGAAGGCCCACCCCGAGGTCTTCGACATCCTGCTCCAGGTCCTCGACGACGGCCGCCTCACCGACGGCCAGGGCCGCACGGTGGACTTCCGCAACACGATCCTCGTCCTGACGTCCAACCTGGGCAGCCAGTACCTGGTCGACCCGCTCACCACCGAGGCGGAGAAGAAGGAGCAGGTCCTGGAGGTGGTCCGGGCCTCCTTCAAGCCCGAGTTCCTCAACCGCCTGGACGACCTGGTCGTCTTCTCGGCGCTCACCAAGCCCGAACTGGCACGGATCGCGAAGCTCCAGCTGGAGTCCCTCTCCCGCCGCCTCGCCGAACGCCGCCTCACCCTGGACGTCACCCCCGACGCCCTGGCCTGGCTGGCCGAGGAGGGCATGGACCCCGCCTACGGCGCCCGCCCCCTGCGCCGCCTGGTCCAGACCGCCATCGGCGACCGCCTCGCCAAGGAGATCCTGGCCGGCGAGATCAAGGACGGCGACACGGTCCGCGTGGACCGCTTCGAGGACGGGCTGCTGGTGGGCCCGGCGACCGGCAAGTCACTCTGAGCGACGGTTCCGTTTCCGGGCCCGATGTCCCTCCCCGGGACGTTGGGCCCGGCCCGTACCGGGTACCCCGGCATTGACCGGATCGAGTCAGCCCACGGCTGACAGGCCCGTCGGGGCTTGCCACCCCCCTCCCCGTATGGGGGAGGATGGCGGGATCCGTACGAAGGGAAATTCACGGTGACCATCGACCCGTCCTCGATTCCGAATTTCGGGGGCCAGCCCGAGCCGCAGCCGCAAGGACCGGCGGGCCCCGTCGTCCCGGATCAGGACCTCGTGAAGCAGCTCCTCGACCAGATGGAGCTCAAGTACGTCGTCGACGACGAGGGTGACCTCGCGGCGCCGTGGGAGCAGTTCCGCACCTACTTCATGTTCCGTGGAGAGGGCGACCAGCAGATCTTCTCCGTCCGGACGTTCTACGACCGGCCGCACCAGATCGACGAGAAGCCCCAGCTGCTCGAGTCCGTCGACGACTGGAACCGCCGCACGCTGTGGCCCAAGGTCTACACCCACACCCACGACGACGGCACGGTCCGTCTCATCGGTGAGGCCCAGATGCTGATCGGCATGGGCGTCAGCCTGGAGCACTTCGTCTCGTCGACGGTCAGCTGGGTGCGGGCCGCGATCGAGTTCGACAAGTGGCTCGTCGAGCAGCTCGGCCTGGAGCAGGAGATCAACGAGACGGACGACAAGCCCGAGGACGACGAGTAGTCCGTCCTCAGGCATGGCGTGACGAGAGCCCGGTCCGGACAGCCACTGTCCGGACCGGGCTCTCTTCTGCCTCACCTCCCTGCGGGGCGGGCCCTCAGCCTGTGTGCGAGCAGGCCGATCAGTACGGCGTTGACCAGTCCCGACAGGACCACACCGGCGGAGAAGACCAGTGAGCTCAGCCAGGCGGGCGAGGAGTACTCCACGGGTGCCGTCACCAGCAGGGCGAGGAAGCTGAGCGGTGCCGCGGCCATGATGGGCCATATCCCCGCGAACCCCGGGTCCGACGACACGAACACGGCGTACAGGAAGGTTCCCAGCGCCGCGGCGACCACGGCGAGATAGCCGCGCGCGAGCCAGTTGTCCACGGCGGGCGCGAGCAGGGCCCGTGGGGCCCGTGGGCGAGGACGTACGGAGGGTGCCCGGTCCGACTTCCTGGCGAGGGCGCCGAGCGCGGCGGCGTTCACGAGGGCACACAGGAGGGTCCACGCGAACCAGAGGCCGGTGGCCAGCACCTCGACCGGCGGGCTTCCCTCGGTACCGGGCCCGAAGGGGAGGAGCACGGGCAGGAAGGAGAGGGGCGCCGTGAGCAGCATGGGGCTCATGGCGTAAGGGCTCTCCGGGAAGAGGAACATGACCAGGACGCCGAGGGCGACCACGGTCAGATAGCCCCGGGCGAGCCGGCTGTCCGTGGTGAGCACGGTAAGTCGCCGCAGACGTGAGCGAGGGGAAGTCGGCATCGGAGGCCCTTCAAGCCGGTACGGGTCGGTGATCACCACAGTGACCCGGAGGGCTCGTTCCGGCATGAGTACGGCTACTCACCGGCAGGACGGCAGTACCTGGTACACCGAAACGCCTCGCGCCCGCACGCCTGCGGCCCAGGTGCGTGACCGCCGGCGGTGCGGCACGACCACGAGCCGGATCTCACAGGTGAGCCGGCACCTCCGTGGACACCTCCGCCCACATCGTCTTGCCCAGGGGCGACGAGGCGCCGACCCCCAGCGCACCGCCAGGGCCTCCACCAGGAGCAGCCCTCGACCGGACTCGCCTTCGGGACACGACGAGGGCGCGGTCGCGGGCGCCAGCTTCGTGGCGGCGGCGTCCGCCACCTCGACCCGCACCAGGTCCGCCGCCGGGTCGAGGGCGAGTCGCAGACCGAAGTCGTGTCCGGGCACCCGGCCGTGCAGCACGGCGTTCGCAGCGAGCTCACCGACGACGAGGGCGATCGCACACGACACGTCCGACGCGGGCGGGTGCCCCCACGCCTCCATGCACCGGACGGCGAAACGCCGGGCGAGCCGCGCGCCGTGCGGTGAGGAGGTGAACCGTGCGGCAGCCGAGGTGGTCGTTCCTGTGAGCACGGCTTGGTCCGTCCCTCTCTGTCGATCTCGGGTCGTCTCGCGGCGTATGCGAGTCATCACGTTCCGTACTCAAGATTCGTCCGGTCGCTCTACGCTCAACAGAGGGCGCGGTATTACCTTTCAGGCCATAAGGAACGGAAGTGACGCTTTGGCCAACGCAATTGACCCCAGTGCGTCGATGGCGGCTCTGTTCGGTACACGGGTGCGCAGACTCCGCACGGCGGCCGGACTCACCCAGGCCGAACTCGGCGCCAGAACGCATGTGGTGGGCACGCGGATCACGCAGATCGAGCGGGCGTCCGGGGCGAAACCGACGCTGGAACTGGCGCGTGCGCTGGACGCGGCCCTGGGTGCGGAGGATCTGCTCGTCGAGCTGTGGCCGTATGTGTATCGGGAAGCGTTTCCGGACTGGTCGCGGAAGTTCATGGAGTACGCGGAGCGGGCGGTGGACGTCCGCGAGTACGCGGCTCATGTGGTCCCTGGCTTGTTGCAGACCGAGGCATACGCACGAGCTGTGCTGAAAGTTGGTCGAACGCTCGCCAGCGAAGAGCAATTGGAAGAGCGGGTCAACGCTCGTATGGGGCGACAGAAGCGCCTCGGTACGCCTGATCGCCCCGAGCTGTGGGTGGTCCTCGACGAAGCGGTTATCAGGCGTCCGGTCGGCGGCTGGCCGGTGATGTGCGAACAGTTGGAGTGGCTGCTCGGAACTGCGAAGGAGTTCCACACCACCGTGCAGGTACTGCCGTTCGACCAGGGCGAGCACGAGGTCATGGGAGGCTCGCTCACGGTCCTCACCTTGTCGGACGGCTCGGAGGTCGCCTACGCGGAAGGCGCACACTACGGCCAACTCATCGAGGATCCGGACGAGGTGAGGCGGTTCTCCCTGACCTACGATCGGCTGCGGGCGGCAGCTCTGCCCCCGCTCATGTCGCTCGACATGATCCGATCCGTGAGGGAGGACAACCACCATGGAGCGAAGGTCCCGTCCCGATCTGAACGGCGCCGCCTGGCGCAAGAGCAGCTACAGCAACCAGGAGGGCGGCAACTGCGTGGAGGTGGCCGACGGGTTCCCGGCCGTCGTCCCCGTCCGTGACAGCAAGGCCCCGCACGGTCCGGTGCTGTGCTTCGAAGCCGCTTCCTGGGCCGCGTTCATAGGCGAGTTGAAGGCAGAACACCACCGTCCCTGAGCGAGCCGGGCCCCGGGCGCCGTCCGTCTTCCGGGCCGACCGGGCCCTTGTCCACGAGGGTCCGGTCGGCCACTGACCTCCCCAAAGAACCGGGAGAAAGAACTACCCGCCCACCCACCCTCCCCACCGAAAAGCCCGCGTCACCCGTCCGAGTGACCGGCTTGCAGGTGCGGAATGCGGGCGGTTACGTTCGCCGCAGCAACCGCGAACAAATGCGGCCCCCGCCCAGGATTGCCGTCCTGGAACGAGGGCCTCACCGATCAGGAAGCCTCAACCTTCCCAATGGCTGACTCGCAGTCTAACGCGCGCCTGCGCGCCGACGCCGGAACACCGACCTCCGGCGTGATCCACGTACGCACCCGCCTCACCGCCGACTTCACCGTGATCTCCAACGCCCTCGCCCAGCAGCGCGGCAGCGCGGTCACCATCGGCGTCGCGGTCTACATCGCCTCCCTCCCCGACGGCACTCCCGTCAGCATCGCCGCCCTGTGCGAGCACTTCACCGAGGGCGAGATCCTCATCTCGCGGGCCCTGCGGGAGCTGGAAGCCGCCGGGTACCTGGAACGCCGCCGCGAGCGCCTGCCCACCGGGCAGATCCGCACCCGGACCTACTTCTACGACGTACCGGACGGGCCGCCTGAACCACCTGCCCCGCGAGGACCCCGGAAGCGGTCCGCCACCGCACCGGCCACGGCCGTGCCGGAGACGCCACAGCCAGTCGACACGGAGCCGGTGCCGTCCCTCGTCGACGCCGACCCCCAGGCCCTCGCCGTACTCACCGCACTGTGTCGGGTCGACCCCCGCCTCGTCCTGTCCGTACAGGAGGCCGCACGGCTGGCGCCGGCCGTCTCCCGGTGGCTCGCGGCGGGTCTGGGAACGGTGCAGATCATCAAGCTGCTGACCGAAGGCCTCCCCGATCACTTCCTGACCCGTCCGGCGGGCATCCTCGCCTACCGCCTGCGCGAAACACCACTACCCGTCGCACCCCTCTCGCCGACACACCGCGACGAACGCCCCGCCGTCCTCCCCTTCCAGACCTGCGACGGCTGCGACAAGGCATTCCGCGCACCGGAACCCGGCCGGTGCCGAGGCTGCTGGTCGGGGAGCCGTCTCCATGCCGCCTGCTGAGCCGATGGGCGGGTGTGAGATCGACCCCCGGACGGGAAACTCGATGTGCGACGATGCGAAATCGAGCAGCGGACTCGACAGACGGAGGAGGTGGGGCATGACCGACCGGTTCAAGGACGGACTTCTGACCCCCACGGAAACGGCCTCCTACCTGGAGATCCCGCAGTCGACGCTCACCTCGTGGCTGAAGGGCAGGGCCGCCGGGGCACCGCTGGTCCACCAGGTGGAACCACTGCCTCGCAAGGGACAGCCCTCGGTGCCGTTCATCGCGGTGGCCGAGGCGCACGTTCTCCGCTCCCTCCGCACCCTGGGGCTGCGGATGAGCGAGATCAGGGAAGCGGCCACCGCCGTACGGGATGCCTTCGACACCCCCTACGGCCTTGTCTCGAAGCGGATCGCGACGGACGGCGTGGACATCTTCGTCGAGCACGGGCTGGGGGACCTCCGCAGGGCCCGGGACGGTCAGGCGCCCATCCATGAGGTGGTCTCCGGCTACCTCCGCTACCTGAACTGGGAGCCCGACGACGACTTCCCCTCCAGTCTGCGGCTCAGGCAGTACCCGGAGTCCGTCCCCGTGGTGATCGACCCGAGGTTCGGGCACGGGCGGCCCGTCGTGGCCGCCAACCGCGTCGCGGTCAAGGCCATCACCGACCTCTGGGAGGCCGGGGAGAGCGTCGAGGACATCGCGTACGACTTCGACATGACACCCGAGCAGGTGGACGCGCTGTGCAGGGCAGTGGTGCGCCTTGCCGCCTGAGTTCTTCCTCGACCGCAATCTCGGACGTCGCGTCGCGGAAGGGCTGAGGGCGTGCGGCTGGACTGTCCACCGCATCGGGGACGTCTTCCCCGACGACGCACAGGACATCGCCGACGAGGATTGGATCGCTCACGGCCTCGACCAGTCATGGGTGCCGATCTCCAAGGACGGCCGGATCAAGAGCCGGGATCTGGAGATCCGACCGGTGCTTGAACGGGAAGCGGTGCTCTTCTACCTCGACAACCAGCAACTGCCCAGCGCCGAGATGATCGGGCGGTTCGACGCACACCGTGAGGCCATCCACCGGGCCGTGGCCAGGGGCGGTCCCGCGGCCTACGCGGTACGGCGTGACCGCGTCGAGCGCACCTGGCCGTGGAGAGGGGATCGCCCGAGGCCGAGTGACCGTGCTCAGCGGGTTCCGGCGGCCTTGAGGCGGCGGGACGCCTCCTCCAGTACGGAGCGCTTCTTGCAGAAGGCGAAGCGGACGAAGGGGGCGCCCATGTCGCGGTGGTCGTAGAAGACCGACGTGGGGATGGCGACGACGCCCGCGCGTTCCGGGAGGGCGCGGCAGAAGGCGATGCCGTCCCTCTCGCCCAGGGGGCGGATGTCGGCGGTGATGAAGTACGTGCCGGAGGGGCGGTAGACCGTGAGGCCCGCCTCCTCCAGGCCGGCCGCCAGGACGTCGCGCTTGGCGAGCATGTCGTCCCGGAATCCGGTGAAGTACGACTCCGGCAGGGCGAGGGCCTCGGCGATCGCGTACTGGAAGGGGCCCGCGGAGACGTAGGTGAGGAACTGCTTGGCCGAGCGGACCGCCGTGACCAGTTCCGGGGCCGCCGTGATCCAGCCGACCTTCCAGCCGGTGAAGGAGAAGGTCTTGCCGCTGCTGGAGATGGTCACCGTGCGGTCGCGCATGCCCGGGAAGGTGGCCAGGGGGACGTGTTCGGCGTCGTCGAAGACCAGGTGTTCGTAGACCTCGTCCGTGACGACGAGCAGGTCCCGTTCCACCGCCAGCCCGGCGATCGCCGCCAGTTCCTCGCGGGTGAGGACCGTGCCGGTCGGGTTGTGCGGGGTGTTGATCAGCAGCAGGCGGGTGCGGTCGGTGACGGCGTCGCGCAGTTCGTCGAGGTCGAGGCGGAAGCGGCCCTCGCGGGGGCGGAGGGTGACGGGGACGCGCCGGCCGCCGGCCATGGCGATGCAGGCCGCGTAGGAGTCGTAGTACGGCTCCAGGGCGATCACCTCGTCGCCGGGTTCCAGCAGCGCGAGCAGGGCGGCCGCGATCGCCTCCGTGGCGCCGGCGGTGACCAGGACCTCGGTGTCGGGGTCGTACGAGAGGCCGTAACGGCGTCGCTGGTGCGCGGCGACGGCGGTGCGCAGTTCGGGGATGCCGGGGCCCGGCGGGTACTGGTTGCCGCGGCCGTCCCGCAGGGCCCGTACGGCGGCCTCCCTGACCTCCTCGGGGCCGTCGGTGTCGGGGAAGCCCTGGCCCAGGTTGAGGGAACCGGTCCGCAGGGCCAGGGCGGACATCTCGGCGAAGATCGTCGTCCCGAACTCGGCGAGCCGGCGGTTCAGGAGGGGGCGCGCGCTGGAGGTCATGGCGGCCATCCTGCGCCGGAGCCCCGGGGTTCCTCAACTCGCCTTCGTGGACGGGCGTCCGCCGGGAGGGTGGGTCAGGGGGCGATGCACGACACCCCGGGCGCCGTGGCCGGATCGAGGAGGGCCGCCGGGTCGGCGAGCTCGGTGACAGCGGCGGGGGCCTCGGTCAGGCAGGTGACCGTCCCGACGGGGTTGTCCACCGCGGTGGCGGGAGCGGTCGAGGCCATCGCGCCGGCGGCGGCGAGCAGGACCGGGGCGATCAGGCGCAGGGGGACGCGCATGAGGGATTCTCCGTTCTTTTCGGCACACGGGCATCACGGGACACCCGCACGGATGAGTAACCCACCGTGCCGGGCGGGACCACACACCCCACCCCGACGGAGGAACCCCCAAACCGGCCCGGTGAGACCCGGACGGTCCCCGAACTGCCTTTCCGCGCAGGTCAGAAGTCGTTCCCCCGACAGGACCCTCAGAAGTTCCTCAACTCTGCTTTGGGCCGCACGGGTGGAGGGCATCTCCCGGTCACACACGTGAGCGAGGCGCCCACGGGGGGCCGCTTCGGGGGATCACGGGGGAACGGAAGGAGGGTGACGCCATGGTCGTCGGCATCATCCTGGCGGTGCTTCTCGTGCTGTTGGTCGCGGTCGTGAGCGCCGCGCGCAGGCCCGCGCGGCGGGTGGGCGCCGGCCGTAGCGGCAGGGGCCGCGACAGCTGGTGGGCGGGTGGCGGCGGAGGCAGCGGCGGGTCCTGCTCGTCGGGTTCCTCCGGGGGATCGTCCTGCGGTGGTGGCTCGTCCTGCGGAGGCGGGTCGTCCTGCGGGGGCGGCGGCGGATGCGGTGGA
>NZ_NCTE01000195.1 GCF_002114215.1 Streptomyces sp. 13-12-16 | reverse complement strand
CGGCGAACGACGCGGAGGCGGAGCGGCAGGGCGCGGGGGCCGCCATCGCCGACCTGTTCGGCGCCGTGGCCGCCGCCCGTACCCCGGTCACCACGCTGGTCGTCGGCGAGGGCGGCTCCGGCGGCGCGCTGGCCCTCGCGGCCCCCGGCAACACCTGGGCCACCCCGGACAGCTACTTCTCGGTGATCGCCCCGGAACTCGCGGCGGCCATCCTCAAACGGCCCCCGGAGGAGGTGGAGAACACCGCGGACCGGCTCCGCGTCCGCCCGCAGGACCTGGTGGAGCTGGGGGTGGTCCGGGGGGTCGTGGGACCGGCGGACCGTACGGAGGAGCACCCGGCCGACTGACCCCGTGACACATCAAACACCGGGCGTAACATAGGAGTTCACCGCAGTCGCACACCACGGGGAGCACGTCGCGCCATGGACGGGTTGATGCAGTTCACGACGGAGAGTGGCGCCCAGGTCGTGGTGGAGGGCGTGCAGGACGAGTCCGGGGCCCGGCTCGTCTCCCGCGGCAACGGCCCGGCCCAGGCGGCGCGCACCTTCGAGGGTTCCCTGGAGGGCGTACGGGCGGCGGCCGAGTCCGCGCTGCGGGTGTTCCGCGACGGTTCCCTCAAACCGGACGCGGTGGAGCTGGAGTTCGGGGTGAAACTGACCGCGGAGGCCGGTGCCGTCATCGCCAAGGGCTCGGCCGAGGGGCACCTGGTCGTCAAGCTCAGCTGGGCGCCCGACCAGGCCGGGACGACCGCGGAGGCCGCCGACCGTCGATGAGCAGAACTGCCTGGCACACCCGGATCCGGTGCGGCAACGAGACCGGCGCGGGCTTCCTCGTCTCCGCACGTCACGTGCTCACCTGCGCCCACGTCGTCGCGGCGGGCGACACGTCCCCGGTGACCGTGGGTTTCCCGAACCGCGTCGACCTGGGTGAGGTCACCGCCACGGTGGTCGTCCACGGTGGCTGGCGGGGCGGCGACACCGACCCCGGTGACCTGGCCGTACTGGAACTGGACCGGGAGGTGCCGCTCGCCCCGGCGGTCTTCGCGCCCCCCGGCGCCGAACGTGGCACTCCCTCCCCGGAACTGATCGCCTACGGCTTCCCCCGGGGCTACGACGAGGGCACCCTCGCACTGTACCGGGCGGTGCCGGGTCCGCTGATCGCCGACGAGTGGGTGCAGTTGGAGGCCGTCTCCGGGCACGGACAGCCGCTGGCCGACGGTTTCAGCGGGGCCGCGGTGACCCTGGCCGACGGCTCGGTGGTCGGGATGGTCACGGCGGTCGCGGGCGGCCGGGACGTCAGGGCCGGCCGGATGCTGCCCACGGAGGTCATGGCCCGCTACTGGAGCGGCCTGGGCGAGCTGGTCCCCACCCCCGGCCACGCGACGGACACGCGCAGACGTCTGTACACCCTGGTGCGGCGCGCCGAGCGGACGGGACTGCGCTGTGATCCGCACCGGCTGTACGTCGACGCCGTGGGCCCCTTCGGCCCGCCCCTGCCGGACGGCGGCTTCGCCTCGCTGGCGTCGGCGGCGGCGTACGTGCAGTGGGAGGTCCCGGAGCCGGAGGCCGTGGCCCGGTTCGCCGACCGGCTGCGCGACCTGCTGGACGGACCTCCCGCGCGGCCCTCGGCCTGGTCCCCCGTGGTCGTCGAGATCGAGCACAGCGGCGCCGGTCCGGACCAGGTCACCGTGGAGGTGTCCGCGTGCCTCGACGGACGGCGCCACCCCGTGGGCGCGCGCCGGCTGCCCCGCACCGGTGTGCGCGCCTACGTACAGGAGCGCATCGACGAGGCGGTCGCCCATCTTCCTCCGGGCGCGGAGGAGCTACTGGCCTTCGTGCTGCCGCGCGAGTGGCTGAACGAGCCGGTGGCGCACTGGGAGTGCGGCCCGGACGACCCCACCCCGCTCGGTTGTGCCTACCCGCTCGTCGTCGCGGACCGGTCCCGGCACCGCAGCAACCGGCTGCGCCACCAGCTCGGCAAGAAGTGGCAGAAACTGGACGCGGCCATGGGAGCGGCCGTGCACCGCGTCGAGTGCGGCACCCACGAGCGCCCGGCCGGCCTGCGCAAACGCCTGTGGGACGGTGGTGCCGAACTGGCCGGCTTCCCGGCGCCGCCCACCGCCGCCCGGCAGTACTTCGAGGTCGGTCTGAACGTCCCGGTGCCGGTACTGCTGTGGTCCCGCACCGGCTGCCCGGAGCCGGAGGCCGGTCACGAGGGCCCCTGCTCCGGCGGCACGTTCCTCGACGAGCTCACCGCGTCCGTCGCCGGCGTGCCGCCCGGTGAACTTCCGCAGCACGTCATGTCGTTGCGGCTGACGGCGGACGCCGCCGAGGAGCCGGACGGGCACTGGGCCAGGGACGTGCAACTGCTGTGGGACGACCCGCGCTGCTTCCCCGCCACCGCCGCGAGCCTGCACTCCCCCGTGGCCTGACCGACCACCGTCCCCGACCGGAGAAGAGCACCATGCCCCTGTGGCCCGTCTACACCGGCGCCGAGCAACCGCACGACGGCATCACACGGCTGCCACCGCCCCCGCCCTGGCGCGCCTTCGACGGCGGGCCGGTGCTGGACCCGCCGGACGAGGCCGCCGACACCGCCGCCGTCTCCCCCGACCGCACCCACCGCGCCATGACCTACCGGGCGACCCCGCAGACGGTCCAGCTGGTCAACGCGGCCCTGTACCTGCGCCGCCCGCTGCTGGTCACCGGCCCACCCGGCACCGGCAAGTCCTCGCTCGCCTACGCGGTCGCCCGTGAGCTGCGCCTCGGTCCGGTGCTGCGCTGGAACATCACCAGCCGCAGCACGCTGCACGACGGCCTCTACCAGTACGACCCGCTCTCCCGCCTGTACGCGGCGCGGCAGGGCGCCGGCCGCTCCGCGGAGCGGTCCGACGCGGCGGCCCGGGAGGCGGGCGACGGGACCGGCGTCGAGGACCACCTGCGCCTCGGTCCCCTGGGCACCGCCCTCCTCCCCTACGCCCGCCCCCGCGCCCTGCTCATCGACGAGATCGACAAGAGCGATCTCGACCTGCCCAACGACCTGCTGAACGTGCTGGAGGAGGGCCAGTACGAGATCCCCGAGCTGGTGCGCGCCGCCCGGCAGCTCCCACGGGCCGAGGTGATGGCCGACGGCACCGACGAGCGGGTCCCGGTGGAACGCGGCCGGGTGCGCTGCCGGTCCTTCCCGTTCGTCGTCCTCACCAGCAACGGTGAGCGGGAGTTCCCGCCCGCCTTCCTGCGCCGCTGCGTCACGCTGCGCCTGCGGCAGCCGGACGACGGCCATCTCGCCGGGATCGTCCGCGCGCACCTGGGCGAGCCGGACGCGTACGCGCGGGGCCTGATCGAGCGTTTCCTGTCCCGGGTCGGCGCCGGCGACCTGGCCACCGACCAGCTCCTCAACGCGATCTACCTCGCCCGGTCCTCCGGTCTCGACGTCGACTCCCTGGACGAACTGGCGGAGCAGCTGATGCCGTATCTGGGCCAGGCCCCGCGGTCCGATGCCTTCTGACCCGGGTCCCGGCGCCGCGGACGCCCCCGACCCGCTGGCCCGCCTGGCCGGCGTACTGACCGAGGCGTCCGGAGGCGTCCGTCCCACCCCGCTGGAACTGGCCGAACTCCTCTGGCTGGCCGGAACCATGGACACCGGCACGTCCGGCGCCCCGCCCGCACGGCCGCGCCCCGAGCCGGCCCCGGGCCCCGCGGCCGGACCCCCACCGGGGGCCGGG
>NZ_NCTE01000194.1 GCF_002114215.1 Streptomyces sp. 13-12-16 | reverse complement strand
CCACCCTGGGCGACGGCCCCTGCCGCCATGTCCTGGAGTCCGGCGCGCCGGTCCTCGCCCGCGACCTCGCCGCCGCCGGCTGCGCCGACCGCTGGCCCGTCTTCGCCCAGCAGGCGCTCGGCGCCGGAGTGCGCGCCGTGTACGCGCTCCCCCTCGGCAGCGGCCCCCTCTGCGTCGGCTCCCTCGACCTCTACCGCGACACCCCCGGCGGACTCACCGGCGGCCAGCTGCGGGTGGCCCGGCTCGTCGCCGGCGTCATGACGGCGGCGCTGATGGACCTGCCGTACGGCTTCCAGGGCGACGACGAACCCTGGCTCAGCGGACTGGCCGCCGACCACGACCGGGTCCACCAGGCCGTCGGCATGATCATGGCCCAGCTGGGCATCGGCGCCGACGAGGCCCTGGCCCGGCTGCGCGCCGACGCCTTCGCCCACGGCCGCACGGCCCTGGAGGTCGCCCTGGACGTGGTCTCCCACCGCCGCCGCTTCGACACACCCTGACCGCGCGACTGTCTACCCTTGACGGTCATGGACATCGCCATCCTCTTCCTCACCTGCGTCGTGATCCTCGGTGTCGCGTCGATCCAGAGCCACCTCTCCCGGGCGGACCGCCGCGCCGCCCGCGTCGAGCGCAAACTCGACGCGGTGATGCGGCACTTGGACCTCCACGAGGAGATACCGGGCAGGGACGAGATCCTCGACCTCGTACGGCAGGGCAAGAAGGTCCAGGCGATCAAGCGCTACCGCGAGAACACGGGCGCGGACCTGGTCGAGGCCAAGCAGGCCGTGGACCGCCTGGGCTGAGCCACCGGCACGCCCGAGCGGTCAGCGGACCGCCCCGGGGAGCTCCTGGGTGCCGATGACCGACAGGAGGCCGAGCAGTTCGGCGCTGTCGGTGCCGACCGCCGGGGTGAACCAGAGAAGCCGCTGCCGGCCGTCCTCGCTGAACAGGTTGAGGCAGTTGACCTCGACCACGCCGAGGGCGGGGTGGACGATGCGCTTGCGGTCGTCCCGGCGGAACGCCACGTCGTGCTCGGCCCACAGCGCGGCGAACTCGGCGGAGCCGTCGAGCAGCGCGCCGACCAGCGAACGCACCTCCGCGTCCTTCGCGTTCCGCCGGGCGGCGGCCGCGCGCAGGTCGGCCACGAAGGCGCGGGACTGGACCGCGTGATCGGCCCGCGGATACAGCCGCCGGGCGTCGGGCTCGGTGAACCACCGGTGGACGAAACTGGCCCGCGCGCCCCGGAAGCCGGAGTGGTCCCCGAGCAGCGCCACCGCGAGCGGATTCTGTACGAGGGTGACGTGCAGGTCGGTGATGACCTGCGCCGGTGTCGACGTCAGCCGGGTGAGCAGGTCGAGCATCCCGGGGTGCACGTGCGAGGCGGCCGAGCCCCGCACCGGCACCGGGCGGTTCGCCAGGTGGTAGAGGTGGTCGCGCTCGTCGGCGGTCAGGCGCAGGGCCCTGGCCAGCGCGGCGAGCATCTGCTCGGACGGCTGGGAGCCTGCTCCGCGCTCCAGTTCGTTGTAGTAGTCCACCGACGCCCCGGCGAGCTGCGCGACCTCGTCACGGCGCAGTCCGGGCACCCGGCGCCGGGGCCCGGAGGGGAGCCCGACGTCGGCCGGGCGGATCCGCTCCCGCCGCGACCGCAGGAAGGCGCCCAGCTCGGCGTGTTTCACAGAACCCATGCCCCCATGCTCCATCCGGCCGGGCGGCCGGCACAGGGGACGACATCCCCTGGTTCCGCCGTCCGGCGGCGCGCACCGTGGAGGGCGTCGCCCTCGAAGAAGGAGTAACGGTCATGCCTTTCGCCCACTTCAAGGTCCCCGCGGGGACCCTCACCGCCGAGGACAAGAAGAAGATCGTCGAGCGCACCACCGACCTGTACGCGGAGATCTACGGCGAGCGGGCCCGGCCCACCACCGTCGTCCTCGTCGACGAAGTCGCCGACGGCGGCTGGGGCGTGGCCGGCGCCGTCCTGACCGCCGCCATGCTCAACGGCGACGCTTGACCCGTCGCCCGTCGCCCGTCGCCCGTCGCCGGGGGTCGGCGGGCTGGGAGCCGGGAGCCGGAAGGTCGGGAGGCCGGGGAGCCGGAAGCCGGGAGGCAGGGAAGCCGGGAAGCCGGAAAACGGCCCCGGTGACTGTCAGACCCGTACCCGCGCCTGTCGGCCGACGTCCGTCAGGCGGTCCGCGCCGAGCTGGGTCATCGCCTGGGTGACCTCGGGGAGGACCTCGCCGAGACCGCCGTTGGTGAGGGTGATCGTGTCCTCGCCGACGCGGACCGCCGCGAGGTTCACGGTGAGGTGCGTCGGGGCTCCGCCGGACGCCTCCCCGGTCATCGTCAGCCGCAGTCCCGCCCGCGCGTCACCGGCCTCCGGCAGCGGGAGCTCCGCCACCTCGACGAGCTGGGCGCCGGCCCGGGTGGTCGTCGCCTCGAACCGCTCGCACTTCTCCGGCAGCGTCCTCATCCAGGCCAGGACGCGGTCCACGTCGGCGGGCGGGTGCGCGGCGACCTGGTAGCGGAGCTGGGAGTCGTTGTAGGCGTCGTCGAGCACGGCGGTGGCGCTCGGCCCGGCCGGCGGGCCGAACAGCTCCTCCGTGTAGAGGGCGTCGAGCAGCCGGCGGCAGTCGGCGTCCTCCGTCTTCGCCTTGAGCATCCCGTCCCGCCAGGTCGCCGCGCCCCGGCTCGCCATCCACGGCTCCCCCAGGTCCGTCTCCGTGATCAGCGCCGCCCTTAGCTGCTCCTCGCTCAGCGCCTGGGCGGAGGGCGAGGGGCGGGCGGCGGGGGAGGCCGCGGGAGCCGCGGGCGCGGAGGCCGACGGCGGTTCGGACACGCCCGCGGGCAGCGCG
>NZ_NCTE01000001.1 GCF_002114215.1 Streptomyces sp. 13-12-16 | reverse complement strand
ACCTGCGGCACCTGGAGACCGTGCCGTTCGAGAACCTGTCCATCCATCTCGGCGAGGAGATCGTGCTGGAGGGGAAGCGGCTGCTGGACAAGGTGGTGGAGGCGCGGCGGGGCGGGTTCTGCTACGAACTCAACGGCGCCTTCGGGGCGTTGCTCGCCGCCCTCGGCTACGACGTCCAGCTCCTCGCGGCGCGGGTGCACGGCGACGGGGGCCGGCTCGGCATCCCGTACGACCATCTCGCGTTGCGGGTGCGGACGGTGGACGGCGGCGACTGGCTGGCCGACGTCGGCTTCGGCACCCACTTCCACCTGCCGCTGGCCTTCGGGGAGCGCGGGGAGCAGGAGGACGCCGGGGGCGCGTTCCGGATCGCCGAGGCGGGCCCCGACGCGGCCGGGGTGCGCGGCGGGTCCGACCGGGTGGAGGCCGCGGACCTGGACGTGAGCCGGAACGGGCGGCCGGTGTACCGGCTGGAGATCCGGCCGAGGGCGCTCGCCGACTTCACGGTCGGAGCGTGGTGGCACAGCACCTCGCCGGCCTCCCACTTCACGCGGTCGCCGGTGTGCTCGCGGATCACCGGGGACGGGGGCAGGATCACGATCAGCGGCCGGCGGTTCACGGTCACCGCGCCGGACGGCACGCGGCAGGAGCAGGAGACCGGGACGGACGAGGAGGTGCTCGCGCTCTACCGGGAGCGGTTCGGGATCGTGCTGGACACGGTGCCGACGGCGCGCGGCACCGGGAAGAGCGGCTGACCCCGGTACCGGACAATGACCCGTGTGAGTGATGTGCGACATGTGCTGGTGCTGCCCGACCGTGACGCCGCGGAGGAGGTGGCCGAGGCCCTCGGGGAACGGTTCGGCGTGGACGAGGAGCCGCGGCTGGTGCGGGACGCCCTGGCGGGGGAGGACGACGCGGAGGACGCGCAGTGGCTCGTCCTCCTGCGGGACGAGCCGGCCCGGCTGGATCCCGGGGAGCTGGACGAGTTCGTGGCCGGGTGGGACGGCTGGCGGGAGGAGCCGTAGCCCGGCGGCCGCCGGCCGGGCGGCGGTGTCAGTGGCGCGTGGGATGCTTGTCGCGATGGCCAGGAAGACCGCATCCGACGACCTCCTCGCCCCGGTGACACTCGCCGTGGGCCAGGAGGACCTGCTGCTCGACCGTGCCGTGCGGGAGGTGGTGGCCGCCGCGAGGGCCGCCGACTCCGACACGGACGTGCGCGACCTGACACCGGACCAGCTCCAGCCCGGCACCCTCGCCGAGCTGACCAGCCCGTCGCTCTTCGCGGAGCGCAAGGTCGTCGTCGTACGCGATGCGCAGGACCTGTCCGCCGACACCGTCAAGGACGTGAAGGCGTACCTCGGCTCGCCGGCCGAGGAGATCACGCTCGTCCTGCTGCACGCGGGCGGTGCCAAGGGCAAGGGGCTGCTCGACGCGGCGCGCAAGGCGGGGGCGCGGGAGGTGGCGTGCCCGAAGATGACCAAGCCGGCGGACCGGATGGCCTTCGCACGGGGCGAGTTCCGCACCGCCGGCCGGTCGGCCACCCCGGAGGCGTGCCAGGCGCTGGTCGACGCCATCGGGAGCGATCTGCGGGAGCTGGCCTCGGCGGTGTCCCAGCTCGTCGCGGACGTCGAGGGCACGATCGACGAGGCGGTCGTCGGGCGGTACTACACCGGGCGGGCCGAGGCGTCGAGCTTTGCGGTCGCCGACCGCGCGGTCGAGGGACGTGCGGCGGAGGCCCTGGAGGCCCTGCGCTGGTCGCTGTCGACCGGCGTGGCCCCGGTACTGATCACCAGCGCGCTGGCCCAGGGCGTACGGGCGATCGGCAAGCTGCAGTCGTCGCCGAACGCGCGCCCCGCCGATCTCGGTATGCCGCCCTGGAAGATCAACCAGGTGCGGCAGCAGATGCGCGGCTGGTCCCCGGACGGCGTGGCCGTCGCGCTGCGCGCGGTCGCCGAGGCGGACGCGGGCGTGAAGGGCGGCGGGGACGACCCGGAGTACGCCCTGGAGAAGGCGGTCGTCACGATCGCCCGTGCGGCCCGCTCACGGGGACGGGCGTAACGGCGCGGAAGAGGCCGAAGGCCCCGCCCACCACCCGGGGAAGGGTGCGAGGGCGGGGTCTTCGGTTGAAGCGTGTGAGCTCGCACCCGCGTGGCGAACGCAGGCCGCGTACGAGCTCGGGGTGCCGGCCGGGGGCGGATGAGAGAGGGCCCGCCCGGGTCCCGCCGGCGGTCAGATCAAAAGGGTGGTTCAGCCCTTGACGGCCGCGACCTTCTGAGCCAGCGCCGACTTCTTGT
This sequence comes from Streptomyces sp. 13-12-16, assembly GCF_002114215.1. GTDB lineage: Bacteria > Actinomycetota > Actinomycetes > Streptomycetales > Streptomycetaceae > Streptomyces. The sequence goes on along the minus strand of NZ_NCTE01000001.1, from coordinate 19,387 downwards.
TGGCGGCCTGGTTCTTGTGGATGACGCCCTTCGAGACGGCCTTGTCGAGCTGACGCGCGGCGGCGCGCTGGTACTCGGTGGCCTTCTCGACGTCACCCGCGGCGGCGGCCTCGCGGGCCTTGCGGATCGCGGTCTTCAGAGAGGACTTGACGGCCTTGTTGCGCAGCCGGGCCTTCTCGTTGGTCTTGTTCCGCTTGATCTGGGACTTGATGTTCGCCACGAATGAGCCTCTACAGGTTCTGGCACGGGACCGCTCGGGACCCGTACCGGTGATTTCTTGGGGTGTGCCTCGCGCTGAGAGGGCATGAGACACAGCCCCCCACACTACCAGCGGCCCGTTCAGCGGCCCAAACCCGTCCCCGGTCGCCACCCGTGGGACCATGGAAGCTACGTATCGATCCGACCCGAGACCGCAGACGCACAAGCACACGTATGCGGACGCCTCAAGAATCAGGACCCTGCGTGCCCGCGATCCCTAGCCATGTGCCCGAGCCGAGCCGTACCGACCCGGCGCTGATCCGCAATTTCTGCATCATCGCGCACATCGACCACGGCAAGTCCACGCTCGCCGACCGGATGCTCCAGCTGACCGGAGTGGTCGAGCAGCGGCAGATGCGCGCTCAGTACCTCGACCGCATGGACATCGAGCGCGAGCGCGGCATCACGATCAAGTCCCAGGCGGTGCGGTTGCCGTGGGCCCCGACCCACGACAAGGGCAACACGCACATCCTCAACATGATCGACACGCCGGGGCACGTCGACTTCACGTACGAGGTCTCCCGCTCGCTCGCCGCCTGCGAGGGCACGATCCTGCTGGTCGACGCCGCCCAGGGCATCGAGGCCCAGACCCTCGCCAACCTCTACCTGGCGATGGAGAACGACCTCACGATCATCCCCGTACTGAACAAGATCGACCTGCCGGCCGCGCAGCCGGAGAAGTTCGCCGAGGAGCTGGCGAACCTGGTCGGCTGCGACCCCGACGACGTGCTCAAGGTCTCCGCGAAGACCGGTCTGGGCGTCGAGGCGCTGCTGGACAAGGTGGTCGCCGAGATCCCCGCCCCGGTCGGCGTCAAGGACGCCCCCGCCCGCGCGATGATCTTCGACTCGGTCTACGACTCCTACCGCGGTGTCGTGACGTACGTCCGTGTCATCGACGGCCAGCTCAACAAGCGCGAGCGGATCCGGATGATGTCCACCGGCGCCACGCACGAGCTGCTGGAGATCGGCACCAACTCCCCGGAGATGCTGCCCGCCGACGGCCTCGGCGTCGGCGAGGTGGGCTACCTCATCACCGGTGTGAAGGACGTCCGCCAGTCGAAGGTCGGTGACACCGTCACCAGCCAGCACAAGGGCGCCGAGGAGGCGCTCGGCGGCTACAAGGACCCCAAGCCGATGGTGTTCTCGGGCCTCTACCCCCTGGACGGCTCCGACTACCCGGAGCTGCGCGAGGCCCTCGACAAGCTCCAGCTCAACGACGCCGCCCTGGTCTACGAGCCGGAGACCTCCGCCGCCCTCGGCTTCGGCTTCCGCGTCGGCTTCCTCGGCCTGCTGCACCTCGACGTGATCCGTGAGCGGCTGGAGCGGGAGTTCGGCCTCGACCTCATCGCGACCGCGCCGAACGTGGTCTACCGCGTGGTCATGGAGGACGGCAGCGAGCACACCGTCACCAACCCGAGCGAGTTCCCCGAGGGGAAGATCGGCGAGGTGTACGAGCCGGTCGTGCGCGCCACCATCCTGGCGCCCAGCGAGTTCATCGGCTCGATCATGGAGCTGTGCCAGACCCGGCGCGGTGTCCTGCTCGGCATGGACTACCTCTCCGAGGACCGCGTGGAGATCCGCTACACGCTCCCGCTCGCGGAGATCGTCTTCGACTTCTTCGACCAGCTGAAGTCCAAGACCCGCGGTTACGCGTCCCTGGACTACGAGCCCACCGGCGAGCAGACCTCCAGCCTGGTCAAGGTCGACATCCTGCTGCACGGCGACAAGGTGGACGCGTTCTCCGCGATCACCCACAAGGACCAGGCGTACGCGTACGGCGTGCGGCTCGTCGCCAAGCTCAAGGAGCTGATCCCGCGGCAGGCCTTCGAGGTGCCGGTGCAGGCCGCCATCGGCTCGCGGGTCATCGCCCGCGAGACCATCCGCGCCATCCGCAAGGACGTCCTCGCCAAGTGCTACGGCGGTGACATCTCCCGCAAGCGGAAGCTGCTGGAGAAGCAGAAGGAAGGCAAGAAGCGGATGAAGATGGTGGGTTCCGTGGAGGTTCCGCAGGAGGCCTTCATCGCCGTCCTCTCCAGCGACGACAGCGCGGGATCCGGCAAGGCCAAGAAGTAGCCGGGGGAGCGACCGGAGGTTACCGCGGGTCACTCCGCAAACCGGGGTGTAACGGGGCCCGTCGTACGCGAGTACGGCGGGCCCCGCGCGTCCACGGGGTAGCTCTCCGTGTGAAGTGACAGGCCGTGACCCCTTACGCGGTGGCCGGTCGCGCTTTACTCTGTCCGTGCTCGATAGTTACTCGCGAGTTAAACAACGGCGCGAGGAAGTCCCAGCCGCACTGAGCCAGCCGCACCGTCGCGGGCCCCGGAGGATGTCGTGAGCGACACACAGACACTGATCGAGAACCGCCCGCCGACCCTGGCGACCCTCTTCCTGGAGCGCGTGGCGGCCACACCGGACGGCGAGGCCTACCGCTACCCGGTCCCGGCGGCCTCGGGCGAGGGCCCGGACGACTGGAAGTCCCTCACCTGGGCGGGCACCGCCGAGCGGGTCCACGCCATCGCGGCCGGCCTGATCGAGCTGGGCGTCGAGCCCGAGCAGCGGGTCGCGCTCGCCTCCTCCACCCGGGTCGAGTGGATCCTCGCCGACCTCGGCATCCTCTGCGCGGGCGCAGCCACCACCACGGTCTACCCGCAGACCAACGCCGACGAGTCCGCCTACATCCTGTCCGACTCCCAGAGCCGGGTACTCATCGCGGAGAACGCCGAGCAGGTCGCCAAGGCGGTCGAGAAGCGCGCCGAGCTGCCCGAGCTCACCCACGTCGTGGCCGTCGACCCGGCCGGCGTCGAGACCGACGACTTCGTGATCACCCTCACCGACCTGGAGAAGCTCGGCGCCGCCCGGCTCCAGAAGGAACCGGAGCTGATCAAGGAACGCGTCGCCGCGATCACCAAGGACCAGCTCGCCACCCTCATCTACACCTCCGGCACCACCGGCCGCCCCAAGGGCGTACGCCTGCCGCACGACTGCTGGGCGTACATGGCGAAGGCGATCCCGGCGACCGGCATGGTCGGCGGCGACGACGTGCAGTACCTGTGGCTGCCCCTCGCGCACGTCTTCGGCAAGGTGCTGATCTCCGGGCAGATCGAGGTCGGCCACGTCACCGCCGTCGACGGCCGCGTCGACAAGATCATCGAGAACCTCCCGGTGGTCCGGCCGACCTACATGGCGGCCGTGCCCCGCATCTTCGAGAAGGTCTACAACGGCGTGGCCGCCAAGGCGAGGGCCGGCGGCGGAGCCAAGTACAAGATCTTCCAGTGGGCCGCCGGCGTCGCCCGCGAGTACGCCAAGGTCACCCAGGACAACTTCCGCCGCACCGGCACCGCGAGCGCCCCCTTCGGTCTCTCGGCGAAGCACAACATCGCCGACAAGCTCGTCTACGCCAAGATCCGCGAGGCCTTCGGCGGCAACCTCCGCGCCTGCATCTCGGGCTCCGCCGCCCTCGCCCCCGAGATCGGCTACTTCTTCTCCGGCGCCGGCGTCCACATCCTGGAGGGCTACGGCCTCACCGAGTCCTCCGCCGCCTCCTTCGTCAACCCCGGCGAGGCCTACCGCACCGGAACCGTCGGCAAGCCGCTGCCCGGCACCGAGGTCCGCATCGCCGACGACGGCGAGGTCCTGCTGCGCGGCCCCGGCATCATGCAGGGCTACCACAACCTGCCCGAGAAGACCGCCGAGGTCCTGGAGGAGGACGGCTGGTTCCACACCGGCGACATCGGTGAGCTCTCGCCCGACGGCTACCTCCGCATCACCGACCGCAAGAAGGACCTGATCAAGACGTCCGGCGGCAAGTACATCGCCCCCGCCGAGGTCGAGGGCCAGTTCAAGGCGGTCTGCCCCTACGTCTCCAACATCCTCGTCCACGGCGCCGACCGGAACTACTGCACCGCCCTCATCGCCCTCGACGAGGCCGCCCTCACGGCCTGGGCGGCCGAGAACGGCATGGAGGGCAAGGCGTACGCGGACATCGTCGCCGCGCCCGCCACGGTCGAGATGGTCGACGGCTACGTCAAGCAGCTCAACGAGGGCCTGCAGCGCTGGCAGACCATCAAGAAGTTCCGCCTCCTGCCCCGTGACCTCGACGTCGAGCACGGCGAGATCACCCCGAGCCTGAAGCTGAAGCGCCCGGTGGTGGAGCGCGAGTACAAGCACCTCATCGAGGAGATGTACGAGGGCGCCCGCGAGGCGTGACGGTCACGGTGCCGGGGGTCGCCGGGCCCCGCCCGGCGCCCCGGCGGTCACGATTGGACCGTTTCTCCCGACAGAACGCGGCACAGGCAGCGCCTCAGTTGGAGAAACGCTCCAATCACCATCCGCCGGGAGCGCCGCCGTCGAAGCCCGTACGCAAAAGCGTGGCCTGACACGCCGACGGCCGCTAGGCTCGAAGATCCTCAGGAGCCCCGGCGGATCGGATACGGACGCGGGGCCAACGGCTGATCAGAGAGAGCGTACTCATCCGATGAGCGCAGGTGGTACGGCGCGTACGCCCGATCCCAGACTTGCCGAACTCGCCCGCACCTCACGGAACTTCGGCTTCCTGTACGACCATCTGCCCCTGCTCGTGGCCTACGGCGCCGCCGCCGAGGCGCATGTCTTCACCGACCCGAACACCTCGCTCCTGAAGTCCCGGCAGTTCGGCGAGGCCCTCGCCTCGGACCTCGTCCTCCGGGGCCGTGTCCCCTACACGGGTGACAAGCAGATCGAACGCCTTGCCGCCCTGGACCGCGAGGGCTATCTGCACGGCAACGTGAAGGACGCCTTCCACGAGGTCCGGATCCTGGGCAACAAGGCCAACCACGACGGCCACGACGATCCCGACGACGCCTTCCGCGCGCTGCGGACCTGCCATCGCCTGGGCGTCTGGTACTACCGTCTCCTCACCGCCTCCCGTGACCAGCGGACCTTCGTCCCGCCGGACCCGGCCCGCACCCCGGCCGCCGAGAACCGTGCCCTGCGCTCCCAAGTGGCCGAGACGCGACGCGCCCTTGAGGAAGCCCGCCTGAGCTACGAGGGCCAGGCGAGCCAGGCACAGGCCGAGCAGACGGCCCGCGCCGCCGCACAACGCGATCTGGCCGCCGTCACCGCCGAGCGCGAGGAACTCGCCCGCCAGGTCGAGGCCATGCGCGACCAGCTCGTGGCACTCCAGCAGGCACAGACCGCCGCCGACACCCGTCTGCTGCGCCTGCGGGCCACCACCCCGTCCGCCACCTCCGAGGCCGTGGCCGAGCGCGCCCGGCTCCTCGACAACGCCGAGCAGGCCGCCCGCGAACCCCTCACCGAGGCCCAGGTGCGCACCCGCCTGGACGAGATGCTCACCGAGGCCGGCTGGAGCGTCCAGGACGCGGGCGCCGACCTCAACCTCTATGTGCAGGGCGACCGGCGCGGCAGCGGCGTTGCTGTCCGCGAAGTGACCACCGCGAAGGGCCGCGCCGACTACGCGCTGTACGTGGAGCGCAAGCTGGTCGGGGTGATCGAGGCCAAGCGCGAGGGCGCCGACCTCACCGCCGCCCAGGAGCAGGCCGACCGGTACGCGGACCATCCCACCGACGCCCAGCAGCGCCTGATCGCCTGGCGCACCCCTCTGCCGTTCCGCTACGTCTCGGACGGCGGCGAGACCCGGTTCCGCAACACCCTCGACCCGGACTCGCGCACCCGGCGCATCTTCTCCTTCCACCAGCCCCGCACCCTCGCCCGGTGGATGCGCCAGGCCGAACAGGACCCGCAGGCCCCCTCCTACCGCGCCAGGCTGCGCCTGCGCATGCCCGAGCTCGACGAGCGCCCGCTGCGTCCCGCACAGATCAAGGCGGTGCGCGGGGTCGAGGAGTCCGTCGCGCACGGCAGGGGCCAGCAGGGCACCGGCCAGTCCCGCTCCCTGGTGCAGATGGCGACGGGTGCCGGCAAGACGTACACGGCGGTCACGTTCGCCTATCGCATGCTCAAGTACGCGCAGGCGGAGCGTGTTCTGTTCCTGGTCGACCGGAACAACCTGGGCGCCCAGGCGCAGACCGAGTTCGAGAACTTCATCACCCCCGACACCAACCGCACCTTCGCCGACCTGTTCAACGTGCAGCGTCTGGGCGCCGAGGGGATGAACCCCTCCGCCAAGGTCGTCGTCTCCACCGTGCAGCGCCTGTACATGGAGCTGACCGGCGCGACCGTCCCCGCCCGGACGGGCACCGACGGCGAGGAGGAGTTCTCCTACGAGACACCCGGCGAGATCACCGTCGGGTACAACCGGAACATCCCGCCCGAGGCCTTCGACCTGATCGTCGTCGACGAGTGCCACCGCTCCATCTACGGCAAGTGGCGCTCCGTCCTGGAGTACTTCGACGCCCCGATCGTCGGCCTCACCGCGACACCCGTCGCGCAGACCTTCGGCTACTTCAACGGCAACCTGGTCAGCGAGTACACCTATCAGGAAGCGGTCGCCGACGGCGTCAACGTCGACTTCCAGGTCTACGAGATCCTCACCCGGATAACGGGCGAGGGCGGAGTCATCGCCCAGGGCACCATCCCCGTCCGCGACCGGCGCACCCGCAGACAGCGGTACGAGGACTTCGACGAGGACGTCACCTACGGTGCCCGCGAAGTCGGCGTCGGCGTGATCAGCAAGGACCAGCTGCGCACGGTGATCCGCACCTTCCGTGAGCGCCTGTTCACCGAGATCTTCCCGGGACGCGCCAAGCGCGATCCGGAGACCAACGAGCTGCTGTGGGACGAGATGTACGTCCCCAAGACCCTGATCTTCGCCAAGAACGACAACCACGCCGAAGAGATCGTCGAGGTCGTCCGGGACGTCTTCGGCAAGGGCGACGACTTCTGCGCGAAGATCACCCACGCGGCACGCAAGCCCGCCGAACGCCTCTCCGACTTCCGTAACCTGCCCCAGCTGCGCATCGCCGTCACCGTCGACATGATCGCGACGGGCACGGACGTCAAGCCGCTGGAGTGCCTGCTGTTCCTGCGTGACGTCAACAGCTGGGCCTATTTCGAGCAGATGAAGGGCCGGGGCGCCCGGACCCTGTCGCTCACCGAGTTCGAGCGGGTCACGCCGGGTGTCGGTCCGAAGACGCACTTCGTGATCGTCGACGCGGTGGGGGTGACCCGCAAGGAGAAGGTGGACGCGGGCCCGCTGGAGCGGCACACGGAGAAGGACCTCAACCTCGAGAAACTCCTCCGTCTGACCGCCCGGGGGGTCGCGGAGGACGAGCACGTCTCCACCCTCGCCTCGCGCCTCGCCAAACTCGATCTCCAGATGACGGACGAGGAGCGGGCGGAGATCGAGAGCCTGAGCGGCGGCGTCCCCCTGAAGACCATCGTCCACAACATGGTCGAGGCGGTGGCGGTCGACGAGCAGGCGAAGACCCGGGAGGGCGCGGAGCGGCTCGGACTCGACCCGGACAAGGCCGTCAGGGCCGCGGTGGACCGCGCCCTGCAGCCTCTCGCGTCCAACCCTGCGCTGCGTGGCCGGCTGCTGGAGATGCGGCGCGCGAAGGACATCCTGTACGACGAGACCAGCCGCGACGCCCTGGTCTCCGCCGGCGCGGTCACGGAGGACGAGTCGACGGCCCGCGAGACGGTACGCGACTGGCGGGCGTACGTGGACGAGCACCGTGACGAGATCGCGGCGCTCTCCCTCGCCTTCGCCGCCGGCTCGCAGGTGCCGCCGCGCGAGGCCCTGCGGCGTCTGAAGGACCTGGCGCGCTCCGTGGCCCGTCCGCCGCGCGCCTGGACGACGGACAGGCTCTGGCGTTCCTACGAGCAGGTCGGCGAGGCCGTGGCGGCGGACCGTTCCGCCGCACGGACGGCGGCCGACCTGCTCGCGCTGATGCGGTACGAACTGGAGGGCGGCGCGGAGAAGGGCGCCAAGCCGCCACGTCCGCACGACGAGGTGATACGGGAGCGGTACGCGGCCTGGCTGACGCGGCAGGAGCAGGCCGGTGTGATCTTCACCGAGCAAGAGCGCTGGTGGCTGGACCACATCGCCGCCGCCACGGTCAAACATGTACGCTTCGACACCGCCGACCTCGACTACGCCCCGTTCACCAAGCGGAACGGCACGGACGGCTTCCTGGCGCAGTTCGGCGAGACGAGGGCGGAAGACATCCTCGACGAACTGGACAGGGAGCTGGGCGCGTGACGCTGGGGCTGGGTACGGCTGCGGAGGGCGGGGCCGGGGAGGGCTCCGAGGGCTCGGGCGGGCTTCCGGCGGGGTGGGCGCGGGCGACGCTGGGGGAGCTCGGCGTAGAGGTCCAGCCCGGATTTGCCAGCGGTAAGCACAACCGGGACGGCGACGGTATCGTGCACCTCCGCCCGATGAACATCACACGTAATGGCGCCATTGACCTGTCCGACGCCCGCTACGTGGCGGATGAGTCGGACCGGCGGGTTGAGTACGGCGACGTCATCTTCAATAACACGAACAGCCCGGCTCTCGTGGGGAAGACCGCGTGGTTCGGCTCGCTCGAGCCTGCGGCTTACTCAAACCATATGACCCGGCTGCGTGGGCCTGAAGGGCTCGACAGTAAATTTCTCGCCATTCAGCTGCACTGGTTGTGGTTCGGTGGTTATTTCAAGACCGTCCTGAACAATCATGTGAACCAGGCCAGCGTGGCAAGGAAAGTCCTGCTCGCCACGGAAATCGTTGTGCCGCCTCTGCCGGAACAGTTGCGCATCGTTGCCGAGGCCGAGCAAAACCTTGCCCGGATCGAAGCGGGCGAGGCAGCGGCATCGGCTGCGCTTTCCAGTGCTGTGATGCTTGCCGAGCAGGTGACCGGCCTGGGATCCCGAGGCTGTCTGGAAGAGAGTGAGCTATTTCCTGCGTTTCTGCAGAAGGCTGATATCGACGACGGCCCACTTCCCCATCTTCCGGTAGGCTGGAAATGGGCCCGCCTGGGGCAGGTTGCTGCAGTTGTCGGTGGCGTGACCAAGGACAGTAAGCGTCAGGGTGATCCAGACTACGTAGAAGTGCCGTATCTGCGCGTTGCCAATGTCCAGCGTGGAGAAATAGTCCTGGACAGGGTGGCGACCATTCGCGTTGCTCCGAACAAAGCGGAGGCGCTTCGCTTGAAGCGCGGCGATGTGCTCCTCAACGAGGGTGGCGACAGGGACAAGCTCGGGCGTGGTTGGGTCTGGGACGGGCAAATCGACAACTGCATCCATCAGAACCATGTGTTCCGGGCGCGTGTGATCGATGCAGAGATTCATCCCAAGCTCTTGGCATGGCACGCCAACGGTTTCGGCAAGTCGTGGTGTGATCGCAACGGAACTCAGTCGGTGAACCTCGCATCGATCAGTCTCCGGAAGATCAAGCTGCTTCCTGTGCCGATTCCGCCCCGCGAGATTCAGGAAGAGCTCGTGAAGACGATCGAGCTCCACCTTGAAGGTGTGGCGATCGCACGGGCCATGGCAGAAGATGCGTTGGCCCGAGCCCAGGACCTCCGCGCCTCCCTCCTCCACGCCGCCTTCACCGGCGCCCTCGTCCCCCAGGACCCCGCCGATGAACCGGCATCGGTGATGCTTGACCGGATCCGTGCCGTATACGGGGCAAAAGCCCCCCGTAAGCGCACCGCCCACCAGCCCCGCCCCACACCGCCCGGTCAGGAAGAACTGCCCTCATGAGCACCACCCCCGCCTCAGTGAACAGCACCACCCGCCGGTCCGCCGGTGAGACGACCTCCACGCTCGTCAACCGTCTCTGGTCCTACTGCGAGCTGCTCAGGCACTCCGGTGTCTCCACCCTCGACTACGTCGAGCAGCTCACGTACCTCCTCTTCCTGAAGATGGCCGACGAGCGGGCCAACCGTCCCGCGCGGTTCCGCAGGAACGAGCCGGAGGAACCATTGGTCCCCGAGGGCCTGGACTGGGCCAGCCTCACCAGCCGCTCGTCCGAGGACCTCCTCGACCACTACGAGCACATCCTGCGGGAGCTGGGCCGCAAGGGCGGGACCATGCTCGGCGAGGTCTTCACCAAGGCGCAGAACAAGATCCATGAGCCCGCCGTCCTCGACCGGCTCGTCAAGGACCTGATCGACCCCTACACCTGGACCCGCGAGAACCAGGACCTCAAGGGCGACGCCTACGAAGGCCTGCTCCAGCGGGGTGCCGAGGACCGCAAGACCGGAGCCGGCCAGTACTTCACCCCCCGCCCGCTCATCGACGCCATGGTCGACTGCGTGCAGCCCAAGCCCGGAGAGTCGATCACCGACCCCGCCTGCGGTACCGGCGGCTTCCTCATCGCCGCGCATGCGCACATCGCCGAGCGCTACGAGGACGAGCTGTACGGCGACGAGGGCCGCAAGCTCCAGACCGGCGCCATCACCGGCTACGAACTGGTGCGAGAGACGGCCAGGCTCGCGCTGATGAACATGCTGCTGCACGGCATCGGCACGTCCGAGGGCCGCCCGCTGATCACGGTCCAGGACTCCCTGGCGAAGTCGCCCCACAAGTTCTACGACATCGTCCTCGCCAACCCGCCCTTCGGTGTGGGCTCGGTGACGGGTGAGGCGTACACCGCCCGCAAGGACTTCTGGACCCAGACCACCAACAAGCAGCTCAACTTCGTCCAGCACATCTACACCCTGCTGAAGACGAACGGCCGGGCCGCGCTCGTTCTGCCCGACAACGTCCTGTTCGAGGGCGGCGCCGGCGCGGAGATCCGCCGCCGTCTCCTAGAGCTCACCAACGTTCACACCCTGCTGCGTCTGCCCACCGGCATCTTCTACGCCAACGGCGTCAAGGCGAACGTCCTGTTCTTCGACAAGGTCCCGCCCCGGCCCGGCGGCGCGCCCGCCACCAAGCAGCTCTGGGTCTACGACTTCCGTACCGACCAGCGCTTCACCCTCAAGCAGCGCGCCCTGCGCCGCGAACACCTCGACGACTTCGTCGCCGCCTTCCACTCCGGAGGCGCGGACTACTCAGCCCGAAAGCCCAGTGAGTGCTTCCAGCCTTATGAGTACGATGAGCTGATCGCACGTGACAAGGTCAATCTCGACCTGACGGTGCTTCAGTCCGCCTCCGCCTCCTCCGCCACACTCGCGCCGCCGGATGTGATCGCTCAGGAGATCGTGGACGATCTGGAAAGCGCCCTGGCCGAGTTCACCGCCGTCGCTCAGGCCCTGAAGAAGGCCGTCGGTACGACGAGCACCGGCAACGAGGCAGGCCAAGCCGCGAGCGATCCCGCGCACAGCACCACCACCGGCACCACCGAAGAGACAGACCAAGACCAGGAGCGGTAGCCCGCCTCTCGGCCCTCTGATTAACCTGCCCAGAGGTCCCGGCGGCGGTCACTCCGCCCCGGGACCGACACAGGGACTGGGTGAAGCATGGCCAACGGGCTCGGCAACGGCGTGGCGGGAGCGGCGGCGGGAGGTGTGCCGGAAGCGCTCTGGACCGGCGAGGACATCGCCGCACGCCTCCTGCGCTTCTACGACGAGAAGACCAGCACCCGCGCCATCACGCGCCTTCAGTTCGTGGAGCACGTCGGCTATCTGCTCTTTTTGAAGCTGGACCACGAGCGCTCACAGCGGCCGGGGCGGTTCGCCCGGAAGTCCGTCGCCCCTGAGGGTACTTGGCCGCGGTTGACCGATCTGAGCGGCGACGCCTTGCACTCCGGTCTCACCGATCTCATGCGGGAGCTCGACGACCAGGCACCCGCCCGTCTCGACCGGCGGATCGCCGCCATGGTCTTCCGTGACGCGCAGCCCTGGGACCTCGGCCGGATGGCCGAGCTCACCAAGCTCATCACCGAGCAGATCGACCCCTACCAGTGGCGGCTCATACCCCAGACCGAGCTGGGACGGGCCTTCACCATCATGCTGCGCGCCTGCCGGGAGGACATCGACCGCAAGATCGACACCGGTCAGATCCTGACGCCCACCCCTGTCCTGAGCGCGGTCGTCAAGGTGCTGGAGGTAGGACCCGAGGACACCGTCATCGACCCGGCCTGCGGAACCGGCTCCACGCTCATCGCGGCCCACCAGGCGCTGCAGTCCACCGACCCGACCGCCATCGCCGGAGCGGACCTGGACGCCCAGATGTGCCGACTGGCCACCCTTAACATCCTGTTCAACACCGGACGGCCCTTCTCCGACCCCGCGCCCGTGAGGTTGGCGGACACCCTCACGCACAAGGTTCCCGTGGTGCGGGCCGACAGCACCCTCCCCACCGTGGCCATCTGCAACCCGCCCTTCAAGAGCGACGGCGTGGTCCCCAATGCCACCATGCGGGACGACTTCCTGGCTTACGGCGACTTCCCCACGAACTTCCTCCAGCACCTCATGGTCACCCTGAGGTCAGGTGCGCGGGCCGCCGTCTTCATGCCCGACGGGGTGCTGTCCGGCAGAGGCGCCGCGGCCACCGTACGGCGCGCCCTGCTGAGCAACTGTGACGTGCACACGCTGCTGCGGCTGCCCACCGGCATGTTCCACCGCAAGGGCGTGAAGTCGAACGTCCTCTTCTTCACCAAAGCCACGCCCAAGCCGAACGGCCGTCCCGTCACACGGGAGCTGTGGGTCTACGACGCGCGCACGGGCAACCACCGCACCGACACCGGAAACCCGGTCGAGGAAGCCGATTTCGACGACTTCGTCGCCGCGTGCCTGCCGGAAGGCGCCGAGCGCACCGAGTCGGAACGCTTCCGCCGGTACACGGTGGACGAACTGCTGGACAATCCGAAAGTGAGCTTCGACCTGCCGGCCAACCTTGCCCCGGAGCTGGACGACTTCGGTTCCCCGAAGGAGATGGCCACCGAGATCGCCGGCCTGCTCGACAACGCGGCCGCACACTTCCGTGAGGTCGCGGAGGCCTTGCCGTAGGCGAGGAGAGCGATGGTGGGAGGTCGGCCACGGGCAGCCGACCTCCCACCCTCTGCTCACTCAGTCGGCTGCCGCGAAGGCCACGAACGCCGCCCAGCCATGCGCGTGTACGGAGAGGGACGGCCGGTCCACGTCCTTGGAGTCACGGATGCGGACGCTCTCTGCTGCGAGGGCCACTTCCACGCACTCGCCCCCCTCGTTGCCGCTGTAGCTGCTCTTGTGCCAGACAAGCTGTCGGGAGCTCTCAGCACTCATCGTCGGTCTGCATCCTCTCGATCAGGGCCAGGGACTCTCGCGGAGTGAGAGCCTGGGCCCTGATGCTGCCGTAGCGTGCGGCCAGAATACGGACCTCGTCCATGTCCGTGGCCAGACGTGCGACGGCCTGTACTTCCGTGTATCCCACCTGAGGCTTCCCCTTTGGCGTCAGGAGGGTGAAGGAACCGCCCATGCAAGCGTGTTCGTACCGTTTTGTGGGCATGACCTGCAACTCGACGGTGCGGAGTCGGCCTAGTTCGAGGAGTCGCGTCAACTGTTCCTTGTGGACCTCTGGCCCTCCGATCGGTCGACGAAGCACTACCTCTTCGATGACCGCCGTCACCATGGGCGGGGGCCACTCGGTCAGGATGCGTTGGCGGTCCATCCGTGAAGTCACCCGCTGCTCGATGGTCTCCTCTGCCAGGAGAGGCTTTCGCATCTCGTACAGTGCGCGAGTTCGCCGCTCGGTCTGGAACAGCCCAGGCACATCATGGTTGTTGTAGAAGTTGACCTCGACCGCCTCAGCCTCAAGCCGCGCATAGTCCCGGAACCAAGCCGGATGCCGGACCCGAGCCCGGGCCTTCGCCCGTGCCACGTCCTCCTTGGTCGCCTTCAGCAGCCCTTCGGCGCCGAGCAGGTCGTCCGCCGCGTCGAGGAACTCGGGCTGAGGTGTGCGGCGGCCCCGTTCCAGGGACGAGACCAGGTCCTCGCCGTATCCCAGCCGGTCGCCCAACTCCTTCTGGGTCAGGCCGGCGCGTTCGCGCAGCAGCTTGACCTGTCTGCCCACAGCCCTGTTCAGATCGAGCAGACCGTCCGTGTCCTCCGGGGGTTCGGGGCGGCCTTCGGCATTGTTCTGACGGGGTCCCGATGTCATCACGCATCCCCCAACCCGCCCGACCGCCACCCGGTTACGTCCGTCGGCACGGACACGCAACCGACAACGGCGGTACAGGCGCGTGCCGTACCGATGGTTCCTCTGGTCAGCGTACGACGCTCCGGACACTCTCTGTGACATGAACTATGAAATCCGTAACCGATCTCCCTTGGCTCGCCGGGTTCCCGCGCCCGCGCCCTTTCGTCAGCAGTTCAGCTCGACCCGGCGTGGGGCGCGCCTTGCCCGCCTCCTCGCGGCTGAGCAACTGGTGGACTGGGGGTGGGACCGGGGCGGCGAGTATCTGAACGCCGCCGAACTCGTGGTGGGTGAGCTCGCCGCGAACGCCGTCACCCACGGCCGCGTTCCCGGGCGGGACTTCCTGCTCACGATGGCCCTCGTCCTCCCTCCCGAAGGGGGTTCGGGCACCCTGAGGATCACGGTCGCCGACAGCAGGGGTGAGCGGCTGCCCATGCCGGTACCGGCACCGTGCCCGGACGGCGAGCACGGACGTGGCCTGGTCCTGGTGGGCGCGCTCGCGCTCCGGTGGGGGGTCCTACCCCGCTTCCCCGCAGGAAAGACCGTATGGGCCGAGTTGCCGGGGCCGCCGAGGTGAGACGGCTCCGACGACTGGCGAGTACCGGCGCCTCCCCGCCGGTTCACGCCCCTGCCCCAGCCGCCCGGTCACGACAGGTGATCGTCCTCGGTCTCTTCCCCGGCCGCGATCCGCTGCCACAGCCGTTCGGCGATCTCGACCAGTGTTCCCTCACCCGGCACCCGCCACTGCTTGGGCCCCTGGACCGCGCTCCACTGTTCCTTCCAGTCGGCCTCGTTCCACATCTGGGAGATCAGTCCCGTGGGCGAGTACCGCTTGCCGTCGGCCTCCCAGAGCAGCGGGTTCCTGCGGTCGTTGACCCAACTCGCGCGGCGGCGCCGGGGGTCGGCGTTGAGCCAGGCGCCGATGGCGAGCTCCTCCACGGCGCTCGGGGCGTACTCCAGACGCGTGCCCTCCTCGATCGCGTCGTGGTCGACCAGCAGCCGCACGGTCTGCGGCCTGCGCTGTCGGCCGGGCCCGGCGGTCTTCATCAGGGCGGCCAAGTTCATGGGGGAGTCCGGTCCCACCCCGCGGTCGAGAGTCCCGAGTACCGCCGTGACCAGGCGTGCGCAGCGCTCCTCGTTCGCGAACGTACTGGTGACGAAGCTCTTCGGGGTGAAGAGGGTGTCGACCATGCTGATCAGGCAGGCCAGTACGGAGCTCACCTGGCTCGGGATCTCCGCGAGCACGCCCTCCCAGTCGCCTTCCGGCTCCTCGAAGCGCTCTCTCCCGACACGCTGGAAGACCAGGTGGGCGATGAGGAGAGTCCCGCTGTCGGCGATCGAGGCGGGCCGGCCGGAGAGCTTCGCCCGGGTCTTCGTCAGCTCGTCACGTACGAGCCGCAGCACCTGGACGGCACGCCAGATCTGCAGCGCGCTCGGCTGCTGTCCGAAGAGGCGCGTGTAGGCGCCGCCCGGTCCCTCGCTCCACAGGGCGTTGGTCGATCCCTTGACCCGCACGGCGAGCGAGGAGTCCCGGTGCATACAGGCCAGGGCGGTGGCCGCCTCGGTGACCGAGCAGCCCGACTCGGGCGCGGGGTCCAGCTCGCCGCGCCGGAAGACGTACTCCTTGTCGAGGGAGATGCGGAAATCCTTCTGGATCTCGCTCTGGACCGGGTCGATCGCGATGAAGTCCCGGCGTTCCATGTGGTTCTGGGTGTTGGTGGCCTTGGTGATGGAGCGGCCGAACCCTTCCGGCGTGCCGTCCAAGGAGATGACGCGCACCATCACGTACGCCTCCCCCGTGGCCTCCGCGTCCTTTTCGTAGGCCCGGAACGCGGAGGTGACCGTCTGGGCGCCGTTGACGACACTGGCGTTGGTCAGGGTCAGGACGGTCGGCTGGCCCACCGCCCGCTTGAAGGGGTACTCCTGGATGATCTCGTCACACTGCACGGTGATGCCGTTGTGCCGGTAGAGGAAGCCCTCCGGGTCCTCCAGCATGGAATCGACCATGGTCTGGTTGACGCCGGTCAGTCCGAGCGAACGGCGGACGTTGCGGTCGTAGAGGCGCTCGCCGTGTCCCTCGCCCTCGTCCTTGCCTCCGTACCAGCGGGCGAGCTGATCGGCGCTGACCTCACCGATTACCGCCTTGAACGGGGTCTCACGGCGGTACCACTCCCGGTTCATGGTCGCCCTGAGGGTGATGGGCTGGGGTTCCAGGTCCTCTCGGACGGCCCGGTGGAACTCGGCCTGATTCACCACCCGGTACGCGACGGTCCGTCCGTGTCCGCCGAAATCGTCGGCCGCCTCGTCCAGGATGTTGGCGGTCTCCGGGGAGAGACGGCCGTCGCCCATGAGAGCGATCACCAGGTGCACCTTGCACGTGGGCAGCTTGAGGACACCGTGAATGCGGTCCGAGAGCAGTTGCAGCCGCTCGTTGAAGTGGTCGAGGTCGCGGTTGTCCAGCTTCTTCAGCCCGTGGATCAGCTTGAGGGCGGCCTCGGTGTCGAAGCCGGCCGTCCCCTTGTCCTTCCACTTGGCCTGGATCAGATAGATCTCCGAGCCCGAGGCGGAGAAGGCCACACAGTCGATGCCGAAGTCGTCACGGCCGTCGATGACCCCGGCTGCCGCTTCCTCCGACGTGCAGTCCGTGAGGATCCGGGCCGCCTTCGCCGAGACCGCCCGCGACAGCAAGGCCGTCTCACGCTCCTTGAGTTCCTTCTTCACGAAGTCGTCCATGGAGATGATCTCCCCGAACTCCTTCAGCAGCGCCTTCCGGATGTGCTGAACCTCCAGCGGCATGTTCTGCTGCCCGCTCTGCGCCATGCATCCCCCAACATCGAGGCCTCGACCAACCTGTCAGTTTAAACACGACAAATAGTCGCATCTCAGCCAAATGGCTTGTTGTGTATTGGTGCTGATGTCAGCTCGGTGTGCGGGCGGGTGAGTGTGAGGTGCATGGCCTGGCAGCCCTCGCCGAAACTGGAGCAGTCTTGGCGCGGGCCCGCGTCCGGTCGTTCGGGGCGGAAACCCAGGGAGTTGTAGATCAGGGCCGCAGCGCGGTTGACGGGTTCCATGGTCGGCCGGACCCGCTCGCTTCCGCTGTGGCGCAGCCGTCTCAGGACTTCCACCATCAACTCACGCCCCGGTCCGTGGCGGCGGCAGTCCTCGGCCGCGTCATGGGCCGAGGGCTCAACTGTCACAGCTGATCGCAGTGGTGACCACCAGTACGTAGCCGCATAGTCGGCCGTCGCCGTTGTCGAGGGTCGGGAAGTGCTCGACGTACATGTCGTAAAGCTGGCGCAATAAGAATGCCGAATAGGCGACTTGCTGGAAGACCTCCTCGTCGAGCCGCTGCGGTTCGGGTGGATCGGTCTCCCGTGTCGGCCGCAGCAGCGGGGCCGTGACTCCGGTGGAGACGTCGGCCGGGTGAGGCGCTGCTCGTGGTCCAGGGCGCGCTCAAGCGGTTCGGCGGTCATGCCACCCCCAGTCGGGACGCGAGACGTCACGGGAGCCTGGGCCGCCGTTCACACGAAGGAGGGAATGGGGACCTCGGTGGCGGCCGGTGACTGCTTCTGGCTAGAGCGAGCGTCCAACTCGCCTCTCACAAGGGTGATTTCTATGACAGGACTGTGCTGACGTGCGCC
Organism: Streptomyces sp. 13-12-16; assembly: GCF_002114215.1. Lineage (GTDB taxonomy): Bacteria > Actinomycetota > Actinomycetes > Streptomycetales > Streptomycetaceae > Streptomyces. The sequence continues at coordinate 1,493 of NZ_NCTE01000001.1, read as the reverse complement.
TGACGTGCGCCTGGTCACGGAGTACTGGCGGGTTCCTGGCTGTCTCCGTGTGCCCGCCGGGCTTACCGTACGAGCGCCTCGAACGGCAAAGGGAGACATCGCGAGGCCATGCCGTAGGAAGCCGCCTCGCGAAGGTCTCCCTTCGTCCGACATCGGGCTGCCGATCCACTGTGAGGAGACCAGAACCCATGACGTCCCTTGACCGTACCCCAGCGAATGCTGAGCCAGTGAGCGCCGAGACCCGTGTTCGGCCGCGCTCATGGGTGCCGATCCTGACCACAGTGGCACCGCTGGCCGCAGCACTCGTCCTCGCGTTCACCGGGCACAGTGAGGTGGCCGTCGCCGCTGTGGCCGCGAGCGGTGCGGCTCAGATCACCATTCACATCCGGCGTTAGCGCGCTGCCTTCTGCCGACGCCTGGCGTGAAACGCCTCGATTCGTCTGGCTGGCCCATGTAGGGCGGGGTCCCGGGCCGGTACGGCCGGGACCCCGCCCCTCTTGTCGCGTTTCCGCGATGACCGGAACGCGGCGGCTTCCTGTCCGTTCCTGACCGCACACCTGACGCTGTTCTCACCCTTGGCGGTCCACTTCGGTGACTCGGCGCTTATGGGCGGGTCCGGTCTGTCACCCTGTCGGCATCGATCGAGTTCTCTTCGTACGAACTGCCCGGGGAGCTGCCCATGGGGGCCATTCCGACCCAACGGGAGACCGCCTCGTGCGCCTCCGGCGCGCGGGAGTGCGCGTGGGTGGACGCGACCCTGCCCGGGAGCCCCTTCGCACCGGGTGCCGCACGCGCCCTGCTGCGCAAGGCGCTCACCGAATGGGCGGAACTCGCCCTGCCCGGCGCCGAACACCTCACCGGCCGCGTCGGCGACGACGCCACGCTGATCGCCAGCGAACTCGTCACCAACGCCGTCGTGCACGCCGGCACCGAGGTGCGGATGGCGTGCAGGCTGGAGGAGGGGACCGGCGCGCTCGTCGTCGAGGTCGCCGACCAGCACCCCTCCCGCGCGCCGCGCGGCAACGAGCCGGAGGGGTCGCCGTACGACACCCCCGAGTACGGGCGCGGCCTGCGCCTCGTCGCCGCGCTCTCCGAGGCCTGGGGGATCACCTACCGTCCGGGCACGAAGACGGTGTGGGCGCGCCTGGCCGCAGGGGGGTGCACGGCGGGCGACCGGATCGAGGCGTACGCCGGGGAGCGCACGCTGGCGCGGGATCTGCGGGTGGCGGAGATCCTCGCGCCGGAGCCGCCCCGGACGGAACGGAAAGGCCCCGGTCCGCTGGACACGCCGGTCTCCCGGACCTCGTCCGGCCACCGGGAGACGCCCGGTCCCGCCCGGGACACCTGGCGCGGCGGCTCGTACGGCGACGACTGGCTCGCCCGCCGGCACGGTCGGGACGGGACCTGGCTCGGGCGCGGCGCCCTGTCCTTCCTCGCCGAGGCCTCCGATCTGCTCGCCGGGCAACTGGACGAGGACCTGGTCACCTCGCTCA
>NZ_NCTE01000019.1 GCF_002114215.1 Streptomyces sp. 13-12-16 | reverse complement strand
CGCCGCGGTGCCGTAGCCGACCAGGACGTTGCCGGAGCCCTCGGTGGCGGGGGTCCCGCCGCGCGCGTCCTCGGATTCCGCGGGTTCCGCGGGGCTCGGGTCCCCGGCCGGGCGGCCGTCGGCCGGCTCGCCCACCGCCACCGTCAGCAGCGGAGCGCCGACGGGCAGCTCCGTGCCCTCCGCGCCGAAGCGGGCCGTGACGACACCGCCGTAGGGGCAGGGCACGTCCACCATCGCCTTGGCCGTCTCGACCTCGACGACCGGCTGGTCCACGGCGACGACGTCACCGACCTCGACCAGCCAGCGCACGATCTCCGCCTCGGTGAGCCCCTCACCGAGGTCGGGCAGCTTGAACTCCAGCACCTGTGCCATCAGCTCTCGGCCTCCCATTGCAGACGCCCCACGGCGTCCAGGATCCGGTCCACTCCGGGCAGGTGGTGGCGCTCCAGCATCGGCGGCGGGTACGGCAGGTCGAACCCGGCCACACGCAGCACCGGCGCCTCCAGGTGGTGGAAGCAGCGCTCCGTGACCCGGGCCGCGATCTCCCCGCCCGGGCCGCCGAAGCCACCCGACTCGTGGACGACGACCGCGCGCCCCGTCCGCCGTACCGAGGCGCACACCGTCTCGTCGTCGAACGGCACCAGGGAGCGCAGATCGACGACTTCGAGGTCCCAGCCCTCGGCCCGGGCCGCCTCGGCCGCCTCCATGCAGGCGGGTACGGACGGCCCGTACGTGATGAGCGTGGCGCTCCGCCCTGAGCGCCGCACCACCGCACGGCCTATCGGTTCAACGGCCGTCGGCTCCTCCGGGTTCCAGGAGTCCTTCGACCAGTACAGCCGCTTGGGCTCCAGGAAGACGACCGGGTCGTCGGAGGCGATGGCGGCGCGCAGCAGCCCGTAGGCGTCGGCGACGGTGGCGGGCGTGACGACGTGGAGCCCCGGGGTCGCCATGTAGTACGCCTCGGAGGAGTCGCTGTGGTGCTCGACGCCGCCGATGCCGCCGCCGTAGGGGACGCGGATGGTGAGCGGCAGCGGCATCTTCCCGCGCGTGCGGTTGCGCGTCTTCGCGACGTGCGAGATCAGCTGCTCGAAGGCCGGGTAGGCGAACGCGTCGAACTGCATCTCCACGACCGGGCGCAGTCCGTACATGGCCATGCCGACGGCCGTGCCGAGGATGCCCGCCTCGGCCAGCGGGGTGTCCGTGCAGCGGTCCTCGCCGAACTCCTCGGCGAGTCCGTCGGTGACGCGGAAGACACCGCCGAGGGTGCCGACGTCCTCGCCCATGACGTGCACGGACGGGTCGGCGGCCATGGCGTCGCGCATCGCGCGCGTGAGGGCCTGCGCCATGGTGGCCGGCTTGACGGCGACGGTGGTCATCGCTGTGCCCCTTCCGGCTCGGTCCCGGCCGCCAGCTCGGCCCGCAGCTGCTCGCGCTGCTCGAGGAGCTGCGGGGTGGGCTCGGCGTAGACGTGGGCGAAGAGGTCCATGGGGTCGAGCACCGGGTCCTGGTTCATGCGGGCGCGCAGGGAGGCGGCCATGGCCTCGGCGTCCTGGCGGGCGGTCTCGACACCGGTCTCGTCGAGCAGTCCGCGCCCGGTCAGCTCGTGCTCCAGCAGGGCGATCGGGTCGTGCCGCTTCCAGGTCTCGACCTCGGCGTCGCCGCGGTAGCGGGTGGCGTCGTCGGCGTTGGTGTGGGCCTCCACGCGGTACGTGATCGCCTCGACCAGGGTCGGACCGCCGCCCGCGCGGGCGCGGCGCACGGCGTCGGCCAGGACCTCGTGCACGGCGGCGGCGTCGTTGCCGTCCACCAGGCGGCCGGGCATGCCGTAGCCGACGGCCTTGTGGGCCAGCGACGGGGCCGCGGTCTGCTTGGCGAGCGGTACGGAGATCGCGAAGCCGTTGTTCTGGACGAGGAAGACCACCGGGGCCTGCCAGACGGCGGCGAAGTTCAGCGCCTCGTGGAAGTCGCCCTCGCTGGTGCCGCCGTCGCCGACCATGGCGAGCGCGACCACGTCGTCGCCCTTGAGGCGGGCGGCGTGCGCGAGACCGACGGCGTGCGGCAGCTGGGTGGCGAGCGGGGTGCTCAGCGGGGCCACACGGTGCTCGTGGGGGTCGTAGCCGGTGTGCCAGTCGCCGCGCAGCAGGGTGAGGGCCTCGACGGGGTCCACCCCGCGCGCGACGACCGCGAGGGTGTCGCGGTAGCTCGGGAAGAGCCAGTCCCGCTCCGCCAGGACGAGCGCGGCGGCGACCTCACAGGCCTCCTGACCGGTGCTGGAGGGGTAGACCGCGAGACGGCCCTGCTTGGTGAGGGCGGTGGCCTGCATGTTGTAGCGGCGACCCTTCACCAGCTCCGCGTACAGCCGGCGCAGCAGCTCCGGGTCGGCCTTCGCGGCCGCCTCGGTGCCGAGCACGCGGTACGGCTCCGCGTCGGGCAGCAGCGGCGTGGGGTCGGTACGGGGCTGCCAGGCGGGCGGCGGGGTCGGCCGGTAGGCCCCCCGCTGCTCCATGACCGTCATGACGGCACCTCCTCGTGGGACGTCGGAGGCGCGGCGTCTGTGACGCGCCTCACCAACCGATTGTTCGGTCGCCGGCACATTTTGGCTACGGGTGGCACCAGGCTGTGGACAAACGGTTCTCCACAACCTGAGATGGATGCAGGACGTCCACGGCGGAGAGGTGGGGGCGGGTGGCATCTGAACAAATGGCCGAGGGCCAGGAGGGGACCGGGCCGCTCGCTCCCGCGCGGCCCCTGGACGCCATCGACCAGGACATCCTGCGGATGCTCCAGGCGGACGGCCGCGCGTCGATACGGTCGGTCGCCGAGCGGGTGCACGTCTCCCGCGCGAACGCGTACGCGCGCATCAACCGGCTGGTCGAGGACGGTGTCATCCGCGGCTTCGGGGCCCGCGTCAACCATGAGCGGGCCGGTCACGGGACGTCCGCGTACATCACCCTGAAGATCGTCCAGAACACCTGGCGCACGGTCCGCGAGCAGCTCCGGCAGCTCCCGGGCGCCTCGCACATCGCGCTGGTGGGAGGGGACTTCGACGTACTGCTGCTGGTGCACACGCCCGACAACCGGGCGCTGCGCGAGCTGGTGCTCACCCGGCTCCAGGCGATCCCCGAGGTGCTGAGCACGCGCACCCTGCTGGTGTTCGAGGAGGAGGACCTGGAGCCGCAGGGGTGAGGGTCCTCAGGGCGTCTTGCGCAGCCCTCCGAAGGCGAGCTGCACCACCGCGTCGGCCACCTCGAGCTCGTTCATGCCGCGCCCGTCCGGCCGGTACCACTCCACGATCGAGTTGATCATGCCGAAGACCAGCCGGGTCACCAGGCGCACCTCTATGTCCTCGCGCACGTCCCCGTCGGCCGCCGCGGCCTTCAGCAGCGCCGCCACCCGGTGGTCGAACTCGCGCCGCCGCTCCAGCGCCCACCGCTCGGTGCCCGTGTTGCCGCGCACCCGCAGCAGCAGCGTCACGTACGGCAGTTCGGCGATCAGCACCTCGACCATGCGCCGTACGACGTACTCCAGCCGCCCGGCGGCGCGCCCCACGCGCGCGTGCTCCTCGTCGAGGATGCCGAACAGCCCGTCCAGGGCCCGGCTCACCGCACGGCGCAGCAGTTCCTCCTTGCCGGCCACGTGGTGGTAGATCGACGACTTGGAGATGCCGGCGGCCTTGGAGAGGTGCTCCATGGAAGTGCCGTCGTAGCCGCGTTCGTTGAACACCTGGACGGCGACGGACAGCAGCGTCTCCGGGGTGTACGTGTCGCGCCTGGCGGTGGTCACGGGGTGTCCTCCCTCTCGCGGGTGGCGCACGCGTACTGGTAGAGCGCGAGGGAGGGCGCGTAGCGGCCGGACGGGTCGATCTCGTGCATCTCGTCCAGCAGGGCGCCGGCCCAGCCGCGGCCGAGGCGGCGGCTCCACTCGAAGGGCCCCAGGGGGTAGTTCACACCCAGCCGCATCGCGGTGTCGACGTCCTCCTCGGTGGCGACGCCCTTGGCGACGGCCTCGACCGCGAGGTCGATGATCCGGGCCACCGTCCGCGCGACGATCATTCCGGGGACGTCCCCGATGACGCTGACCTTCTTGCCGAGCGCCTGGAACAACCCGGTGGCCTCGGCGACGGTCCGCGCGGAAGTGTCCTGGCAGTGGGACAGGGCGATGCGGGTGGCCGCGCGGTAGTCGAGGGCGAGGTCGAAGTAGACGACGTCGCTGAACTCCACGGAGGCCTGGCCGTCGGCGAGCACCAGCTGTCCGCCGCCGGGCAGCACCAGGCGGGTGCCCTCGTCCTCGGCCTCCTCGCGCACCTGGATGCCGGCCTCGCGGATCAGGGCGAGCAGCTCGGAGGCGGGTCCCAGGTCGCCCTCGGCGACGACGTACGCGGGCGGTTCGGCGGGCTCGGCGGTGTGCGGTTCGGGGCGCTCGGCGCCGGGACCGTGGTCGTACCAGCCGTGCCCGGTCTTGCGGCCGAGGCGGCCGGACTCGACCAGGCGGCGCTGGGCGAGCGAGGGGGTGAAGCGGACGTCCTGGAAGAAGGACCGCCACACCGAGTGGGTGACGGACTCGTTGACGTCCTGCCCGATGAGGTCGGTCAGCTCGAAGGCGCCCATGCGGAAACCGCCGGACTCGCGCAGGACCGCGTCGATGGTGGCCGGGTCGGCGCCCTGGGACTCGTACACCGCGAAGGCCTCGGCGTAGAAGGGCCGGGCGACGCGGTTGACGATGAAGCCGGGGGTGTCGGCGCAGGCGACGGGCGTCTTGCCCCAGGCGCGGGCCGTCTCGTACGCGCGCGTGGCGTACGCGACGTCGGTGGCGAAGCCGGAGACGACCTCGACGAGCGGCAGCAGCGGCGCGGGGTTGAAGAAGTGCAGGCCCACGAAGCGGCCGGGCGCGCGCAGGGCGCCGCCGATCGCGGTGACGGAGAGGGAGGAGGTGTTGGTGGCGAGCAGGCAGTCGTCGGAGACGACGTCCTCCAGCGCGCGGAACAGCTCCTGCTTGACGTCCAGGCGCTCCAGGACGGCCTCGACGACCAGGGCGCAGTCGGCGAGCTCGGCCAGCTCGCCGGCGGGCCGCAGACGGGCGCGGGCCGCGTCCCGTTCGGCGGCGGTGAGGCGCTCCTTCTCCACCAGCCGGTCGAGCCGGGCGCCGATCGCGTCGGCCGCCTGACGGGCCCGGCCGTCAGCGGCGTCGTACAGCCGCACGGGGTGGCCCGCGACCAGCGCGACCTGGGCGATTCCCTGGCCCATGGTGCCCGTGCCGACCACGGCCACGGGACTGCTGAGGTCGAGTGCTGTCATGTGCGCGATCCTCCCGCACGGGGTTTTCCACAGATGCGGCGGACCCCCTTGTCCCGACCGATCGTTCGGTTACTCTAACTCTGACCGCCCGTTCTGACTACGTTTCCGCACAGGTCCATGAGCTCGACGAAGAGTTCCTGAGACGAGGAGTTGGTCCCGCATGGCCGCCGAACCCACGGCGCACGAGCTGATCGCCCGGCACCGTCCCACCCTGGACCAGGCACTGGAAGCGATCCGCACGCGCGCGTACTGGTCCCCGCACCCCGAGCACCCCAAGGCGTACGGGGAGAACGGCAGCCTGGACATGGCGGCGGGCAAGGCCGCCTTCGACGCCCTGCTCGGCACCCGCCTCGACCTCGGCCAGCCCGGCACGGACGGCTGGGTGGACGGCGAGACCTCCCCGTACGGCATCGAGCTGGGCGTGAGCTACCCGCACGCGGACCTCGACGAGCTGCTGCCCGCCATGAAGGCGGGGATGCGGGCCTGGCGGGACGCGGGCGCGGAGACCCGCGCGGTGGTCTGCCTGGAGATCCTCAAGCGGATCAGCGACCGGACGATGGAGTTCGCCCAGGCGGTCATGCACACCTCCGGCCAGGCGTTCATGATGGCGTTCCAGGCGGGCGGCCCCCACGCGCAGGACCGCGGCATGGAGGCGGTGGCCTACGCGTACGCGGAGCAGGTCCGCACGCCCGGCACCGCGGAGTGGACCAAGCCGCAGGGCAAGCGCGACCCGCTCGCGCTCACCAAGCAGTTCGTCCCGGTCCCCAGGGGCATCGGCCTGGTCATCGGCTGCAACACCTTCCCCACGTGGAACGGCTACCCGGGCCTGTTCGCCTCGCTCGCCACCGGCAACGCGGTCCTGGTCAAGCCGCACCCCCGCGCGGTGCTGCCGCTCGCGCTCACCGTCCAGGTCGCCCGCCAGGTGCTCACCGAGGCCGGCTTCGACCCGAACCTGGTGGCGCTGGCCGCCGAGCGGCCCGGCGAGGGCATCGCCAAGGCGCTGGCCACCCGCCCGGAGATCCGGATCATCGACTACACCGGCTCCACCGAGTTCGGCGACTGGCTGGAGGGCAACGCGCGCCAGGCGCAGGTGTACACCGAGAAGGCCGGCGTCAACACGGTGATCGTGGAGTCGACCGGCGACTACAAGGGGATGCTGGCCAACCTGGCGTTCTCCCTGTCGCTGTACAGCGGCCAGATGTGCACCACCCCGCAGAACCTGCTGATCCCGCGCGACGGCATCACCACCGACCAGGGCCCCAAGTCCTTCGACGAGGTCGCCGCCGACCTGGCGAAGGCGGTCGACGGCCTGCTCGGCGACGACGCCCGCGCGAACGCGCTGCTGGGCGCGATCGTCAACCCGGACGTCAAGGCCCGTCTGGAGGCCGCCGCCGGGCTCGGCGAGGTCGCCCTCGCCTCCCGTGAGATCACCAACCCGGAGTTCCCGGACGCGGTGGTGCGCACGCCGGTGATCGTGAAGCTCGACGGCGCCAAGCCGGACGCCGAGGCCGCCTACATGAGCGAGTGCTTCGGCCCGGTCTCCTTCGCCGTCGCCGTCGACTCGGCCGACGAGGCGGCGGAGCTGCTGCGGCGCACGGTCCGAGAGAAGGGCGCGATGACGGTCGGCGCGTACACGACCTCCCCGGAGGTCGAGGAGACGGTGCGGGAGGTCTGCCTGGAGGAGGCCGCCCAGCTCTCCCTGAACCTCACCGGCGGGGTGTACGTCAACCAGACGGCCGCCTTCTCCGACTTCCACGGCTCCGGCGGCAACCCGGCGGCCAACGCGGCCCTGTGCGACGGCGCGTTCGTGGCCAACCGGTTCCGGGTGGTCGAGGTGCGCCGGGAGGCGTAGGACGCCGTTTCAGGAGGGTGCGCCCCCGGTGGCGCTCCAGTGGTACAGCGTCATGGCCACACTGGTCGCGAGGTTGTAGCTGGAGACCTGGGGGCGCATCGGCAGCGCCACCAGGTGGTCGGCCCGCGCGCGGAGCTCCGCCGACAGTCCGCTGCGCTCGGAGCCGAAGGCGAGCAGCGCGTCGTCCGGGAGCTTCAGCGAGCGGATGTCCTCGCCCTCCGGGTCGAGCGCGAAGACCGGCCCGGACGGCAGCTCCGCCACGGGCAGCCGTTCCACGGCGGTGGCGAAGTGCAGCCCCGCCCCGCCGCGCACGACGGTGGGGTGCCAGGGGTCGAGCGTGCCGGTGGTGACGACCCCGGTCGCCCCGAAACCGGCGGCCAGCCGGATCACCGCGCCCGCGTTGCCGAGGTTGCGCGGGTTGTCCAGGACCACCACGGGGGTGGTGCGCGGGGTGTGCGCCAGCTTCTCCAGGTTGCCCGCGCGGGAGGGGCGTACGGCCAGGGCGGCCACGGCGGTGGGATGCGGGCGCGGCACGAGAGCGGCGTACGTCCCGTGGGGCACCTCGGTCAGCAGCTCCGCCAGCGCCTCCCGCACGTCCCCGGCCAGCTCATCGGCGAGGGCGAGCGCGCCGGCCCGGTCCGCGGTGAGCGCCACCGGGACCTCGGCCCCGAAGCGCACGGCGTGCTTGAGGGCGTGGAAGCCGTCGAGCAGCACGGCGGCGCCGGCCAGCCGGTGCCAGGTGGAGACGGGGTCGGCCGGGGGCTCGGGAGCGGGGTCGGTCATGGCGTGCAGCCTACGTGCGCGGGCCCGGCACTCCGCCGGGTGCCGGGGCGGCCT
>NZ_NCTE01000193.1 GCF_002114215.1 Streptomyces sp. 13-12-16 | reverse complement strand
CGGTCCCGGCCGTGCCGGGTGGCGTCCGGGCGGCGGGAGGGGGTCATCCCTCGTCCTCGCTCTCCGTGCGGGGCCGTCGGCCGACGAAGGTGTGGGTGATGCCCGTCTGCCATCCCGGCAGGGGCAGCGTGCGCACCGCTTCGAAGCCGGCCGCGCGCAGCCGGCCGGCGAAACGTCCGGCGGTGTCGAACTCCAGGACGCTGCGCCGCAGATGGCGGTAGAGCTCGGCGTCCCCGAGCACGCCGGCCGCCGGCTGGACGATGCCGCGGCACACCAGGTCCCACACCACGCGGTCCGCGCGGCGTCCGCCGAGCGTGTACTCGTGCACGCCCAGTCTCCCGCCGGGGGCCAGCAGTGCGCGCACGGTGGTGAGCACGGCGTCCGGGTCGGCGACGTTGCGCAGGAGGTAGGCCGCGAACACCGCGTCGAAGGGGCCCTCCACCCCGGCCTCCGCCAGCCCTTCCGCCGGTGCCCGTACGAAGGTCACACCGTCCGGCCAGTTCTTGGCGGCGGCCCGTTCGAGCATGCCGGCGGAGGCGTCCACGGCCACGATCCGCGCGCCCGGCAGCACCGTGGAGAGCGCGGCGGTCGACGCGCCGGTGCCGCAGCCGAGGTCCAGGACGCGCAGTCCCTCGCCCCGCCGCGGCAGTCCCAGGCGGCGTGCCGAGCGGCGGAGGTGGGCGTGGTAGCCGGGGTTGGCGGCCACCAGGGTGTCGTAGCCGCGGGCGGCGTGGTCGAACGCGGCGGCGAGCTTCTCGTCGCGCAGCACGGTCATGCGGTCTCCTGGTGCAGAAGGGCCGGATCAGGGGCCGTCGAAGGGGCGGCGGGGCAGGGCGGGCAGTTCCAGCGCCGAGCGGAGCATGGGGCCGACGGGGGCGTGCAGGCCGACGGCGAGGTCCTCGTGGAGCCGGGTGCGGCCGTCCAGGAAGCGCAGCAGGCGCCGCATGGGCACACGGGTGAAGAGGCGGGAGAACAGCGCGGGTCCGTCGGCCCGGCCGCTGTCCAGGGCGCGCAGCAGGACGGCGTCCATGGCCCGGGAACGGGCCGAATGGGCGGGGGGCGGTACGGGAACGCGGCCCTGGCGGAGGGCGTCGGCGACGGCCCTCGTCTGCCGTTGGATCCCGGCGAAGGTGTAGCCGGTCGAGGGGCGGGTGGCGCCGCCCGCGGCACCGATGCGGAAGACGGAGGCACCGACCCGGCGGGGGATCGGGGCGTCGGTCATCGGGATGACGCCCGTCTCGGTGGACAGGATCCGCAGTTCCCCCAGCCGGAGTACGTCCTCGGTGTACTGCCGTACCGCCGCCTCGTAGCCGTCGGCGGTGAGGGGGCGCCGGGAGAACTCGGTGTACTCCACCAGCGCCTCGTGGCAGCCGACGGGCAGGACGTAGCCGAAGGACAGTCCGTCGGCGGGCTGGGGGGTGCGGAAGTCCATCAGGTCGGCGGTCCGCGGGTCGAAGACCGGGCGGGCGGTGCGGACGAACCAGCCGTGGAAGTGCTGCAGCAGGGTGGTGCGGGCGGCCGGCAGGCTGCCCGGGGGACGTGAGTCGAACACCCAGCGGACCCGCAGGGAGCGGGCGCGGGCGCCGGTGTCCCGCAGCCGGACCAGGGCTCCTTCGAGCACGTCCTCCACGGTCTCGACGGTCGCCTCCAGCCGGCGGACGGCCGGGCTGCCGGCCAGGTCGTGGCCGACCAGGTGCTCGAAGTCGTCGGACCGGATCATCTTGTAGCGCAGCGGCGCGATGTCCCCCTCGGCCGCCCGGCCGGAAGGCGGACGCACCCGCAGGTGCCGCCAGGCCGCCGTGACGGCGGCGTCGAAACGGCCCGCGCCCGCTTCCCAGAAGCACCAGGTACGGCGCGGGGGACGCATCGGGCCGGGCGGGGCGTCCACCAGGACGACCGACGGTGCCCGGGTTCCCGGCACGGGCCGCGACAGGCGGTGGGCCAGGGACAGCCCGGCGGCTCCCGCCCCGACGATCGCCACGTCGGCGTCCAGCACGACGGCACGCTCCTCCCGCTCCTCGGCACACACGCACCTCGCCAGCATTCCTGCCTGTGTGCCCGATCGGATGCGGGTCACTCGGACGTGTGACGGATCGCTGCCGGTGAGACGAGGGGGCACAGAGGGAAGGCATGCGGCGGCATACGCCGGACCGCTCCCGCCCGTGCCGCATCCGCGTGCGGTGCGCGAGCGGAAAGGCGTGGGCGAGGGAACGTTCGGTGTTCGGGACGAGAGGAACCGGAATGGGCCGCACACAGGCCGAGGAGCACGGCACGGCGGGGCCACGGCTCGTCGGGCACCCGGCGACGGGCACCGAGGACGCCTCCGCCGTGGACCGGGACGTGTCCGGCGCGGTCGGCCGCGTACTCGATCACGTGCTGGCCGACCGGGTGGCCCGCGCACGTGACGTGGACCCGCTGTTCGGCGACGATGTGGCCGGACGTGTCGCGCACTTCACCCGTACGGGTGGCAAGCGCACCCGTTCGCGTTTCCTGTGGTGGGCGCTGCGCGCCTGTGGTGGCGAGGGAGCCGCCACGGTCGGGGCGGCCCTGCGGATCGGTGCGGCGCTCGAACTCCTGCAGACCTGCGCGCTGGTCCACGACGACGTGATGGACGGTTCCGCGCTGCGTCGTGCGCGGCCCACGTTCCACGTCGACGTCGCCGCCCAGTACGCGGACGCGGCACCGGCGGGACGGGCCGGGCGCCTCGGCGACGGGACCGCGATCCTCGCCGGCGATCTGGCGCTCGTGTGGGCCGACGACCTCCTGGCCGAGACGCCGCTCGAAGGGGACGGCGGGCGGGCGGTGCGCCGGATCTGGAGCGACATGCGCACGGAGATGGTGGCCGGCCAGTACCTGGACCTGCACGGCCAGGCGACGGGGTCGCGCTCCCTGCCGCGCGCGCTGCGCACCGCCCGTGTCAAGAGCGCCCTGTACTCGGTCGAACGGCCGATCGCCCTCGGTGCCGCGCTCGCGGGTGCGGACGACGGCACCGCGGCGGCCCTGTGCGCGGCCGGGCGCTGTGTGGGCACGGCGTTCCAGCTCCGCGACGACCTCGACGACGTCTTCGGGGATCCGCGGCGCACCGGCAAGCCGACGGGCGGGGACATCGGCGAGGGGAAGCCGACCTGCCTGGTGGCGGTCGCCCACGCGCGGGCCGAGGCGGCCGGCGACCGCCGGGCCCTGGA
>NZ_NCTE01000192.1 GCF_002114215.1 Streptomyces sp. 13-12-16 | reverse complement strand
GCCAGACGGGCACGACCGCCGTCCGGCGCTCCGCGGGCGTCGGCGGCGCCGCCCAGGCCGCCTCGGCCTCGTCCAGCCAGCGGGGGCGGGCCCGCACCCCGCACGCCGTGAGCACCCGGTCCAGCTCGTGGAAGGCCTGGGGCAGCGTCCGTACCTCGGTCACCAGCACGTCGAGGCCCGCCGCGCGCAGGGCCGCCAGGTCGCTCTCGCGGTTCTCCTCCTCGTTGGCGATCACCAGATCGGGGGCGAGGGCGACGATCCGGTCGGCCTTCGGGTTCTTCGTGCCTCCGACGCGTACGACGTCCAGCCCGGCCGGGTGCGTGCACCAGTCGGTGGCGCCGGCCAGGGAGCCGGGGGCGGAGAGCGCCACGGCCTCCGTGAGCGACGGGACGAGGGAGACGACCCTGGCGGGACTCATCGGCGGGGCTTGTCCCGCAGCGCCTCGATGTGCTCGGCGACGGCGACGACCAGCAGCCGTGTCTCCGGGACCGTGGCCCGCCAGCGGTGCCGGACGCCTCCGGTGAGGTACAGGGTGTCGCCGCGGCCGAGGCGGTACGCGCGGCCCTCCGCCTCGATCTCCACCGCACCGTCCGCCACGAACATCAACTGGTCGTTGCGGAACTGCAGTTCGCGGCCGGCGTCATGGTCGCCGGTGAACTCGGAGGCGTGCATCTGGTGATGACCGCGCACCAGGGAGCGCACCCGCGGTTCCGTCCACGGCTCGGTGCCCTCGGCGCGGACGACGTCCACGCTGCACGCCGGGTCGGCGGCGGCGAGGAGCTCCACGGCGGTGGTGCGCAGGGCGTCGGCGACCTTCTCCAGGGAGCTCTGGCTGGGACGCGCCCGCTCGTTCTCGATCTGGCTGAGGAACGGGACCGACAGGCCGCTGCGCTCGGCCACGACGGCGAGGGTGAGGTCCAGCGCACGGCGTCGTCGCCGCACGGCCGCGCCCACCCGCAAGGGCTGTTCCTTGTGGTCGCCCATCGCTCCGGCTCCCTCCTCCGCCGATCGTCCCGCACCCCGTGCGCCGCGGACCCGGCGCACTCCTTCTCGTGAGTTGTCTGCACCCTACGCATGTTCGGCAAACCGTTTCAGGCGCCCGTCACGTCGCCGTCACACGCGACCGGCGCCGACCCGCCGGTTCACGCCGGCCGCCCCGTGGGCCCCTCGGTTCCCCCCGTGCGCGATAAGGGGTGTTCCCGCCATTGTTCCCCTCACCCGGCGAAAGGTCACCAGGAGCTCCGGGGAGGGCATCGCGCCGCGTGGTTGTCCGGATTCCTACCGTGTTCCCGTCCGGTTCCGGACATGCCCGAGGGGCGGGCGGTACGGCGGTCGCCTCGGAGCCTTCTACCGCGGGGTCATCCGCTCCACCATGTCCGGGTGCTCCTCCAGCCAGGCGGCGACGGCCTCCTCCTCGTGACCCTGGCCGCGGTTCTTGATCTCGGCCTCCAGGCTGCCCAGCTCGTCCTCGCTCATGTGCCAGCCCTTGATCCACTTCGTGAGCTCGGGGTACTGCTCGGGGAACTTCTTGCTCGCGATGGTGCGGATCGTGTTGCCCTCACCGAAGGCCTTCCTGGGGTCCTTCAGCTTGGTCAGCTCGTACTCGCTGTAGGCCCAGTGCGGCGACCACAGGGTGACCGCGACCGGCTCCTTCTTGGCGAGGGCTCGCTTGAGCTCGGCCAGCATCGCCGGGGTGGAGCCGTCGACGACCTCGTACTCGTCCTCCAGGCCGTAGCCCGGCATGACCTCGTTCTTGAGCAGCTGCATCTCGCCGGTGCCGGGCTCGATGCCGATGATCCGCCCGTCGAACAGGTCGGCCTTGCCCTTGAGGTCCTCCAGGGACTCGACGTCCTTGACGTACGAGGGGACGGCGATCTCCAGCGAGGTGGGCTCGTACCAGGTGCCCAGGTCGGTGAGGTCGTCCTTGCTCTTGTCCCAGTAGTTCTTCTGCGCGTACGGCAGCCAGGCGTCGAAGTTGAGGTCGAGGTCACCGGAGGCGAGGCCGGTGTAGACCGGGCCGACCTCCATCTGCTTGAGGTTCAGCTCGTAGCCGCGCCGCTCCAGGACGTTCTTCCACAGGTAGGTGACGGCGATGTCCTCGTCCCAGGGGAACCAGGCCACGTCCAGCGGCCGCTTCGCCTCGGCGGGGGTGCCGCCGGAGCCGGACTCGACCGGGGCCAGCTTGTCGACCACGCCGGGGTTGGCCTTCAGCCAGGTGCGGACGGCGTCCTGCTGCCTGCCCTTGCCGGCCTTGTTGATCTCGGCTTCCAGGCCGGTGAGTTCCTTCTCGGTCATCGAGAAGTCCTTCAGCCACTTCCCGACGAGCGGGTTGTCGCCGGCGAAGCCCTTGCGCGACACCGTGTGCACGCCGTCGCCCTTGCCCCAGCTTCCCTTGGGGTCCTTCAGCTTCTTCAGGTCGTAGTCGCTGTACGCCCAGTGCGGCGACCAGAGCGTGACGACGACCGGTTCCTTCTTGCTGTAGGCCCGCTTGAGCTCGGCCAGCATCGCCGGGGTGGAGCTGTCGACGACCTTGTACTCCTCGTCCAGGCCGTACTCCTCGAGGACCTTGCTCTTCAGCAGGCCCATCATGCCGGCGCTGGACTCGATGCCGGTGATCTCCCCGTCGAAGAGGCCGGCCTTGCCCTTGAGGTCCTCCAGGCTGTCGACGTCCTCCATGTACGACGGGACGGTCAGCTCCAGCGACGTCTCGCCGTACCAGGAGCCGAGGTCGTCGAGCTGCTCGCCGTACTTCTTCCAGTACGCCTCGTGGGTGGTGGGCAGCCAGGCGTCCGTCTGGAAGTCGATGTTGCCCTGCGCGAGGGCGGTGTAGAGCGGGCCGGCCTCGAACTGCTTGGCCTCGACCTCGAAACCGCGCTGCTCCAGGATCTCCTTCCACAGGAAGGTGGAGGCGACGCCCTCGTCCCAGGGGATGTAACCGATGGTGATCTTCTTGCCGTCGCCGACCTTCTCGCCGTCGGCGGTGGTGGCGGTCCTGGAGCCGCTGCCGCCGAAGATCCCCATGCCGCCCGCGACCAGGGCGAGGACGACGACACCGATCACGGCGACCTGCGGGCGGGGCCGGTAGGACCAGATCTTCAAGCCCTGCGCGGAGCGTGCCTTGGCGGCGGCGCGGCGGCCGAGCGGGGAGACCTGGGTGCCCAGGGCGCTGGTCATGCGGTCCAGGTAGATCGCCAGGATGACGATGGCGATGCCGGACTCGGCGCCGAGACCGATGTTGAGCTGCCCGATGGCCTCGATGACCGCGCCGCCGAGTCCGCCGGTGCCGACCATGCCGGCGATCGCGGCCATGGACAGGCCGAGCATGATGACCTGGTTGACGCCCGCCATCACCGTGGGCAGCGCCAGCGGCAGCTGCACGCGCAGCAGGGTGTTGCGGGGGGTGGTGCCGAACGCCTCGGCCGCCTCGACCAGCTCCTTGTCGACCTGGCGGATGCCCAGCTCGGTCATGCGCACGCCCGGGGCGAGCGCGAAGATCAGGGTGGCGACGATGCCCGGGGCGGAGCCGGTCCCGAAGAACAGGATCGCCGGGATGAGGTAGATCATCGCGGGCAGCGTCTGCATGAAGTCCAGGACCGGCCGGACCACGGCGCTGACCCGGTCCGAGCGGGCCGCCCAGATGCCCACCGGCACCGATACGACCAGCGCGATCACCGTGGCGACGATGACCAGCGCCAGCGTCACCATCGAGTCCTCCCACAGCTCCATGGAGTCGAGGAAGGCGAAACCGAGGAAGGTGAGGACACCGGCGAAGGTGCCGCGCAGCCAGAAGGCGATGACCGCGAGGATGCCGCAGAGGATCAGCGGTTCGGGGGCCTGGAGGACGGCGTTGACACCGTCGTAGGCGCCGGTGAAGACGGCCTTGAAGAAGTCGAACAGCCAGCTGACGTTGTCGAGCAGCCAGTCGACGGCGCTGTTGACCCAGTCGCCGAGCGGAATCCTAGGCACGGGCCATCACCTTCTCGCCGCCCTTGTCGCGCGGGGTGTCGCAGACCCCGGGGTCGGACTCCTCGTCGCCGAGGAAACCGACGAGGCGCTGCCGGGGCACGACCCCGACGAGTGCGCCCTCCCCGTCCAGCACCGCCACCGGGTGCGGTACGCGGGCGCTGATCGCGCACAGGTCGGTGAACGGCGTGCCGGGCGTCGCGGTCTCGCAGCCGCAGTCGGCCTCGTCGCCGCGGACCTCGCGGTCCATCACGGCGCCGGCGGTGAGCACGCGGGAGCGGTCGACGTCCTGGGTGAAGGAGGCGACGTAGTCGTTGGCGGGGCGGATCAGGATGTCCTGCGCGGTGCCGATCTGCACGATGCGGCCGTCGCGCATCACCGCGATCCGGTCACCCAGGCGCATGGCCTCGTTGAGGTCGTGGGTGATGAAGACGATCGTCTTCTTCAGGGTCTTCTGCAGTTCGAGGAGCTGGTCCTGCATGTCGCGGCGGATCAGCGGGTCGAGGGCGCTGAAGGACTCGTCCATCAGCAGCAGGTCGGCGTCGGTGGCGAGCGCGCGGGCGAGACCCACGCGCTGCTGCATGCCGCCCGACAGCTCGTCCGGCCACGACTTCTCCCAGCCGGCCAGGCCGCACAGGGCGAGCGCCTCGTCGGCGCGGCGTTCGCGCTCGGCGCGGGGCACGCCCTGCACTTCAAGACCGTAGGCGGCGTTGTCGCGGACGCTGCGGTGCGGGAACAGCGCGAAGTGCTGGAAGACCATGCTGATCTTCTGGGAGCGGACCCGGCGCAGCTCCCGGTCGGGCAGCGCGGTCAGGTCCTGGCCGCCGAAGCGCACATGTCCGGCGGTGGGCTCCAGCAGGCCGTTCAGCATGCGCAGCAGGGTGGACTTGCCGGACCCCGACAGGCCCATGACGACGAAGATCTCGCCCGGCTCCACCGTGAACGAGGCGTCGATGACGGCGGCGGTGGTGCCGTCGGCGCGCAGCTCCTCCCGGTCGGTCTTCTTCTGGCGCAGTCGTTCGACCGCCTGGTCCGGTCGTCTGCCGAACACCTTGAACAGATGCTCGGCCTCAAGCCTGGATGACACGCGTACCTCTTGTCTCGACGGCAAATGGCAGAAGCGATGCCCGGCGGACGGCTCACGCGGTCCACAACAGTTGAATCTGTAACCGGCATCGCTCCGGGGCCGCGCCTCCCCGGTTTTGCACAGGGCAAACGTCTTCGTGTGACGCCTCACACACATGGCGCAGGAAGCAACTTGTTGCGTCATACGCAACCGTGGGCGGTCGTGTCGCCGGGCGGCACGGGTGGGCGCGGGCGCCCCCTCCGGGGAAGGCGCCCGCGAGCGCCGGACTGCGGGGACCACCCCGGCCCACACCGACGCACCCGCGCTGTCAGCGGTGTACGGCATGATGCGGTCCGTGACCGGACGACTCATGCTCCTAGACACCGCTTCCCTGTACTTCCGCGCCTACTTCGGCGTCCCGGAGTCCGTCAGGGCCCCGGACGGCACCCCGGTGAACGCCGTGCGCGGACTGCTCGACTTCATCGACCGCCTGGTCAAGGACCACCGCCCCGACCACCTGGTCGCCTGCATGGACGCCGACTGGCGTCCGAAGTGGCGGGTGGAGCTGATCCCCTCCTACAAGGCCCACCGCGTCGCCGAGGAGCGCCCGACGGGCCCGGACGAGGAGGAGGTGCCCGACACGCTGTCCCCGCAGGTGCCGGTCATCGAGAGCGTGCTCGACGCGGTGGGCATCGCGCGGGTGGGGGTCGCGGGGTACGAGGCGGACGACGTGATCGGCACGTTCACCGGCCGCGCCGGCGGACCGGTCGACATCGTCACCGGTGACCGCGACCTCTACCAGCTGGTGGACGACGCGCGCGGGGTGCGCGTGCTGTATCCGCTGAAGGGCGTCGGCACGCTCCAGGTGACCGACGGGGCCGTGCTGCGCGAGAAGTATGGGGTGGACGGCAGGGGGTACGCGGATCTGGCGCTGCTGCGCGGTGATCCGAGCGACGGTCTGCCGGGCGTGCCGGGCATCGGGGAGAAGACGGCGGCCAAGCTGCTGGCCGAGTTCGGCGACCTGGCCGGGATCCTGGCGGCCGTGGACGACCCGCGGGCCAAGCTCACGCCGTCGCAGCGCAGGCGTCTGGACGAGGCGCGGCCGTATCTCGCGGTCGCCCCCAAGGTCGTCCGGGTCGCGGACGACGTCCCGCTCCCGGACGTCGACACGACGCTGCCGCACGGGCCGCGCGACCCGGCCGGGGTGGAGTCCCTGGCCGCCCGCTGGGGTCTGGGCGGCTCGCTGCAGCGCCTGCTGACGACCCTCTCTGCGTGAGCCGCACACATCGCTGAACCGGGCGGAATGTCCGCCGACGGGGCGTCGACCGGGACCGAGGTGCTAACTTAGGTAACCCTAACTGTGACAGCTGGGAGGCTCCTCATGGCAGAGCGACCGGTACGCGCGCCCCGCGCGCCGCACACCGCCGAGGTCGTCCGCACCGAGCGGCTGACCCCGCACATGCAGCGCGTGGTGCTCGGTGGTCAGGGGCTCTCCGATTTCTCGGCGGACACCTGCACCGATCACTACGTCAAGCTGCTGTTCCCGGCCGTGGGTGCGACGTATCCGGAGCCCTTCGACCTCCAGCGCATCCGTGCGGAGTTCCCGCGCGAGCAGTGGCCGGTGACCCGGACGTACACGGTGCGCCAGTGGGACGCCGAGCACCGTGAGCTGACCCTGGACTTCGTGGTCCACGGCGACGAGGGCCTGGCCGGCCCCTGGGCGGCGAACGTCCGGCCGGGCGAGGTCGTCCGGTTCATGGGGCCCGGCGGCGCCTACGCGCCCGACCCGGCCGCCGACTGGCACCTGCTCGTCGGCGACGAGAGCGCGCTGCCCGCGATCGCCCGCTCGCTGGAGGCGCTGCCGCACGGCGCCAGGGCGTTCGCCTTCGTGGAGGTCTCCGGCCCCGACGAGGAGCAGAAGATCGACTCCGATGTGGAGGTCCGCTGGCTGCACCGCGGCGCCCGGCCCGTCGGCGAGGCCCTGGTGGAGGCCGTCCGGAGCCTCGACTTCCCGGAGGGCCGGGTGCACGCCTTCGTCCACGGCGAGGCCCACTTCGTGAAGGAGCTGCGCCGTCTGCTGCGGGTCGAGCGCGGCGTTCCGCGCGAGGACCTGTCGATCTCCGGTTACTGGCGCCTCGGTCACAACGAGGACGGCTGGCAGGCCTCCAAGCGCGACTGGAACGCCCGCATCGAGGCCGAGCAGGAAGGCGCGGAGACCTCCGTCTGACCCCCGCCCGACGGGCTTGCCGCAACACCTGCGGCCGGTGGGCGGGCCGGGGGCGTCCGTCCTCGGACTGCCGCGGATCACGTTCCTCGGTGAGACCGGGAACGCGGACACGCCATCCACCGCGAGCGGCCACCCCCGCCACCGCCCTCCGCGGGCAGTCGTGTCTCCCCCAGTGCCTGAACGGCCTGGGAGGTGCCCCCAGGGCGCTGGGGGTACCCCCTCCGGGGGAGGCACCCCGCAAACGCCGGACCGCGCAAGCACCCCCGGCCCGCACCAACGCGGGGCACCCCATAACGCGCCGGGTTGCGCAGCCCCCGGCTCATACCCACGCCGAGGCACCCACCCACCCACCCCAGCGGGCCGATCAGGTGAACCGTGGCTCGCCTGGCCACGACCGGCGGCGTGGCGGGCCGGCCAAAGCCGGGGCACTGCCCCAGGATCCGGCCGCGTGGCACACACCTTCGACGAACTCGTGGCCAAGCAGCGCGCGGCGGACGAGGCACACTCCCGGGTCCGGCAACTGCGGGACGCCTACGGCCCGCCCACCCGGACCAAGTGGAGCGAGCGCCAGACCACCACCTGGGAGACCGCCTGGCGGGCCTGGCGCGACCTCGCCCGTGACGTCCGCCTCGCGGTGACCGAGTACGCCCGGGCCGAGGGCAGACCGCTCCACGAGGTCGAGGCGGAGCTGAGACGGGCGACCGGGAACCACGACTGAGCGGCCCCGTACGCTTGCCCGGTGTGAGACGCAGACGGCCGATCCCGCCCTCCCCCCTGCCGCAGCGCGACGGTGTGGACCCGGTACGGGTCCGGCTGCCCGCCGGGGAACGGTGGGCCACGGTGCGGGAGCACCTGGCGCAGCGGCTCTCGGCCGCCGGCCCCGGGGTCGTGGACGGGATGTTCGCCGCGGGCCTGATCGTCGGGGCGGACGGACGGTCCGTACCGGCGGACACCCCGTACGCACCCGGCATGTTCGTGTGGTTCCACCGTGAGCCGCCCGTCGAGGTCCCGGTGCCGTTCCCCCTGGAGGTCGTCCACCGGGACGAGCACATCGTCGTCGTCGACAAGCCCCACTTCCTGGCCACCACCCCGCGCGGCAGCCACGTCACCCAGACCGCGCTCGCCCGGCTCCGCCGTGAGCTGGGCGTCCCGGAGCTGGGCGCCGCGCACCGCCTGGACCGGCTCACCGCGGGCCTGGTGCTGTTCACGGTACGGCCCGAGGAGCGCGGGGCCTACCAGACGCTGTTCCGCGACCGGCTGGTGCACAAGGAGTACGAGGCCGTCGCCCCGTACGACCCGGCACTGGACCTGCCCCGGACCGTACGCAGCCGGATCGTGAAGGAGCGCGGGGTGCTGACCGCCGAAGAGGTCGAGGGCGAGCCGAACGCGGTGACCCGCGTCGAACTCGCCGCCCACCGGGCCGACGGCCTCGGCCGGTACCGGCTGGTGCCCGGCACCGGACAGACCCATCAGCTACGGGTGCACATGAACACCCTGGGCGTGCCGATCCTCGGTGATCCGCTGTACCCCGAGGTGGCCGCCCCCGTCCCGGCCGGTGACTTCCGGCGTCCGCTGCAACTGCTGGCGCGGAAGCTGGAGTTCACCGATCCGGTGACGGGCGTGGAGCACCGGTTCACCAGCGGCCGGATGCTCGCGGCATGGTCCTCGTACGAGGACT
The DNA here is from genome assembly GCF_002114215.1 of Streptomyces sp. 13-12-16. GTDB lineage: Bacteria > Actinomycetota > Actinomycetes > Streptomycetales > Streptomycetaceae > Streptomyces. The sequence goes on along the minus strand of NZ_NCTE01000192.1, from coordinate 4,506 downwards.
GGGCGGCCGGTCAGTAACCGCGCCACCAGCGCAGGAAGCGCTGCCAGGCACCCCGCGGCGGGGCGGGTTCCGTCACCGGCGGCGGCACCGGCGCGGAGGACGGCACGGACTGCGGAACGGGCGGCCCGCCGCTCGGCTCGGGCAGCACCGGGGACACCGTGGCCGCCGGCCGGGTCACGCCGATGCGCCAGTCCTGCTGCGGGGGCGCGTCGTTCTCGTGGCTGGGCCGCAGCAGCACGTCCTGTTGCGGCCGGGGCGTGAAGTGGACGGGCAGCTCCACGAGATGCCGTGAGGCGATGGACTCGGTGAAGGTCAACTGCTCCTCACTGATGCTCAGTTCGACGTCGGGCAGCCGCATGAGCAGCGCGTCGACACCGACTTCGGCGATCACGCGGCCGATGTCCTGGCCGGGGCACTCGTGCGTGCCGCCGCCGAAGGCGAGGTGCGAGCGGTTGCCCTGCATGTCGGCGGTCGGGTCGGGGCGCACACGGGGGTCGACGTTGGCCGGCGCGGGCGCGAAGAGCAGGCCGTCGCCCTTGCGGATGCGCTGCCCGCCGAGCTCCGTGTCCTGCTTGGCGTAGTAGGCGAAGATGGTGCTGAACGGTGGTTCGTCCCAGAGCAGTTGCTCCACCGCCTGGGGCACGGTCATCTGGCCGCCGTTGAGCTGGGAGCGGAAGCGCGGGTCGATCAGCACCTGGCGCAGCACGTTGGCGAGGAGGTTGGCGGTGGCCTCGTAGGCGGCGATGAGCACCACTCGGAGGTGCTGGGCGACCTCCTCGTCGGTCAGTCCGGCGGGGTGCCTGACGAGGTGGCCGGTGAAGTCGTCCAGCGGATGGGCCCGGCTGCGGGCCGTGAGGCGTTCCAGGGCCTCCATGACGTAGGCGTTGCTGGCGATCGCGGTCTCGGTGCCCCTGATCATGTCGCGGGCGGCCTCGACCATCCGGTCGTCGTACTCGTCGGGCATGCCGAGGACGTGGCACATCACGGCCATCGGCAGGTGCTCGGCGTACTGACCGACCAGCTCGGCCTCGCCCGCCTCGCAGAACCGGTTGACGACGCGCTGCACGCTGCGGTTGACGTGCCGGCGCAGACCGCGGAAGTCGGTGGCCGCCACGGCGGCGTCGATGGCGCCGCGCAGCCGCCGGTGCTCGTCTCCCTCGGCGTGGGCGCACATCGGCTGCCAGGCGATGTGCGGCATCAGCGGATGGTCGGGCTTGACCAGTCCGTCCCCGAGCGCGGACCAGATGCGGCTGTCCTTGCAGTACTGCGCGGGGGTGCGCACCAGTTGCTGGCTCTCCGCGTGGCCGAGGACCACCCACATCGGCACGTCGTCGTGGATCAGCACGGGTGCCACCGGACCGTGTTCGGCCCGCAGTTCCTCGTACAGCTTCTTCAGGTCCTCCGACTCGTGCAGCCGGCTCAGCCCGCCGGGGCCCTTGCCGTGCGCGGGGCAGCCGGGGGGCGGGCCGGGCCGGGGGGCGTCCGTCCCGGTCGGGGAGTCTCCCGTCAGGGAGGTGGGTTCAGGCGTCACAGTGGTCGCTCCGAGGGGGAAAGCGGGGTCCGGTGCGGGAGAGGGATCCCGGGGGTCAGGTGAGCGAGCCCGTCATGGCGAGCGAGTGCAGGAACCGCATCAGGGTCATCAGCACGTCACGGCTGGAGGCACGGCGCCGCACGTCGCACTCCATGATCGGGATCTGCTCGGACAGGTCGAGGGCGGACCGCAGGTCCGCGACGGGGTAACGCGGGGCGTCCGGGAAGGAGTTGACCGCGACGACGAACGGCACGCCGCGTTCCTCCAGCCGCCCCATGACGTCGAAGCTGACCTCGAGGCGGCGGGTGTCGACCAGCACGACCGCGCCGAGCGCCCCCTCGAACAGCCCGTTCCACAGGAACCAGAAGCGCTCCTGGCCGGGGGTGCCGAACAGGTACAGCACCAGCTGTTCCGTGATCTTGATGCGGCCGAAGTCCATGGCGACCGTGGTGGCCGTCTTGGACGCGGAACCGAAGTTGTCGTCGACCCCGACGCCGGCCTGCGTCATGGTCTCCTCGGTGGTCAGCGGTTTGATCTCGCTGACCGAGCCGACCATGGTCGTCTTGCCGACCCCGAATCCGCCCACGATCACGATCTTCACCGCGGCCTGTGCCGTGTGCGGCAACTGGTCCTCGGCGCGGGGGCCCGGGATGGTCTCAGAGCCTTTGAAGTCCATGCATCACCGCTTCGAGAAGGGAACGGTCGGGCAGCGCCTTGCGGACGATCGGGAAGCGCGCCTGGACCAGTTCCGCCGCCAGCATCTCGGTGAGCAGCGCGGTCACCGCGCTGAACGGCAGGTTGAGATAGGCCGACAGTTCGGCCACGGACAGGGGGGCGGCACAGAGCCGGAGCAGCGCCGCCTGCTCGGGACCGGCGGAGGGCGGGGGGTCCGGGGAGCCGGCCACGATCAGCGTGACGAGATCGAGGTCGGCGCGTTCGCCGTCCGGTCCGGTGACGACGTACAGCCGCTCCGGGTTGCCGCCCTCGCCCTCCTTCCCGGCCGGTGCGGCCGGCTGCGGAGGGGGGCCGTCCTGGGGGAAGCGCCTCTGGCGTTGCGGAGGAGTCATACGGTCTGCCCGTTCCGTCGGGGCGGACTGGTCAGATGGGCGCCGATGCGGACGACGAGGTCGCGCATCATGCCGCCCATGCGGCCCGGTTCGCAGGTCATGTCGGAGAGCACCGCGAGGTAGGCGTTGGCGCCGGCCGCCATCAGGTAGAAGTAGCCCTCGTTGATCTCGATGAGCACCATCTTCATCTCGCCGTTGCCGTACGGGAGTTCCTGGGCGACGGCCCCGGCGAGGCTCTGTACGCCCGCACAGGCCGCGGCGACCCGGTCGGCGGCGTCCGGCTCGCCGCCGTAGCGGGCGATGCGCAGGCCGTCGGCGGAGAGCACCACGATCATCTCGACGCCGGGTACGCCGTCGGCGAGCTCCTTGAGCATCCAGTCGAAGTTGGCTCGTTGCTGGATCACTTGAGGTCCCCCTCGTCATCGGCCTCGGTGCGGGCCGGTTCGTTGATGAGATGCAGGTAGGCGGTCGGGTTCCGGGTGAAGTCGGTGGTGGGGACGCCCGGGTCGAGGCCCTTGCGCATGCCCTCCCAGAAGGCGTCGACCCACAGCCCGGGTTCGCGGTCGTCCTGCTTCTTCTCGGGCTCGGGCCTGGCCCAGATGTCGTGGTACTCCTCGCCCCGTTCCCTGGCCTCCCGCTCGGCCCGTTCGGCGGCCGCCTGCTCGGCGTACCGCTGGGCCAGCGGGGTCTTCACCCGGCTGCGGCGCTGCGGCAGTCCGCCCGCGGTCCACTCGGTGACCTCGGGGACGTCGTCCTCCATGGAGACGGTGGCGGGGATGCGGGGGCTGGTGGGGCGGCGCTTCTTGGGGGTGCGCTCCGGGCCCGGCAGGGCGTCGACCGGGCGGGGCACGGAGGTCGCCCCGATGCCGTGGGCCAGGCCCACGCCGGGCTCGTCGGTGATCATCTCGCTGGGTACGACGAGGACGGCGCGGACGCCGCCGTAGGCGGAGGCGCGCAGCGAGACCTGCATGTTGAAGGCGGTGCAGAGGCGGCCGACGACGGCGAGGCCGAGGCGCGGGTTCTCCCCGATCTCCTGGAGGTCGGTGCCCTTCTGGGCCTGTTCGAGGATGCCCTCGATGCGGGCGCGGGCCTGCTCGTCGAGGCTGACGCCGGCGTCCTCGATCTCGATGGCGACGCCGGTCTGCACCTCGGTGGCGGTGACGCTCACCTTGGAGGTCGGCGGCGAGTAGCGGGTGGCGTTGTCGAGGATCTCGGCGGCGGCGTGGATGACCGGCTCGACGTAGATGCCCTTGATGTTGATCTTGGCGATCGACTTCAGGTCGATGCGGCGGTACTCGAGGATGCGGGACATGGCGCCGCGCAGCACGCTGTAGAGCGCGACGGGCTTGGGCCACTGGCGTCCGGGACGGCCGCCGCCGAGGACGGAGATGGAGTCGGCGAGGCGGCCGATCAGCGCGGTGCCGTGGTCGATGCGCAGCAGGTCGTCGAAGACCTCGGGGTTGCGGCCGTGGTCCTCCTCCATCTCTCGGAGTTCCTTGGCCTGCTGGTGGACGATCGCCTGGACGCGGCGGGCGATGCTGACGAAGGAGCGCTGGGCGGAGTCGCGCAGGTTCTCCTCGTCGTCGATGATCTTGAGCATCGTCCGCAGCATCCGGAGCTGGTACTCCGGCAGGTCCCGCCAGGCCGGGTTGAGCCGGGGCAGGGCGCGCAGCACCTCGTCGGGGTCGTTGCCGCTGTGCAGGTGGTTCAGGGCCGCGGGGGTGACCTGGTTGATGAAGTGGTCCGTCTCCGTGTCGTGGGCGGCGATCCTGGACTCCAGGTACGCACGGTGACGGTCGTGCTCGGCCCGCGCCTCGCGCAGGATCCGGCCGCGGCGCACCGCCTCGGCCGCGGCGGCGGCCACCAGCAGGGTCGCGACGGCGCCGCACACGCCGACGGCGATCCGGG
>NZ_NCTE01000191.1 GCF_002114215.1 Streptomyces sp. 13-12-16 | reverse complement strand
CGGCGGCGGCACCCCCACCTTCCTCACCGCCGCCGAACTCCAGCGGCTGTGCGACATCGCGGAACACCGCATGGGCGCCGACCTGCGCGCGGTCCCGCTGTCCGTGGAGGCGTCGCCCGCCACGGCCACCGCCGACCGGCTGGATGTGCTGGCAGCGCGCGGCACCACCCGCCTCAGCCTGGGCGTGCAGAGCTTCGACGACACCGAGGCCCGCGCCGCCGTACGGCCGCAGCGCCGCGCCGACGTCGAGGCGGCCCTCGGCCGTGTCCGCGACGCCCGCATCCCCGTCCTCAACATCGACCTGATCTACGGCATCGACGGCCAGACGGAACACACCTGGCTGCGCTCCCTGGACGCGGCCCTCGCCTGGCGCCCCGAGGAGCTCTATCTCTACCCCCTCTACATACGCCCCCTGACCGGCCTCGGCCGCCGGGCCGGCGAGGCGGACCCGGCCTGGGACGAACAACGGCTGCGCCTGTACCGCCTGGGCCGCGACCACCTCCTCGCCCACGGCTACGCACAGCGGTCCATGCGCATGTTCCGCCGCGCGGACGCCCCGCCGCAGGGCGCGGACGACCACGCCTGCCAGACCGACGGCATGATCGGCCTCGGCTGCGGCGCCCGCTCCTACACCGCCGGCCTGCACTACTCCTTCGACTACGCCGTCGGCATGCACGAGATCCGCGGCATCGTCGACGACTACGTCTCCCGCCCGGCCGCCGACTTCGCCCACGCCGAGTACGGCCGCCGCATCGACACCGACGAGGCCCGCCGCCGGCACCTGCTGCAGTCCCTGCTCCAGGCGGAAGGCCTCGACCCCGCCGACTACCGCGCCCGGTTCGACGGACGCTCCCCGGCGGACGACTTCCCGGCCGAGCTGTCCCGCTTCGCCGACCGCGGCTGGCTGGAGGAGGACACCGGTCCCGGCGCCACGCGCCTGCGCCTGACCCCCGAGGGCCTGGCCCACTCCGACGCCGTCGGCCCGGAGCTGTTCTCCCCGGCCGTGCGGGCCGCCATGGCCGCCTACGAGCGGAAGTGAGACCGCGGCCGATGGACCTGACCCTCCTCTACCGGGGCCCGCTGGCCTCCTGCGACTACGACTGCCCGTACTGCCCCTTCGCCAAGCGCCGCGACAGCCGCGAGCAACTGCGCGCGGACCGCGCCCGCCTGGAGAGGTTCGCCGACTGGGCCGACGCGCAGACCACCGACCGGCTCTCCCTGCTCTTCACCCCCTGGGGCGAGGGCCTGGTCCGCTCCTGGTACCGCAGCACCCTGACCCGGCTGTCCCACCGGCCGCACATCCGCCGCGTCGCCATCCAGACCAACCTCAGCTGCCGCACCGACTGGCTGGCCGGCGCCGACCTGGACACCCTCGCCCTGTGGTGCACGTACCACCCGGGCCAGACCCCCTACGACCGCTTCCTGGCCAAGTGCCGCGAACTGGACCGCCTCGGCGTGCGGTTCAGCGTCGGCGTCGTCGGACTGCCCGAGCACCTCGACGCGGCCCGGCGGCTGCGCGCCGACCTGCCCGAGAAGGTGTACCTGTGGGTCAACGCCGCCGAGGGCCGCACCTACGACGACACCGAGGCCGGCGTGTGGACCGCGCTGGACCCGCTCTTCCCCTACAGCCGCCGCCCCCACGCCAGCGCGGGCCTGCCCTGCCGCACGGGGGAGTCGGTGATCTCGGTCGACGGGGAGGGCACGGTCCGCCGCTGCCACTTCGTCCGCGCCGAACTCGGCAACCTCTACGACGGCAGCTACCGTGAGGCACTGCGTCCCCGCCCCTGCCCCCTCACCACCTGTGACTGCCACATCGGTTACGTCCACCTCGAAACGCTGCCGCTGTACGACGTGTTCGCGGGCGGTGTGCTGGAACGGATACCGGCCCCGGCCGGGTAGCCGCCCGCGCCACGTGACGTGTTTGCCGCGGGAGCCAGCGGCAAGTCGGTGTCCATGAGTGAACAGAACAAGAACGCGCAGCAGAAGACCACGTCCGCCCGGTCCGCCGCGACCAAGGCCCGGCAGAGCGCGGACAAGGCCAGGCAGACCGCGGACAAGGCGACCGCACCCGCCGCCGGCAAGGCCGCTGACGCGGCGTCGGCGGCCGCGTCGGGCGCCGGGCGCGCG
>NZ_NCTE01000190.1:6152-10298 GCF_002114215.1 Streptomyces sp. 13-12-16 | reverse complement strand
GGCGGCGCGGCCGGCCGCAACGCCGACCGGGACCTCGACGCCGTGTGCGCGCTGTTCGCGACCGCCGCCCGCGCGGAGGAACGCACCGGCGGCCGGGGCACCCTGAACTTCCTGGAGGAGATCGAGGCCCAGGACATCGCCGCCGACACCCTCACCCGGCGCGCCGCCCGCCCCGACGCCGTGCGCCTGATGACCGCGCACCGCTCGAAGGGCCTGGAGTGGCGCCTGGTCGTCGTGGCCGGCGTCCAGGAGGGCCTGTGGCCGGACCTGCGCCGCCGCGGCTCCCTGCTGGAGGCCGACCGCATCGGCCGCGACGGACTCGCCGAACCGCTCACTCCCGGCGCGCTGCTCGCCGAGGAGCGCCGCCTGTTCTACGTGGCGGCCACGCGCGCGCGTGAACGGCTCGTCGTGACGGCCGTGAAGGCGCCCGCCGACGACGGCGACCAGCCCTCCCGCTTCCTGACCGAACTCGGCGTCGAGCCCAAGGACGTCACCGGGCGCCCGCGCCGCCCCCTGGCCGTCGCCGCGCTCGTCGCCGAACTGCGCGCCACGACGGTCGACCCCCGGGTCTCCGACACCCTGCGGGAGGCCGCCGCCCAGCGGTTGGCCCGGCTCGCCGCGCTCGCCGACGAGGACGGCCGTCCCCTGGTGCCGTCCGCGCACCCCTACCGCTGGTGGGGCATGTTCGAACCGACGGCGAGCAAGGTGCCGCTGCGCGACCGCGACCAGCCCGTCGTGCTCTCCGGCAGTGCCCTCGACCAGCTCGCCAACACCTGCGCCCTGCAGTGGTTCCTGGGCCGGGAGGTGAAGGCCGACGCGCCCGCGACCGCCGCCCAGGGCTTCGGCAACGTGGTGCACGTCCTCGCCGACGAGGTGGCCTCCGGGCACACCCCGGCCGACCTCGCCGTCCTCATGGAGCGCCTCGACTCGGTGTGGAACGCGCTCGCCTTCGACGCGCCGTGGAAGTCGGCGCAGGAGAAGGAGCACGCGCGCGTGGCACTCGAACGCTTCCTCGAGTGGCACGTCATGGACCGCGCCGGGCGCACCCCGGTGGCCAGCGAACACGACTTCGACGTCACCCTCGAAGCGGGCGACTACGAGGTCCGCATCCGCGGCCAGATGGACCGCGTCGAGACCGACGGCGAGGGACGCGCGTACGTCGTCGACTTCAAGACCGGCAAACAGGCGCCCAGCGCCAAGGAGGTCGAACGCCACCCCCAGCTCGCCGTCTACCAGCTCGCCGTCGGGGAAGGCGCCGTCGACGACCTCTTCGACGGCGCGCGCCCCGAACCGGGCGGCGCCGAGCTCGTCCAGCTGCGCCAGGGAGCCGCCAAGCGGGACGGCGGCGAGACCCTGCCCAAGGTCCAGGCCCAGCAGCCGCCGGAGGGGGAGTGGATCGGCGATCTGCTGGCCACGGCCGCCGGGAAGGTCCTCGACGAACGGTTCACCCCGACCACGGGCCAGCACTGCGCCCACTGCGCCTTCCGGGCCTCGTGCAGTGCCCGGCCCGAGGGCCGGCACGTGGTCGAGTGACCGGAGTGACACATCGCACCACCCGTGCCGACCTGCGGTTCTCCGCTCCCGGAGCGCTCTGACGGCTCCCGCTGTCAGTGTCCGCCGCTAGATTCTGCGTGTGCCCGCTCGTATCACCGACGCCGATCAGCTCAAGGAGCTCCTCGGCATCCCGTTCACCCCGGAGCAGACGGCCTGCATCATCGCGCCGCCCGCCCCGCAGGTGATCGTGGCCGGAGCCGGGTCGGGCAAGACGACGGTGATGGCGGCCCGCGTGGTGTGGCTGGTCGGCACCGGCCAGGTCGCCCCCGAACAGGTCCTCGGCCTCACCTTCACCAACAAGGCCGCCGGTGAACTCGCCGAACGCGTCCGCAAGGCGCTGATCAAGGCCGGCGTCACCGACCCGGATGCCATCGACCCGGACAACCCCCCGGGCGAGCCCGTGATCTCCACGTACCACGCCTTCGCCGGCCGCCTCCTGACCGACCACGGACTGCGCGTCGGCCTCGAACCGACCTCCCGCCTCCTCGCCGACGCCACCCGCTACCAGCTCGCCGCGCGCGTCCTGCGCGAGGCCCCCGGCCTCTACCCGGCGCTCACCCGCTCCTTCACCGACCTGGTCGGCGACCTCCTCACCCTCGACGGAGAGCTGGCCGAACACCTCGTACGGCCCGAGGACCTGCGTGCCCACGACGCCGAGCTGCTGCGCACCCTGGAGAACACCAGGCTCACCAACGCCGACCTGCGCAAGGTCCCCGAGGCGGCCGCCGCGCGGCGCGAGCTCGCCGACCTCGTCCTGCGCTACCGGGCCGCCAAACGCGAACGCGACCTGCTCGACTTCGGCGACCAGATCGCCCTGTCCGCCCGGCTCGCCGCCCTCCCCGAGGTGGGCCGCGTCCTGCGCGACGAGTTCCGCGTGGTCCTCCTCGACGAGTACCAGGACACCTCCGTCGCCCAGCGAGTCCTGCTGGCCGGTCTGTTCGGCGGCGGCACCGGCCACCCCGTGACCGCCGTCGGCGACCCCTGCCAGGCGATCTACGGCTGGCGCGGCGCCTCCGTCGCCAACCTCGACGACTTCCCCGAGCACTTCGCCCACGCCGACGGCCGCCCCGCCACCCGCCAGTCGCTCAGCGAGAACCGCCGCAGCGGCGGACGGCTCCTCGACCTCGCCAACGGCCTCGCCGAGCCGCTGCGCGTCATGCACGCGGGCGTGGAGGCCCTCCGCCCGGCCCCCGGCGCCGAACGCGACGGCACCGTCCGCTGCGCCCTGCTGCCCACCCACGCGGAGGAGATCGACTGGATCGCCGACTCCGTCGCCCACCTCGTGAACACCGGCAAGGCACCCGGTGAGATCGCCGTGCTGTGCCGCACGGCCGGCGACTTCGCCGAGATTCAGGGCGCCCTGGTCGCCAGGGACGTCCCCGTCGAGGTGGTCGGCCTGTCCGGGCTGCTGCACCTGCCCGAGATCGCCGACCTCGTCGCCGTCTGCGAGGTCCTCCAGGACCCCGGTGCCAACGCCTCCCTCGTACGGCTGCTGACCGGCCCGCGCTGGCGCATCGGCCCCCGCGACCTCGCCCTGCTGGGGCGGCGCGCACGACGGCTCGTCTCCCACGCGCGCGTGGACGGCGACGACGACCCCGACCGGCGGCTCGCCGAAGCCGTCGAGGGCGTCGACCCGGCCGAGGTGATCTCGCTCGCCGACGCCCTCGACACCTTCCTGGAGACACCGCTGGACGGCCGCGGGGACGACGGCCTGCCCTTCTCACCGGACGCCCGCGTACGCTTCGCCCGCCTGGCCACCGAACTGCGCGAGCTGCGCCGCTCCCTCGCCGACCCCCTCATGGACGTCCTGCACCGCGTCCTCGCCGTCACCGGCCTGGAGGTCGAACTCTCCGCGTCCCCGCACGCCCTGGCCGCCCGCCGGCGCGAGACCCTCTCCAACTTCCTGGACATCGCCGCGTCCTTCGCCGCCGGCGACAACGAGGCCACCCTGCTCGCCTTCCTCGCCTTCCTGCGCACCGCCGCCCAGTACGAGAAGGGCCTCGACAACGCGCTGCCCGGCGGCGAGAACACCGTCAAGGTCCTCACCGCGCACAAGTCCAAGGGCCTCGAATGGGACGTCGTCGCCGTCCCCGGGCTGGTCACCGGCACCTTCCCCAGCAGCCAGGGCCGAGAGAAGTGGACCGCCCAGGGCAAGGTGCTGCCGCACGCCCTGCGCGGCGACGCCGACACCCTGCCCGACGTGGAGTCCTGGGACTCCCGCGGCCTGAAGGCCTTCCACGAGGCCATGAAGGAACACCAGCACACCGAGGAACTCCGCCTCGGTTACGTCACCTTCACCCGCCCCCGCTCCCTGCTCCTCGGTTCCGGCCACTGGTGGGGGCCCAGCCAGAAGAAACCGCGCGGCCCCTCCGATTTCCTCCACGCCCTCCACGCGCACTGCGCCGCCGGACACGGCGAGATCGAGGCGTGGGCCGACGAGCCCGCCGAGGACGAGGAGAACCCCGCCCTGCACCGGACCGGTGACGACCAGGTGTGGCCCCTGCCCCTCGACGCCGCCGCCCTCGCCCGCCGCCGCGCGGCCGCCGACACCGTCCTCGCCCACCTCCACCGCCTCGCCGCCCACCTGGACGG
>NZ_NCTE01000190.1:0-5906 GCF_002114215.1 Streptomyces sp. 13-12-16 | reverse complement strand
CTGGAGCACCGACCGCCCCACCGTCCCGCACCAGGCGACGGCCCCGGAACCCACCGCGCACCCCGTCCCGGCGGAACCGGCCCACCCGCCGCGCCCCCGCCTCACCCCCGAGGAGGCCCGCACCGTCGCCTCCTGGGACCGTGACCTCGACGCACTCGCCGGCGAGCTCCTGCACCTCCGCGAGAGCGTCACCGAGGTGCGGCTGCCCGGCTCGCTGACCGCCTCCGAACTGCTGCGCCTGGCCGCCGACCCGGACGGCCTCGCCCAGGAACTGGCCCGTCCCATGCCCCGCCCGCCGCAGCCCGCCGCGCGCCGCGGCACCCGCTTCCACGCCTGGGTCGAGGCACGCTTCGAGGAACTGACCCTGCCCGTGCTCGACCCGGACGAGCTGCCCGGCAGCGACGCCGAGATCTCCGACGAACGCGACCTGGAGGCCCTCAAGGAGGCCTTCGAACGCACCGAGTACGCCCACCGCACCCCCCACCGCGTGGAAGCCCCCTTCCAGCTGTCGATCGCCGGCCGGGTCGTCCGCGGCCGCATCGACGCCGTCTACCGGAAGGACGACGGGGACGGGACGACGTACGAGATCGTCGACTGGAAGACCGGCCGCGACCACACCGCCGACCCGCTCCAGCTCGCCGTCTACCGGCTCGCCTGGGCCGAACAGCAGGGCGTCCCCCCGGAGACCGTCACCGCCGCGTTCCTCTACGTACGCACCGGTGAGATCGTCCGCCCCGACCCCCTGCCCGGCCGCGCGGAACTGGAGCGGCTGCTGCTCGGGGAGCCGCCCGGTGAGATACCGCACTCCGAGGACACCGGCGCGGGCCGATAGGCTCGAGGACATGAGCCAGCCCGTTGACACCGCCGTCAGCGCCGTCCGTACGTACATCGCACAGCACCGCGTCGCCTTCCTCGACGACCTCACCGAGTGGCTGCGCATCCCGTCCGTCTCGGCCCGGCCCGACCACGCGCCCGACGTGCGCCACAGCGCCGACTGGCTCGCCGCCAAACTCAAGGAGACCGGTTTCCCGACCGCCGAGGTCTGGCCCACCCCCGGCGCCCCGGCCGTCTACGCCGAGTGGCCCTCCGCCGACCCCGGGGCACCCACCGTGCTGGTCTACGGCCACCACGACGTGCAGCCCGCGGCCCGCGAGGACGGCTGGGACAGCGAGCCCTTCGAACCCGTCGTCCGGGACGACCGCCTCTACGCGCGCGGCGCGGCCGACGACAAGGGCCAGGTGTTCTTCCACACCCTCGGCGTCCGGGCCCACCTCGCCGCCACCGGCCGCACCACCCCGGCCGTCCACCTGAAACTGCTGGTCGAGGGCGAGGAGGAATCCGGCTCCCCGCACTTCCGCGCGCTCGTCGAACAGCACGCGGACCGGCTCACCGCCGACGCCGTGATCGTCTCCGACACCGGCATGTGGTCCGAGGACACCCCCACCGTGTGCACCGGCATGCGCGGCCTCGCCGAGTGCGAGATCCGGCTGTACGGACCCGACCAGGACATCCACTCCGGCTCCTTCGGCGGCGCGGTGCCCAACCCGGCCACCGCCGTCGCCCGCCTGGTGGCCGCCCTCCACGACGAGCACGCGCGCGTGGCGATCCCCGGCTTCTACGACGGTGTCGTCGAGCTCACCGACCGCGAACGCGAACTCTTCGCCGAGCTGCCCTTCGACGAGGAGCGGTGGCTGCGCACCGCCAGGTCCCACGGCACCCGCGGCGAAGCCGGGTACAGCACCCTGGAGCGCGTCTGGGCCCGCCCCACCGCCGAGGTCAACGGCATCGGCGGCGGCTACCAGGGCCCCGGAAGCAAGACGGTCATCCCGTCCTCCGCCATGGTGAAGCTGTCCTTCCGCCTCGTCGCCGGCCAGGACCCCGAGCAGGTGCGCGAGGCCGTCGGCGCCTGGGTGCCCGGACAGCTGCCCGACGGCATCCGCCATGAGATCACCTTCAGCCCCGCCACCCGCCCCTGCCTGACACCGCTGGACCACCCGGCCCTGCAGTCCGTGGTCCGCGCGATGGGCCGCGCCTTCGAGCGGCCCGTCCGCTTCACCCGCGAGGGCGGCTCCGGACCGGCCGCCGACCTCCAGGACGTCCTCGGCGCACCGGTGCTGTTCCTCGGCATCTCCGTCCCGTCCGACGGCTGGCACGCCCCCAACGAGAAGGTCGACCTCGACCTGCTCCTCAAAGGCGTCGAGACCAGCGCGTACCTGTGGGGCGACCTCGCCGAGCACTGGCGGCACGCCCCCTGACCTCGCACACCGTCCGAACCGGACGCCCGCGCGCGGCACACTGGAAGGGACCCGCCGCACCCCGCAGGACCGGTCCCTCCCGCCGCACGTCCCGCCGAACCGCCCGCCGACCCAATCCGTTCCACTGGGGGAGTTGGAAGCACCCGTGACCACCTGGACCGACCACACCGCCGACCGACCCATCTCGCTCACCGCCCCGAGCGGCATCGACCGCGCCGCCCACCACCGGCTCGACGAGGCATGGCTCGCGGCGGCGTGGAGCCACCCCTCGACCCGCTGCTTCGTGGTCTCCGGCGGCCAGGTCCTCATCGACGAGACGGCGGACGGGCGTACCGAACTCGTCATGACCCCGTCCTTCGAGGCCCCGCTCACCGAGGCCCACCGCTACTTCCTGGGCATCGACGACGAGGGCGTCAGCTACTTCGCCCTCCAGAAGGACTCCCTGCCCGGCCGCATGGACGACTCCGCCCGCCCGGCGGGCCTGCGCGAGGCGGGACTGCTCCTGTCGCAGCGCGAGGCCGGCCTGATGGTGCACGCGGTCGCCCTGGAGAACTGGCAGCGGCTGCACCGCTTCTGCTCCCGCTGCGGCGAGCGCACCGTCATCGCCGCCGCCGGCCACATCCGTCGCTGCCCCGCCTGCGGCGCCGAGCACTACCCGCGCACCGACCCCGCGGTGATCATGGCCGTGGTCGACGACCGGGACCGCATCCTGCTCGGCCGCCAGGTCCACTGGCCCGAGGGCCGCTTCTCCACGCTCGCCGGATTCGTCGAGCCGGGGGAGTCCATCGAGCAGTCGGTGCGCCGCGAGGTCCACGAGGAGGTCGGCATCGGCGTCGGCGAGGTCGAGTACGTCGCCAGCCAGCCCTGGCCCTTCCCGTCCAGCCTCATGCTGGGCTTCACCGCCCGCGCCACCTCGACCGAGATCGACGTGGACGGCGACGAGATCCACGAAGCCCGCTGGTTCTCCCGCGACGAACTCGGCGCCGCCTTCGAGTCCGGCGAGGTGCTCCCGCCGTACGGCATCTCGATCGCGGCCCGCCTGATCGAACGCTGGTACGGCAAGGAGCTGCCGACCCGCAGCGCCTTCTGACCGGACGCCCAGCGCTTTGACGGAGCCCGGCGCCCGGCCCGCCGGGTCCGTCCGGAGCCCGGGCGCCGAACTGCGGGGCCCGTCCCGTGCCCCGGCTACGCTGTCGAGCCGGGCGGAGCCGTAGCGCAGAGGTCGTCGCGCGCGGTCTCCAAAACCGCGAGGACGCCGGTTCGAATCCGGCCGGTTCCGCCCCCGCACCCCTGAAGACACGTCGGCCCCCTCCGGTGACCTCGACCGGAGGGGCGCGGCGCCGAGGAACGTCAGACCGCGAGGGCCTGCTTCACCTGGGCGAGACTCGGGTTCGTCATCACGACCTCGTCGCCGCCGGCGGAGGGGACCACTCGTACCGTGGGCACCGTCTGGTTTCCGCCGTTCGCCTTCTCCACGAAGGCCGCGGAATCCGGGTCCTGCTCGATGTTGATCTCGGTGTACGCGATGCCCTCACGGTCCAGCTGGCTCTTCAGCCGGCGGCAGTAGCCGCACCACGTGGTGCTGTACATCGTCACAGTGCCCTGCATGCCTCTCGCGCTCCTTCGGCGGCTCGGGGAAGTCCTGGTCGTGGGGGGAACGTACGGGAGAGCGCCGGCATTCCCGCCGGGTGGCCGCGCGGGCCCCACGTGATGCCTGCCGCATTAGTACGACTACGGGGGCCTCCCTGTGGACAACCGGCTCGCCCGTCTCCGGCGACCTGGCAGCATGGCTGTGTGACAGCAGCAACGCACTCCACTCTCTTCCCGCAGGTACCGGACTCGGCCGACGCGGTGCTCGAAGGGCTCGACCCCGAGCAGCGCGCCGTGGCCACCGCCCTGCAGGGCCCGGTGTGCGTGCTGGCGGGCGCGGGCACCGGCAAGACCCGGGCCATCACCCACCGGATCGCCTACGGGGTGCGCGCTGGCGTCCTCCAGCCCTCCAGCGTGCTCGCCGTCACCTTCACCAACCGCGCCGCCGGGGAGATGCGCGGCCGGCTGCGCCAGCTCGGTGCCGTCGGCGTCCAGGCCCGCACCTTCCACTCCGCGGCGCTGCGCCAGTTGCAGTACTTCTGGCCGAAAGCGATCGGTGGTTCCCTGCCCCGGCTCGTCGACCGCAAGATCCAGCTGGTCGCCGACGCGGCCGCCGCCTGCCGCATCCGGCTCGACCGGGGCGAGCTGCGGGATGTCACCGCGGAGATCGAATGGTCCAAGGTCACCCAGACCGTCCCGGCCGACTACGCGGCCGCCGCCGCCAAGGCCGGCCGGGAGTCCCCCCGTGACCCCGCCGAGATCGCCCAGCTCTACTCCGCCTACGAGGACCTCAAGCGCGAGCGCGTTGTCATCGACTTCGAGGACGTGCTGCTGCTGACCGTCGCCGTCCTGCAGGACCGGCACGACATCGCCGATCAGGTCCGCGCCCAGTACCAGCACTTCGTCGTCGACGAGTACCAGGACGTCAGCCCGCTCCAGCAGCGACTGCTGGAACTGTGGCTCGGCGACCGGGAGAACCTGTGCGTGGTCGGCGACGCCAGCCAGACGATCTATTCGTTCACGGGCGCAACCCCCGACCACCTGCTCGACTTCCGTACCCGTCACCCCGGGGCCACCGTCGTCAAGCTGGTCCGGGACTACCGCTCGACCCCCCAGGTCGTCCGCCTGGCGAACGGCCTGCTCGCCCAGGCCCGTGGCCGGGCCGCCGACCACCGGCTGGAACTGGTCTCCCAGCGCGCCTCGGGGGCCGAGCCGGTCTTCACCGAGTACCCCGACGAGCCCGCCGAGGCGGAGGGGGCCGCCCGCCGCATCCGTGAACTGATCGACGCCGGGGTCCCGGCGAGCGAGATCGCCGTCCTGTTCCGGACGAACGCCCAGTCCGAGACCTACGAGCAGGCCCTCGCCGATGTCGGCGTGCCCTACCAGCTGCGGGGCGCCGAGCGGTTCTTCGAGCGCCCCGAGGTGCGCAAGGCCGGCATCGCCCTGCGCGGCGCGGCCCGCTTCGGCGGCAACGACACCCTCCTCGACGACGCCCCCGACCTCCCCTCCCAGGTGCGCGCCGTGCTCTCGGGCGAGGGTTGGACGACCCAGCCGCCGGCCGGCTCCGGAGCGGTCCGGGAACGCTGGGAGTCACTGGCCGCGCTGGTGCATCTCGCCCAGGACTTCGCCGCCGCCAGACCCGGCGCCACCCTCGCCGACCTCGTCGCCGAACTCGACGAGCGGGCCGGCGCCCAGCACGCCCCGACCGTGCAGGGCGTCACCCTCGCCTCGCTGCACTCGGCCAAGGGCCTGGAGTGGGACGTCGTCTTCCTGGTCGGCGTCGCCGAGGGCATGATGCCGATCACCTACGCAAAGACCGACGAGCAGATCGAGGAGGAGCGCCGTCTCCTTTATGTCGGTGTCACCCGCGCCCGTGAGCGCCTCCAGCTCTCCTGGGCGCTCTCCCGTTCGCCCGGCAGCCAGCCGAACCGCCGCCCCAGCCGCTTCCTCCACGGACTGCGCCCCGGCTCGAACGCCGCCGCCGCGGGCCGGGGCGGCGCGGCCGGCGCGGGAGGTGTGGAGCGCGGCTCGTTCGGGACGGCGTCCGCCTCGGTCGTCCCG
>NZ_NCTE01000189.1 GCF_002114215.1 Streptomyces sp. 13-12-16 | reverse complement strand
CGATCGGTTGCCGATGACACGCGGCCCGTCGGCGGTGACATGCCGTCCGGCGCCGACGGCACCCGGTCCGCCACCGGTGACATGCGGCCCGCGGCCGTGCCCGGAGCCGCCGGGCCGGTCGCCGGCCGGCCCGGGGTGGGCCGATGAGGCCCCGGCTCCACACCGTCGTGCACCTGTGCGCCGCCGTCCTCGCAGCCGGTTCCCTGGGCAGCACGCTCTACAACGGCGTCGAGGACCGCGGTACGGCCCTCGTCTTCGGGGTGCTCATCGCCGTCGGCGAGCTCACCCGGCGCAACGGGACGCGGATCAGGGAGGCCGCGCCGCTCGCCGCCGCGGGTTCACTGTCGTACGCCCTGCTCGGCGAGACCGCGGCCCGGCCCACCCACCACGGCGCCGCCCAGGTCGTCACCGTGGTGCTCGCCGCGTCCCTGCTCGGCAGCGTGCCGCACGTCGGGCGCGGCGAAGGACCCGGCCTCGACCCGTCGGCCCGCAGGGTGCTGACCGTCGGGTTCGTCGCCGTGTGCTTCCAGCCGTTGTACAACCGGGGCACCTTCGACGGCTGGGACGGCCCCGCCCACGCGCTGCTCCTGCTCTCCCTGCTCTCCCTCACCGCGCTGTGCGACGCCGTCCTGGCCGCCGCACTGGCACACTCCCGCACCGGTTGGCCCTTCCTGCCGACGCTGCGCGACGAACTGCGGGCCGTGCCCGGCATCGGGGCCGCCGTCATCGCCACGGGCGCGGTGATGGCGCTCGGGGTCGCGGTCGTGGGGCTGTGGGCTCTGCCCGTCTTCTCCGTCCCCCTGCTGCTCGCACAGCTTTCCTACCGGCGCTACGCCGCCGTGCGCGCCACCTACCGGCAGACCATCACCTCCCTCGCGCGGGCCACCGAGATCGCCGGATACACCCCGGCCGGGCACGCCCGCCGGGTCGCCGCGCTCAGCCGGGCGGTGGGCCGGGACCTCGGGCTGACCGAACCCGAACTGACCGTGCTGGAGTACGCCGCCCTGATGCACGACATCGGCCAGCTCAGCCTCGTCGACCCGGTCCCCGACGGCGCCACCGCCGTCCTGCCGGTCACCGAGCAGCGGCGGATCGCGCTGCTCGGCGGCGCCGTGGTGCGCCAGACCGGGGTGGACCCGCGCGTGGCCGCGATCGTCGAACGCCAGGCCGACCCGCACCGGGAACAGCCGCTCGCCGCACGTATCGTCCGGGTGGTCAACGCGTACGAGGAGAAGTCCAGGGAAGGAGGGCCGGGCGGGCCGCTGACCGCGCTGGAGGAACTGCGCCTGGGAACCGCCGGGGAGTACGCGCCGGAGGTGGTCGAAGCACTGACCCGGGTGCTGTCACGGAACACGGAGGGGACGCGTGAACACCAGGGCCGAACGTGGCGAGGGCCACGAACGGGACTGTCTGACCCCGGCCGAGGCTGGGTAACCCATGGGTAATGAGCGCCCTCGCGGCCGTACGTGGTTGGATGCGAAGGAGAGGGTGTCCGGGGGCGCGGACCGGTACGGCCAGCCCACCGACGGAACTGGCAGGCGGGAATCGTGAGGATCTTCGGCAAGGGACGGCACCGGCCCTCCGCCTCCTGGCGGCAGGCCACGGACCGTGCGTTCACGCTCATCGGCGACGGCCGGTACGAGGACGCGGGCGCGCTGCTGACCCGTGCCGTCGACCTGGAGCCCTGGTTGTCGGAGTCCTGGTTCAACCTCGCGCTGCTGCACAAGTTCCGGCACGACTGGGAGCAGGCGCGGTCGGCCGGTCTGCGGGCCGTGGCGCTGCTCGACCGTGACACGGGCGCTCCCGACTGGTGGAACGTCGGCATCGCCGCCACCGCCCTGCAGGACTGGCCGCTGGCCCGGCGGGCCTGGCAGGCCTACGGGCTCAAGGTGCCCGGCCCGGCCACCGACTCCGGCGAGCCCCTCGGCATGGAGCTGGGCAGCGCGGCCGTACGGCTGTCCCCGGAGGGGGAGGCGGAGGTGGTGTGGGGGAGGAGGCTGGACCCCGCCCGGATCGAGGTGCTGTCCATTCCGCTGCCGTCCTCCGGACGCCGCTGGGGCGAGGTCGTCCTGCACGACGGCGTGCCGCACGGGGAGCGGAGCACCGCCGCCGGGCACACCTACCCGGTGTTCGACGAGATCGAGTTGTGGGCGCCCTCGCCGGTGCCGACCTGGGTGGTGCTGCTGGAGGCCGCGACCGAGGCCGACCGGGACGCGCTGGAGCAGCTGGCCTCCGACGCCGGGTTCGCGGCCGAGGACTGGTCGTCCTCCGTACGGCTGCTGTGCCGGATGTGCTCGGAGTCGCGGATGCCGTCGGACGAGGGGGAGGGCGAGCATCTGGATCCGCACGATCACAGTGAGCCGGGGCACCCGGGGCCGCTGGGGCATCGGACGGACGGGCAGTCGTGGGTGCCGGAGCGGGAATGCGGCGTTGCCGCCCCCGCCTCTCTCGTACGGGGGTTGCTGGACGGGTGGGTCGCGGACAGTCCGGACTCGCGTGACTGGCGGGACCTCGAAGAGGTCTGCTGAGGTTGCCGACCGACCGCGGATTCGTCGTGGCTGATCGCGCCCACGCGGCGGAGCCGCATGTCGATACGGTCCCGCGCCCCCCAGGGAGCGCTTCCCCGTACCCTGTATCAGCATCACACCCTTGTTTTTCCAGGAAGGCACACGTCGGTCATGGCTCAGCAGGACACCGATCAGCAGCACGCGGGCGTGCTCCCCGTCGACGGCGAGGGGTACGTCATCGACACGGAGGACTGTGAGGAGCGCGAGACGGCGTGGCGGGAGCGCGGTACCTCGCGCCCGATCACCGTGGTCGGCAACCCGGTGCTGCACCAGGAGTGCGAGGACGTCACGGACTTCGGCGACGAGTTCCAGCAGCTGGTCGCCGACATGTTCGCCAGCCAGCGCACCGCCGAGGGCGTGGGCCTGGCCGCCAACCAGATCGGCGTGGACAAGAAGGTCTTCGTCTACGACTGCCCGGACGACGAGGGCGTGCGGCACGTCGGTGTGATCTGCAACCCCAAGCTGGTCGAACTGCCCGCCGAGCGGCGCCGGCTGGACGACAGCAACGAGGGCTGTCTGTCGGTGCCCACGGCGTACATGCCGCTGGCCCGCCCCGACTACGCCGAAGTGACCGGCCAGGACGAGAAGGGCAACCCCGTCCGGGTGCGCGGCACCGGCTACTTCGCACGGTGTTTGCAGCACGAGACCGACCACCTCTACGGCTACCTCTACATCGACCGGCTGTCCAAGCGTGAACGCAAGGACGCGCTGCGGCAGATGGCCGAGAACGAGCCGCGTTACCCCGTGGTGGCCAACGACTGACCGGCCCTCGGGGCCCCTCCCTCTCCTCATCAACGGCGTCCGATCGAGCACCTTTTCGATCGGGCGCCGTTCATCTGTCCGACCTCCGTAGTGGTGAAAGAAGCAAATCCGTTCCCAGAACGGTCAGTTGTGGTGCTGAATGGAGGTGCGGGGATACGCACGGCGTGCGCCCGGCTCGGGGGTGGGCGCACGCCGACTGGCGGCAGAGAGGGGATTGTTCGTGCATGCTTTGTCACACGGCACCACATCGACACCGACCACCATCGCAGTTCCACCGGCGCTGTCTCTTCCGGTGATCGAGGCGGCGTTTCCCCGGCAACTCCACCCGTATTGGCCCCGACTTCAACAGGCGACCAGGGCGTGGCTGCTCGAAAAGCGGCTCATGCCGGCGGACAAGGTGGAGGAATATGCCGATGGCCTGTGCTACACCGATCTCATGGCGGGCTACTACATAGGCGCCCCCGACGACGTCCTGCAGGCGATAGCGGACTACAGCGCGTGGTTCTTCGTCTGGGACGACCGGCACGACCGCGACATCGTGCACGGCCGCCCGGCCGCCTGGCT
Source organism: Streptomyces sp. 13-12-16 (assembly GCF_002114215.1). Lineage (GTDB taxonomy): Bacteria > Actinomycetota > Actinomycetes > Streptomycetales > Streptomycetaceae > Streptomyces. Next base: position 3,374 of record NZ_NCTE01000189.1, on the reverse strand, counting down.
GCGGCTGAAGGACCGGCTGCACAGGGCCCTCGACAGCCCCGGTGACCACCTGGACCACGAGGATCCGGTGGTGGCGGGGCTCGCGGACAGCGTGGAGCGGCTGTACGCGTTCCTGCCGGGCGGCTGGAACGACCGGTTCGCCCGGCACTTCCACGAGGTGATCGAGGCGTACGACCGGGAGTTCCACAACCGTACGGAAGGAATCGTCCCCACCGTCGAGGAATACCTGGAACTGCGCCGGCTCACCTTCGCGCACTGGATCTGGACCGATCTCCTGGAACCGAGCGCGGGCAGCGAACTGCCGGACGAGGTACGGAAGCATCCCGCCTACCGGAAGGCGGCACTGCTCAGTCAGGAATTCGCCGCCTGGTACAACGACCTCTGTTCCCTGCCGAAGGAAATAGCGGGCAGTGAGGTACACAATCTCGGCATCAGCCTCATCGTCCACGAGGAACTCACACTCGAAGAGGCGATCACGGACGTGAGGCGCCGCGTCGAGGAATGCATCAGCGAATTCCAGGACGCCGAACGGGACGCCCTGCACTTCGCGGACGCCCTCGACGACGGCACGGTGGGAGGAAAGGAAAAGAGCGCCGCCGTGCGCGCCTGCGTCGGCAACATGCGGAACTGGTTCAGCTCCGTCTACTGGTTCCACCACGAGTCCGGCCGGTACCGGGTCGACAGCTGGGACGACCGGTCCACACCCCCGTACGTCGACAACGAAACGGCAGGTGAGTCATGACCGTCGAGTCGGTGAACCCCGAAACGGCCGAGGAGACCGGACTGTGTGAGCCTCCCGTGGCCGGCGGGGGCGTCCCCGTCCTGGGCCACGGCTGGAAACTGGCGCGCGATCCGCTGTCCTTCATGTCCCGGCTGCGCGACCACGGCGACGTCGTGCGCCTCAAGCTCGGACCGAAGACGGTGTACGCCGTCACCACCCCCGCCCTCACCGGGGCGGTGGCGCTGAGCCCCGACTACATCATCGCCGGACCACTCTGGGAGTCCTTGGAGGACCTGCTCGGCAAGGAGGGCGTCGCCACCGCCAACGGCCCGCTGCACCGGCGCCAGCGCCGCACCATCCAGCCCGCGTTCAAGCTCGACGCGATCCCCGCCTACGGGCCGATCATGGCGGAGGAGGCGTACGCGCTCGTGGAGCGCTGGCGCTCCGGCGAGGTGCTGGACGTCACGGCGGAGTCCTTCCGCGTGGCCGTCCGGGTGGCCGCCCGCTGCCTGATGCGCGGCAGCTACATGGACGACCGGGCGGAGCGCATCTGCGCCGACCTCACCACGCTGTTCAGCGGGATGTACCAGCGCATGGTGGTACCGCTCGGACCGCTTTACAAGGTGCCGCTTCCGGCCAACCGGGAATTCAACCGCGCGCTGGCCGATTTGCACGTCCTGGTCGACGAGATCGTCGCCGACCGACGGGTAAGCGGTCAAAAACCGAACGATTTGCTGACGGCTTTGCTGGAGGCGAAGGACGAGAATGGCGAGCCCATAGGGGAACAGGAGATCCACGACCAGGTCATCGCCATACTCACCCCCGGCAGCGAAACCGTGGGATCCACGATCATGTCGCTCCTCCTGGTTCTCACCGAACACCCGGAACTCGGCGACAAGATCCGCGACGAGGTGAAATCCGTCGTGGGTGACCGCCCGGTCGCATTCGAGGACGTCCGGAAGCTGACGTACACCGCGAATGTCGTCACCGAGACCCTGCGGCTGTATCCGGCCGTCTGGATATTGACGCGCCGCGCGGTGACCGACACGGAACTCGGGGGATACCGCATTCCCAAGGGCGCGGACCTCATCTACAGTCCGTACGCGATCCAGCGCGACCGGCGGTCGTACGGGCGGCACGAGGAGTTCGACCCCGACCGCTGGCTCCCCGGACGGGCGGGGGACGTGCCCAAGTACGCGATGAGCCCGTTCAGCGTGGGCAACCGCAAGTGCCCCAGCGACCACTTCTCGATGGCCGAGCTCACGCTCATCACCGCGGTGGTCGCCTCCGCCTACCGCTTCGACCACGCGCCCGGCTCCGACGCCGGGCCCCGGATCGGCATCACGCTCCGGCCGCGCCGGCTGATGCTGCGGGCGGTGCCCCGCTGACCCGCGCGGCGTGCGTTCAGGCGGCCTGCGGGCCCCTGAACGCACGCCGGTAGGCCTGGGGCGTCGTGCCGACGGTGCGGACGAAGTGGTGGCGCAGCGCCGCCGCGTTCCCGAAGCCGGTACGGCCCGCGATCGCGTCCACCGTCTCGTCCGTCGCCTCCAGCAGGCGCTGGGCCAGCAGCACCCGCTGGCGCAGGATCCAGCGGTAGGGCGTGGTGCCGGTCTCCTGCTGGAAGCGGCGGGCGAAGGTGCGCGGCGACATGTGGGCGCGGGCGGCGAGCTGCTCGACGGTGGTCTCCTCGTCGAGGTGCCGTTCCATCCACACCAGCACCTCGGAGACGGTGTCGCCCCCGGACTGCGGCAGCGGGCGCTCGATGTACTGGGCCTGCCCGCCGTCGCGGTGCGGGGGCACCACCATGCGCCGGGCGATCTTGTTGGCGACCTCCGGACCCTGCTCCTTGCGCACCAGATGCAGACAGGCGTCGATGCCGGCGGCGGTGCCCGCGGAGGTGAACACCGGGTCCTCGTCGACGTAGAGCACATCCGGCTCGACCGTCAGATGGGGGTGCCGCCTGGTCAGCTCCTCCGCGTGCTTCCAGTGGGCGGCGGCGCGCCGGCCGTCGAGGAGCCCGGCGGCGGCGAGCACGAACACCCCGGAGCAGACGCTGAGCACCCGTGCGCCCCGGTCCACCCCTCTGCGCAGGGCGTCCAGCAGCTCGGGCGGGAACTCCCGGGAGACGTAGGAGGCACCGGCGGGCACGGCGATGAGGTCCGCGGTCTCCAGACGCTCCAGACCGTGCTCGACCTGGAGGGAGAAGCCCGTGTTGGTGCGCACCGACGGACCGTCGGCCGAGGCGACGGCGAAGTCGTAGACCGGCAGGTCGTCGTCGCTGCGGTCGACGCCGAAGACCTCGCAGACGACACCGAGTTCGAAGGGGTTCACACCGTCGAGGAGGACGGCGGCCACGTTCTGGAGCATGACTCCAGTGTGCCGCGTCCTTGGCAGTAAATCGAGGGTGTACGGCAGTCCTGCCACTGCCGGTAAGGAGCATCGGGCGGGACAGTGGTGTCCATGGATACGACGTGGATGCAAGCACTGACCTCGATGGTGGCCGTCCTCGGCCTGTTCGTCTTCATGACCCTGCCCGCGCTGATCGGCATCGCGCACGAGCGGCGGATCGACCGGCAGATCCAGCGGGCCGGGGCCGCCCGCGCCGCCGCCGGGCGCCGTGAGGAGCCGGCGGTCCCGCGCCCGGCGTCGGGTG
>NZ_NCTE01000188.1 GCF_002114215.1 Streptomyces sp. 13-12-16 | reverse complement strand
CGACGAGGAGCACCGCGTCGTCCCCAGGTCCACGCAGACCAGCAGCAGCACGCCCTTCATGCCGCCCATGGGACCCATGGGCGGGGCGGGGGACAGGCCGCAGACGGAGAGCGGGGACAGGGAACGGACCACGTGGCTGGCCGAGGACGAGGACGTCTGGGGCACCGACGAGGGCGGCGCGCCGCAGGCCCTGGGACGCTGAGAGGAAGGGGACCGGGATGAACCGGCCGATGGAGGACCGGGTGGCCCAGGCGATGGCCCACCTCAAGGCGGCGGAGCAGGCCGCGGCCTCGGCACGCGCCGAACTGGACGCGGCCTCGGTCACCGCGCGCTCGACGGACCGGTCGGTCCGGGTCTCGGTCGGGGCGAAGGGCGAACTGACCAGCCTGGAGTTCCTCGACGGCAAGTACCGGACCATGGCCGCCGCCCAGCTCTCCGCGGCGGTGCTGGAGGCCGCGAACAAGGCACGGGCCGAGATGGCCCGCCGGGTCGTCGCCACGCTCGACCCGCTCACCAGGATGACCGCGCGCGGCGCCGCCCCGGAACGGATGGGCGTCGACTGGGAGTCCCTCTTCGGAACGCTGCTCAGCGAGACCGAAGTGGCGAAGGGGCCCACGGCGATGAGCAGGCTCCGCGACGAGATCGTCGAGGACGACGAGGAACCCGCCGCCCCGCCCGGGGCGGCCCGCGGCACGGACGACGGACGACGGGAACGGCAGGAGGGCGCGTAACCATGGCCGGCAACTACTCCGCCGACATCCAGGCGATCCTGCAGGGTTCCAGGCACCTCGCCGACGCCGTGCGCTACGGCGACGAGATGCTGCCCCGGTTCGAGACCGGCAACGCCCGGTACGCGGGCTGGTGGGGCGTGGAGGGCGGCGACGACGACTTCGCCAACGCGGTCGGCGAGCAGGTCCGCCAGGAACAGCAGCAGGTGACGGACACGGTCCTGGCCATCACCAGCGGGTTCATGGCGCTGGTCGACGCGGTCGCCGCGGAGGCCGACCACGTGCAGCGGCCGCAGGTCCAGGCGGTGGAGGACATCGAGACGCACGGCTCGGAGAGCGAGAACAGGCGCTGAATGGCCATCATGTTCCCGCCCGGCCTGCGGGAGTTCATCGAGGTCTGGGTGGGCGCGAACGTCGCCACCGGCAACGAGGACCTGGGCTTCGACAGCCGTAACCCCTACAAACGGCTGGCCGACGACGTCAGGGACCTGTCCGACGCGATGAAGGGAGCGATCTCCACCGCCGGGAACTCGCTCCCGCCGCGGGTCGCCGACGAGTTCGTCGCGGCGATGAAGCTCTTCGTCGACGACAACGGCCAGAACCACCTGCAGAAGTTCTCCGACGAACTCCGCGAGCTCGGCTCCCGGCAGATCGACCGCTCGATCAAGCTGTCCGAGGGGAAGTACCAGATCCTCATCGAGTTCATCCTGATGAACATCGAACTGGCTCTGATCGCCGCCCTGGCCGTCTTCACCGGCGGTACGTCGCTCACCGAGATCGCCATCCAGAAGGCACGCACCGCGCTCACCATCCTGCTGATCCTCCAGCGGCTGGGACGCGCCATCCCCACGCCGTTGTCGGTGCTGCTGGAGGCGATCCAGGAGGCGTTCGTCTCCTTCGCCTCGCAGCTGATCTCCATGACCGCGCCGGACGACCCGGAGCGCCGGCGTATCCGGTTCGACTGGAAGGACATCGGCCAGTCGGCGGTCGCCGGCGCGTTCGCGGGACTCTTCGGGGGCATCTTCGGCGAGGTCGGCGGAAGGTTCATCAACAAGTACTTCAAGAACAACAACTTCTGGAAGGAGGCCTCCGAGCTCCCGTTCAGCTTCATCAACGAAGGACAGGCGGAGACCTTCGCCGAGGCCTTCACCGGCCTGATCTTCCTGGGCACGTTCACCCTCAACCCCGGCACGTTCCTGAGCGCCGGCCTCAGCGGCCTGATCTTCGAAGCGGCCTCCACAGGGGCGGAGTTCGGCGGAAAGTTCGCTCACAACAAGTTCTTCCAGAACTTCGACTTCGGCTCCGACTCCGTCAACGACCTGCCGGGCGGTGGCAGCGGGAACGGCGGCACGGGCGCGAACGGCAACCGGTACGGGTACGAGGACCGGTACGACGACACGTACGACGGCGCGAACACGTACCAGGACCTCCACGACGACACGTACAGCGCCCCCTACAGCGTCCCGACCTCCTCCTCCACATCGCCGTCGCCGTACCGGTCGGACAGCGACGACCCGGTTCCCCACGCCGGCGGCATCGACGACACCGCGTCGGTCTTCGGCGACTTCAGCGACACCGCGTCGGTCTTCGGCGACTTCAGCGACACCAGTGACACCGCGTCGGTCTTCAGCGACTTCAGCGATGCCTCGTCCGTCTCGTCGGTCTCGTCCCTCCCGGACCACGGCACGGTTCACGGCGTCGACAACAACGTCGACGCCTCCGGACTCCCGGGGGCGACGGGCGCGGGCAAGCCGTCGTCCTACGTCTCTCCGCCGAACGCGTACGACGACGCCCACCGGGACTCCCTGGTGGACGACACCGACACCGACACCGTCTTCTCCACCCTCAACCCGTCGGTGATCAGGAGCCCGGGGACCGACTGGTCCGCCGGCACGGACGACACCCCGCCGGTGAACAAGCAGGACACCGCCGGCTCCACCGCTTCCGGACTGCCCTCGGCCCAGACGGGCGGCAGCAACCCCGCACCGGACGGGACCGAACGACAGCGGTCGGCGGACGACGGCACGACCCGGTTCACCCCCGAGGAGCGGGAACGGCGACAGCAGAACCCGCAGGCGCCCCTCGCGCCCCCCACGGCACCCGCCCCGTCGAGCGGCACGTCCCCGGGCGGCCACGCCTCGCCGAACGCCACCCCGCAGCCACGGCCCCAGACCACACCGTCCGGTGACCAGGCGGTCACCGTCGAGCCGTCGGACCCGGACACCGCCGCCCCGGACGACGTCCGTACCCCCGCACCCGAGGAGTCCGGGCAGTCCCGCCCGTCCTCCGCGGTACCGAAGGCCGAGACCCGGCCCACGTCCGACGTCCCGCAGCCCTACCGGCCCGTACGGACCGAGTCCGAGGAACTGCCGGCCATCAGCGGCTCCACTGCGGAGCCCACCCCGGTCGTCTCCCGCGAGGTGCCGCCCGTCCAGCCCGTCGCCCTCGACGAGACGCCGCTCGGCTCCCGGGCACCGGACGGGATCCCGACCGGGGAATCCTCCGAGCCGGGCTCCCCGGACTCGGTCGACATGATCCTGGACTGGGAGGACGACCAGGACGCGGCCGAGCCCGAGCCCGAGTACGCGTCGGACCCCGAGCCGGACCCGGCCACCGAGGCGCTGTACGACCGGCTGCTGACGGACGTCTTCGGTTCCGCGATCGGGACGAGCCCCCTCCACCCCGCCCTCCGCGACGCCCTCGCGCACCTCGACCAGCTCCGGCAGTCCGTTCCCGCCCTCCGCGACGGCCCGCTCGACCTGGACGCCCTGACCCGCCAGGTGCTGCTCCTGGACCCCGCCCACCCGGTGACCGACGCGCAGCGCGGCGAACTGTTCCGGGTGGCGATGGCCCCGGAGGTGGAGTCGGCGGGCAGCCTGGCCGCCCTGGCCGCCTTCCACCTGGAACTCCGCGGCGTCCTGTCCCTCACCCAGGCGCTGACCACCGGCGACGGCGGCGTCCTGGGCCGCAACTGGACGAACGCCACGATCCCCGACCTCGACCTCACCGAGGTGGGGAAGGTGGTCCGGCAGCCCGACGGCACCCTGGGCCGCGGCGACGTACAGCCCGCGCCCTGGCACCGTCCCGGTGAGCCGGAGCCGTACGTCGTCATGGCGGAGGGCGACCACCGGCGGATCGTCGTACGCGGCCACGACGGCGCCCCGCGCCAGGTGCCGATCGACGTGTTCGCCGAACTGCTGGCCCGCGACCCCCGGCTCGCCGCGCTGCCCCCGGGCACCCCCGTGGTGCTGCTCGTCCCCGACGCCGGTGCCCGCGGCCTGGACCTGCCGCGCCAGGCGGCGGACCGGATCGGCAGGGAGGTCTGGTCGGCCAACGGCACCGTGAAGGTGTCCCCGCAGCGCGACCCGTCGCGGCCGCACGTCGTCTCCCTGCTGTTCGGGGAGGGGCTGCCGCGTGCCGACTGGATCCGCAGCACCCCCGGCCAGGTGCTCGACCCGGCGGAGCGCGAGGACGCGCCGGAGTGGGAGCGCGAGGTGCTGTCGCACAGCGTCGTCGGCGACGGGGGCGTGACCATCGGCAGAGGCGTGTTCGAGGACGCCGAGGCCCCGCGCCGGATCGCGGTGCTGAAGCTCGCGACTCAGTCGTCGGAGCTGTGGCACTACAACCCGGTCACCAAGGAAGCGGTCAAGGACGACGAGCCGGTCCCGTTCGCCGGCAAGCAGACGTACGTCTTCAGCGCCCACGCCCGGCCGGGCGCGACCCGGGTACCGACCGCGACGGACCCGAGGCACCACACCCACCAGCGGGAGACCGGCCGGATGCTCAAGCGGCGCCCGAGCCTGGCGCAGCTCCCCGAGGACCACGCCGTGCTGATGGAGGCGTGCTCGAGCGCCAAGCCGCCGGGGATGGTCCGCACCCGCAGGGGCATCGACGACACCTTCGTCCCCGATCCGCTGGCGGTCGTCAGCGAGAGCCAGCACGTCGCCAACGAGACCGGACGCACCACGTACGGCGGCACCCACATGGTCAGCTTCGCGACGCTGCCGGACGGGAAGCTCGTCCACCGCCTCTACACGGACTCGCGGGGACGGCGCGGCCAGTGGGTGGAGCACCGGCCGGAACCCTCCGGCGTC
>NZ_NCTE01000187.1 GCF_002114215.1 Streptomyces sp. 13-12-16 | reverse complement strand
GAGCTTGAGCTCCGGGTGGGCCGTGCCGCCCTCGATGGCGGTGGAGGAGATGTGGGAGACCACGCGCTCGTCGACGGGGTCGTTCGCCGGGTCGTCGTGGACGACGAGGTGCTCGTACGTCGTCGACCGCTGGGCCGGGACCCGTCCCGCCTTGCGGATCAGGTCGATGATCTCCAGCCGGTTGGAGCGGTGCCTGGCGCCGGCGGAGGAGACGACGTTCTCCTCCAGCATGATGGAGCCGAGGTCGTCCGCGCCGTAGTGCAGGGAGAGCTGGCCGACCTCCTTGCCGGTGGTCAGCCAGGAACCCTGGATGTGCGCCACGTTGTCCAGGAAGATCCGGGCGATGGCGATCATCCGCAGGTACTCGAAGAGGGTGGCCTGGGTGCGGCCCTTCAGGTGGTTGTTCTCGGGCTGGTAGGTGTACGGGATGAACGCGCGGAAGCCGCCCGTGCGGTCCTGCACGTCACGGATCATCCGCAGGTGCTCGATCCGCTCGGCGTTGGTCTCGCCGGTCCCCATGAGCATGGTGGACGTGGACTCGACGCCGAGGTTGTGCGCGATCTCCATGATCTCCAGCCAGCGCTCGCCGGACTCCTTCAGCGGCGCGATGGCCTTGCGGGGACGGGCGGGCAGCAGCTCGGCGCCCGCGCCGGCGAAGGAGTCGAGTCCGGCCGCGTGGATGCGGGTGATCGCCTCCTCGACGCCCACCTCGCTGATCCG
>NZ_NCTE01000186.1 GCF_002114215.1 Streptomyces sp. 13-12-16 | reverse complement strand
ACGAGCACCTCGTCGTCCACGACGACCCGGCGAACGACCCCGTCGACGAGCGCGTGGTCTCCCACATCTCCTCCACCGCCATCGAGGGCGGCACGGCCCACCCGGAGCTCAAGCTCCTGTCCGCCAACTGACCTCCCCGTGCTGACCCTTCACACCGCCGACGCCTCGCCCGGGACCGCCGTCCTGGTCGACGGCGCGCACATCGCCGCCGTCGGCCCGTACGAGGAGCTGGCCGCCGGGCATCCGGACGCCCGGCTGCGGCGGTGGCCCGGCATCCTGACGCCCGGTCTGCTCAACCCCTACGGCCCGGAACTGCTGGAGCAGGCGTACCACCCCGACCCGCGCGAGGCGGACCGGCTCGGTACCGAGCCGGTGTTCGGGGAGCGCGCGCGGGCGCTCCTGGCCGCCGGACCGTCCGCGCGGGGCGCCAGCGCACGCCGCGGAGTACAGCGCATGCTGGCGCACGGAACGGTCGCGGTCGCCGGTGAGCTGCGCGGCCGCGAGGCCCTGGACGCG
>NZ_NCTE01000185.1 GCF_002114215.1 Streptomyces sp. 13-12-16 | reverse complement strand
GGCCGTTCGGTGACCCGGACGGGCAGGACGGAGGGTCCGGCGGGTCGGGCGGGGATTCCGGGGGTTCGGGGGGTTCGGGCGGCTCCGGCGGCAAGGAGCCGGCGCCGGACGGGTCCGAGGCGCCGCGGATCGAGAGCGGGTCGGTGACCGACGCGCTGAGCGGCATCAGTCTGCCCATCCCGGACGGCTGGTACGGCCAGGAGTCGCAGGTGGGTGCCGCGGTGACGTCGGAGAACTCGTACGACTGCCCCGGCGACACCTCCAAGACCTGCACCAAGGGCGGGGTGTACTCGGCGCCGGCCCTGGCGTTCGGCACCAAGGGCTCCACCGCCGAGGAGGTCGCCAAGGCGGACATCTCCGCCAACGCCGAGGAGAGCTACGGCGGTGCGGCCTACGGGAAGATCACCTCGCACGACGTCCTCGCGTCCAAGGCCGTGACCGTGGCCGGGCAGAAGGGCTACCTGGTGCGCTGGAAGGCGGTCACCAGCAAGGGTTCCGACGGGTACGTCCAGTCGCTGGCCTTCCCGTCCCCCGCGCAGCCGCGGCAGATGGTCGTGGTCCGCTTCGGGGTGGACACCGACCAGAAGCAGTCCGTCCTCGACGAGATCACCGAGGGCATCGAGGTGTCGTCGGGCGGCGGCGGCAACGGACAGGACGTCTGACACCCCGTACCCGACGGCCGGGTGGGACACCCCTCCGCTCAAGGGGTGTCCCACCCGGCCGGGGTGGGCGCCGCCCCCGTCCCCACGGTGCGGCGCGGTCAGGCCGCCGTACGGTCATCCCGTCGACGGCGGCCTGTGTCTCATTCGAGGCCGAGGGCCGGCAGCACGGCGGCCTCGACGAACCGGATCATGTAGTCCGCGTCCGCGTTGCGGCCCTCCAGCGTGGGCCGGACCCGCAGCACACCGAAGAGCTGCGCCGGGACGTACTCCAGCGCCGGGTTCCCGGCGGCGACCTCCCCGCGCTCGACGCCGCGCCGCAGGATCTCCTCCAGCGCGCCGATCTCCGGGTCGACCAGTGCCTCGCGCAGCGCCTGCGCCAGTTCCCGGTCCTGGATGACCGCGTGCCCGAGCGCCTGGAGCAGCGTGGTGTCCTTCGGTGACCACTCCCCCGCGCACCGCGCCGCCTCGCGCAGGTCCCCGGCGAGGGTGCCGGTGTCGATGCGGGCGAACCGCGCCTGCCGGTTGGAGCGCAGGGCGGCGGCGACGAACTGCGGCTTGGTCCGCCACTGCCGGTACAGCGTGGACTTGCTGCACCGCGTGCTGGCGGCGACGCCCTCCATGCTCACGGCGTCGTAGCCGCACTCGCGGATCTGGTCCAGCACGGCGTCGAAGAACTCCCGCTCGCGCTCCGGGGTGATCTTGGAGCGGCGCGAGGTTCCGGCCGGCCCGGGTCGGTCCGCGTCCTGCGACGTCATCGGCTCGGCTCCTTGTCCTTCCGGTGAGGTGCACGTCATCGATACGCCAGTGTACCGGTACGCGACCGTATCGGTACACTGGCGTATCGGTACGAACCCGTATCGATGAGAGTCGGTACCCGCGCGCACCGTCTGCACCACGACAGAAAGGGCCGGGGGATGAATGGCCGCAAGGAGCCTGGACCCGCGGGGTCCGACACGCCGGCGCGTCCGCCGCTCGTCCGTGAACTCCTGCTGGTGGCGGGACTCTTCCTCGTCTACAAGCTCGGCCGGCGACTGGCGACCGGCCACACCGGCGAGGCGTACCGCAACGGCCACGAGGTGTGGGACCTGGAGCGCGCGCTCCACCTGCCCGGCGAGGGCGCGGTGCAGTCCCTGCTGCTGCACGGCGACGGGCTCGCGCACCTCGCGAACACCTACTACGCGGTCGTCCACTTCCCGGCCACCGCGGCCTTCCTGGTCTGGCTCTACCTGCGCCGCCCGGCCCACTACGTCTGGGCGCGCCGGATCCTGGCGGCGGTCACCGCCGCCGCGCTGGTGCTGCATCTGACGTTCCCGCTCGCCCCGCCGAGGATGCTCGCCGCCACGGGCCTGGTGGACACCGCCCGGGTGTACGGGCCGTCGGTGTACGGCCCGCCGGAGGCCGACCCGCTCTCGAACCAGTTCGCGGCGATGCCCTCGCTGCACTTCGGCTGGGCGCTGATGGTGGCGGTCGGCCTGGTCGTCGCCACGCGCGCGTGGTGGCGGTGGCTGTGGCTGCTGCACCCGCTGGTGACGCTGCTGGTCGTCGTGGGGACGGCGAACCACTTCTGGCTGGACGCGCTCGCGGCGGCGGCGCTGCTGGGCCTCGCGCTCGTGGTGCTGGGCCTGCCGCGGCACACGGCGACGGGGGCGGTACGGACACGGGCCCGTCACGTGCCGGCGCGGGACCGGGCGCTCGCGGGGGCGGGACGGTGAGCGCCGTCGTCGTGGCCGTCCTGCTGT
>NZ_NCTE01000018.1 GCF_002114215.1 Streptomyces sp. 13-12-16 | reverse complement strand
CCCGCCGGCCGGCGTAGCGGGTGCCCAGCGCCAGCCGCACGCCGGCGCCGACCGCGGCGGCGGCCGCCGCCTCGTACAGCGGCGCCATGTCACCCACCCGGAATTCGTCACGGTCGCTGACCAGGCTGACGGGACGGCGCAGGCCAGGGGGGTAGAGCACCACGCGCCGGATCGGCGGCCCGAGGTGTTCGTCGGGCAGCGGGAAGTCGTCGAGTGTCTTCCGCACGAAGATTCCCGTGGTGCGGATCGCGCCGGCGAGGCCGGTCCGCCGCTCGGCCAGGAGCACGTCGTGGCCCTGCCGGGCGAGCAGTGTGGCGACGTGGAGGCCGGCCAGTCCGGCACCGACCACCAGCACATCCGTTTCGGCCGTGTCTCCGGGGTGGTGGGGGGTGGGGGCCGCTGTGGGCATGGCTGTGCTCCTTCGGGCCGTCGAAGGCGGACGCTTCGATCGAATCACGATGGGAAACTATCGAGATTCGATAGATGCGGCAAGTTCGCGGATACGGCTCGGGCTCGCGCCGCATACATCGCGCAGGGTGTGAAGCGGAAGTGAACCTTGTCCGCCGAAAGCGGGAAGTGACCTGTGCGCGCCCTGGCCGGCGACCGGACCGGCCTGGACACTGGGCGGACCGGTGACCGATCGGCCGAGGCCGGAGAGGACACGCCCATGAGGTTCAGCTACGCCCTGTTACCCGACTATCCGCTGCGGGATTCGCTGGCGTCCATCGAGCTCGCCGACGAACTGGGCTTCTACGCCTGTTACGCCGCGGACGAGACCTGGCACAAGGACATGTGGCTGCTGTTCGCCGCGGCCGCCGGCCGGACGCGCACCATCCGCCTGGGGCCCAGCGTCTCCCCCGTCACCCTGCGCGAGCCGACGCTGATCGCGCAGGCCCTGGCCACGCTCGACGAACTCTCCGGCGGCCGGGCCGAGGCCGTGCTGTCCAGCGGCAACTTCGGCCTCCTGGCGCAGTACGGCATCGACTGGACCCGTACCCGGCCCCTGTCCCGCGTCAAGGAGGCGCTGCACGTGGTGCGGACGCTGCTGGACGAGGGCGCCATCACCCACCGCGGCGACTTCTACTCCTACGACGGGCTGTTCACCTTCGCCCGCCCGGTCCAGCAGCATGTGCCCCTGAAGCTCGGGGCGATGCGGGGGCCCAGGTCCTTCGAGGCGGCCGGTGAACTGTCCGACGGATGCCACCACGCGCTGAGCTACACCGCGGAGGCCTACGAGTACGCGGTCCGCCACATCAAGGCCGGCGCGGAACGGGCGGGCAAGGACTGGCGCTCCCTCGACATCGGCGCCTGGGTGGTGTTCGCCACCGGGCCCGACTCCCGGTCGGCGAAGGAGGCGGCCCGCAGCATGGTGGGCATCTACGCCTCCTCCATGCCCGAGGAGCAACTGCGCCGCAACGGCGTCGAGCCCGCCGAGCTGAAACCCGTGATCGAGGCGATCGGCGCCGGCGATCTGGCACGGGGCGTCGAACTGACCACACCGGAGGTCGCCGAGCGGCTGTCCGTCGCGGGCACCCCGGCCGAGTGCGCGGAGAAGATCCGCACCCAGATCGCGCCCAGCGGCGTGAATCACGTCATCTGCGCCCTCACCGACCGGCGGCTGGTGCGGGCCTTCACCGGCCGGGACCTGGACGGCGTGGCCGACGCCGACGACCAACTGCGGCTGATACACGAGGAGATCATGCCCGTGCTGGCCTGAGGGGGCGGGAACTTCTCCGCCACGGGAGCGAGCCGGGCGTCACCGCCGAGCGCGCCCTCGAGGTCCCCCGACAGGCCGAACGTCCGCTTCCGGAACATGGTGACCGTCTCCCCCGGCGGCATCGTCCGCCGCGTCAGCGACGACCGAGGCGGCCCTTCCCGCCCGGCCACCGAGGTGGCCGGTCCCGTCGGCCACCCGTGACGGGGGCCGCGGCCCGGCTGCGCCGTCCACCGGTTCGACTCCGGCAGCCACCGTTTCACCGCCCGGGCGCCCGGAAGGCCGTCCCCCCGGGAGGCGCTGCTCCGTCCGGCGGAATCCGTTCCTCCGGACGGAGCAGTCCCGGGAGCTCGCCGGCCCGCCGCCGGGTCACCGTGGTACGACAGCAGACGGCGACAACGGACGGATGCGCACATGCCGAATTCCCGTCGGTCCGTGAGCCGGCGCGGTCTCCTCATGGCCGGTGGAGCCGTGGCGTCCGCGGTCGCCGTCCCGGACGAGTCCCACGCTCTCGCCCGGAGGACAGCGGGACCGACCGGCGCGGAGGGGGACGACGCCTGGCGGACGAAGATCGATGTCCATCACCATGTCACCGCTCCGGCATGGGTGGACTGGGCGGAGCGCGAAGGCCTGCTGCGGCGGCAGGAACTGCTGTGGTGGGCGCGTTGGGACGCGCGCTCCGCGCTCGATGTGATGGACCGGGTGGGGATCGCGACCGCCGTTCTGCATCCCACCATGCAGGACCGGTACCGCACCCCGGCCCAGGCGAAGGAGGGGCTCACCGTCGTTTTCGAGGCGCTGACCGACCTGACGCACGAGCACCCGGGCCGGTTCGCCTTCCTGTGTCCTGCCCTCCTGGACCACCCCGAGGTCACCACGTGGGCCCTCCGGCGGGCCTTCGACGACCTCGGCGCCGTCGGAGTGAGTGTGAAGGCCAACTACAACGGTGTGTACCTCGGTGATCCTTCGTACGACCGCTTCCTCGCCGAACTCGACGAACGCTCCGGCGTTCTCTTCACGCATCCCCTGGACCTCCCGGGCAGGCCACCGGGGGTCCCCACCGTTGCGGGCATCCCGAATTTCATGTGCGACTTCGCGCTGGACACCACGCGCGCCGCGGTCAACCTGATCCGCACCCGGACGCTCGACCGGTACCCGCGTCTGTCGGTCGTCCTGCCGCACGCCGGCGGGTTCCTCCCCCACATCGCCACCCGTATCGGCGCCTTCGGCGACTTCTGCACCCCGCCCATCGATGCCGCCCGCGTACGGGACTACCTCCACCGCTTCTACTACGACACGGCCGGCCCCCTCTCCCCCGCGTGCACCCTGGTGGCCACGGCCGGTGCCGACCGGATCCTGTACGGCACCGACTGGCCGGCCGCCTCCGCCGACATCATCACGGGCTTCACGGGGCCTGCCGTCGAGGCCGACCACGCGTTCACCGATCACCAGCGCCGCGGCATCTACCGCGACAACGCGCTACGCCTCGTCCCCGCGCTGAAGCGCGCCTGCGGCACCACCTGATCCCGAGGACGACGAGTCGTCGGCGCAGCGGAAGCC
Source organism: Streptomyces sp. 13-12-16 (assembly GCF_002114215.1). GTDB lineage: Bacteria > Actinomycetota > Actinomycetes > Streptomycetales > Streptomycetaceae > Streptomyces. Next base: position 166 of record NZ_NCTE01000018.1, on the reverse strand, counting down.
GAGGTTGGCCGAGGACGACTCCGGGGTGCTGGACGAGCGGGCCGCGGCGCCGGCGCGGTCCTCCCTCACCGGCGGCCCGCGGTCCCGGCCGGCACGGGGCGCACGGCGGGCTGCCACGCGTCACGGGACCGACGGACAGCGCACGACCGGAGCCGCGGGTCGGAGG
>NZ_NCTE01000184.1 GCF_002114215.1 Streptomyces sp. 13-12-16 | reverse complement strand
CGGTACGGCGGGGGCGGCGGTGCTCGCCGGCGGGGACGACTCGCGCAACCTGCACGCGGCGGTGCTCGCGAAGCTGCACGGGGTCGGGCTGACGCTGACGGTCCTCGACGATCCCGCCGCCGCCGAGGTCTTCGAGGCCGCCGGCGCCGACGTGACGATCGACCCGGGTGACGAGACCGCCGAGAAGATGGCCCGCTTCACGTTCGACGAGCGCACCCACCAGATGGCGATGCTGGGGGACGACCGCTTCGAGGTGCTCGACATCACCGTCCGGCCCGACAGCCGGTTCGCGCACCGTCCGGTCGACGCGCTTCCCGGAGCCGGTGTGGGCGCGATCGTCCGCGACGGCGCCGTGCTCTTCCCCGGCGGGAAGGACGAACTGCGGCCCGGGGACCGGGTCGTCGTCCTCACCGAGCCCGACCGCGTCCCCGCGATCGAGCACGATCTGTGAGGCCGCCGCACGCGCCGCCACGCCGGCGCCGGTGGAGTCCGCGCGGACGGACCGGCGTCGACGTGCGGACCGCGCTGGGCGTCGTCGGCGCCCTGCTCGCCTGGTTCGCGATCGCGTTCGCCGCGCCGGTGGCCGTCGCGCTCGCGGCCGGCGAGCCCTCGTGGCCCTTCCTCGTCACCGGACTCGCCGTGGCCCTGACGGGCCTGGCGCTCAAGCGCCTGTCGGGCGGACGGCCCCCGCTGGGCGTCCGGGAGGGGTTCCTCGTCGTCGTCGCCGTCTGGCTGCTGGTGCCCGCGTTCGGCGCGCTGCCGTTCCTCCTCGGCCGCGTCCCGCAGCTCGACCACCCGGTCGACGCCTACTTCGAGGCGATGTCGGGGTTCACCGCCACCGGTGCGACGGTCCTGACCGACGTCGGCGCGCTCGGACCCGGCATGCTGTTCTGGCGCCAGTTCAGCCACTGGCTGGGCGGTCTGGGGATCATCGTGCTCGCGCTCGCGGTGCTGCCCCGGCTGCGCATCGGAGGCCGCGAGCTGCTGCGCTCCGAACTGCCGGGCCCCGTCGAGATGGAGTCGCTCGGCGCGACCGTCCGCGGGACCGCCCGACGGCTCTGGAAGGTCTACCTCGCGGTGACGGCGGCCGGCGTCCTGGCCCTGGCCGCCCTGGGGTGGGCCGGGCTGGACCGGCGGATGGACCTCTTCAACGCGTTCTCCTACGCGACGTCCACCGTGGCCCTCGGCGGGTTCGCCCCGGAGGCCGGCTCGGCCCGGGACCTCGCGCCGGTGACGCAGTGGGTGCTGTGCGGGCTGATGGCGGTGGCCGGGGTGAACCTGCTGCGGTTGTACCGCCTCGCCGCGCTGCGGCAGGTCCGGGCCGCGTCACGTGACGAGGAACTGCGCCTGTACCTCGGCCTGCTCGTCGTGAGCTCGTCCGTCATGGCCGTCGAGCTGTTCGCCGCCGGTGCCGTGACCGGGCTCGGCGGCGTCCGGCACGCGGCCTTCCAGGCGGTCTCGGTGATGACCACCACCGGCTTCGCGACGCTGGACTGGTCGGGCTGGGGGACCCTCGCGACGCTCACCCTCCTGGCGCTGATGTTCGTCGGGGCCTGTGCCGGGTCGGCGAGCGGCTCGGTCAAGGTCGTCCGCCATCTCGTCCTCTTCCGCTTCGCCCGCCAGGAGCTGGAGCAGGCCGTCCACCCCGACGCCGTCCTCCCGGTGCGGGTGAGCGGCCGGGTGGTCGGCACCCCCGTGCTCCGCTCGGTGCTCGTGTTCGCCCTCCTCTACCTGCTCGCCCTCGCGTTGGGGGCGTTCGGCCTCGCCCTCGACGCCGGGGCGGACGCGGCCGGAACCGGTGCGTTCACCGTGCTCGGTGCCGCCGCGGCCTGCCTCGGCAACGTCGGACCGGCCTTCGGCGAGCTCGGCCCGTTCGGTTCCTACGCACCGCTCGGGGCGGCGTCGAAGGCGATCCTGACCGCCCTCATGCTCCTCGGCCGCGTCGAGATCGTTCCCCTGGCGGTGCTGCTCCGCCGCGGCTACTGGCGCGCGTAGGCGGTGACGGCCGTCCGGGGCGCTCCCCGGAGCCCGGCGTCCTCACTTCGTCGCCCCCCTCATGAAGCCGTTGTAGATGAAGCGCTGGAGGAAGAGGAAGACCACCAGGGTGGGGAGGATGACCAGGACCGCGCCCGCCGAGATGGTCTCCCAGTGCGCGCCGAAGGGGCCCTTGAAGCGGAACAGGGACGTCGAGATCACGCCAAGATCTTCGGAGGGCATGTAGAGGAAGGGGATGTAGAAGTCGTTGTAGACGTTGATCCCCTTCACGATCACGACCGTCGCGATCGCCGGTCTGAGCAGCGGGAGGATCACCTTGCGGTAGATCGTGAAGGCGCCTGCGCCGTCCAGACGGGCCGCCTCGTCCAGGGAGACGGGGATGGAGCGGATGAACTGCAGGAAGATGTAGATCGACACGATGTCCGTGCCCATGTAGAGCGCGATCGGCGCCCACAGGCTGTCGAACATGCCGAAGCTGTCGACGATCTGGAAGGTCGCCACCTGGGTGGTCACCCCGGGCACCAGCGCGGCGAGCAGGAACAGGGCGACGACCAGTTTCCTGAAGCGGAAGTGGAAGCGGTCGATGGCGTACGCGGTCATCGAGCCGATGAGGATCGTGCCGCCGACGGCGACGACCAGGATGATCGCCGTGTTGCCGAACGCGGACAGCATCTGGCCGTCCCGGAACGCCGTCACGTAGTTGTCGAAATTCAGCGGGTCGTCGGGGAGCGCCAGCGCTCCGCTGCCGTCCGCCATCTCCTCCGAGGACTTCAGCGAGGTCAGGAAGACCACGGTGAGCGGCAGCAGCACGACGAGCGTGGCGAGGATCAGGGAGAGGTGCACGAGGGCGCGGGCCGCGGTGCGGCGGGTCATACGAGGTCCACCTTCTCGTCGGGGACGATGCGCCGCTGCACCCAGGTGACCGCCAGGACGATCAGCAGCAGGACGACGGCGGCGGCCGAGGCGAGGCCCGTCTTGTTGAACTGGAAGGCCAGCTTCACGGTCTGGATCACGAAGGTCTCGGTGCCGGTGGCGCCGCCGGTCATGATGTACGGGATCTCGAAGACCGAGAGCGAGCCGGAGACGGAGAGGATCACGCTGAGGCCCAGGACGGGCTTGATGCCGGGCGCGATGAGGTGCCGGAACTGCTGCCAGCGGTTCGCGCCGTCGATCTCGGCCGCCTCGTACAGCTCGCCCGGGATGGACTGGATGGCGCCGAGGAAGAGCACGAAGTTCAGGCCCATGTGGCGCCAGACGGAGACGCCGGCGAGCGAGGTGTTCGCGGAGAACGGCGTGCCCAGCCAGGCGTGGTCGGTCCCGGCGCCGAACAGGCTCAGTACGGAGTCGAGGGTGCCGCCGTCCTGGAAGAAGTAGAGGAAGACGAAGCCGATCGCCACCCCGTTGATCAGGTACGGGAAGAACAGCACGCCCTTGAAGAAGTTCCGGAAGCGGACGTTGAAGCTGAGGACCGTGGCGAAGTAGAGGGCGAGGCCGATCTGCACCACGGAGGCGACGAGGTAGTAGCCGCTGACGAAGAAGACCTCGAACAGCTCGGAACGGGTGAGGAGTTCGGTGTAGTTCTCGGTGCCGGTCCAGTTCAGCTCCGGGCTGACGCCGTCCCAGTCGGTGAAGCTGTACGCCAGCATGTTGGCGATCGGCGCGTAGGTGAAGGTCAGCAGCAGGGCCAGCGGGGCGGTCAGGAAGAGCCACGGGGTGAGGCGGCGCGCCAGCCGGGTGCGGCGCGGGGCGGGCGCCGCCCGCTCCGGCCCGGCGGGCGCGGCCGGGA
>NZ_NCTE01000183.1 GCF_002114215.1 Streptomyces sp. 13-12-16 | reverse complement strand
CGCTTCCCTGCGCTTGCGGGGCGCCCTGCGTGGGTGTGGGCCGGGGGCGGGTTGCGCGGCCCGGCGCTCGCGGGGTGCCGTCGCGCCCACCCGTGCCGCCCCAGCGGCACGACTGCCCGCGGGAACGCGGGGGAGCTGGGCCCGCGTTGTCATCGTGGGTGCCCCGGGCTGATGTGCGCCGAAGCCCGGGTGAGTTTGCGGGAGGCGTGGATCAGCAGGGTCAGTGCCGCTGTTCCGCAGGTGAGGGTGGGGAGGGCGGCGGGGCTCCAGGCCGCGGTCAGGGTCTGGACCGGGGTGGCCAGGGCGTCGCAGCCGGGGAGCCGGGCCGCGAAGATCGTGGCCAGGGCCGTCGCCTGGGCGGTCGCCGTGACCGTGAGGATCACCCTCGGCGCGTGGGTGAAGCCGTGGATCGTGAGGAGGTGGGCCAGGAAGAGGAGGCCGCCCAGGGCGAGCGTCGGGGAGAGGGCGAGGGGCTCGTCGAGGAGCTCGGACGCCACCGTGAGCAGAACGGCCACCGCACCCAGGAACAGGGCGAACACGCCGATGAGCGTGGGTCGTACGGAGGCCGAGAAGTCCTCCAGGCCACGGCTCGACGCCAGCCTGCGGCGGACCCGGGCGGCGAAGAGGTGGGCCGTCCAGGCGGCGGGCGCGCAGGACAGGGCGAGCGCCACGACCGGGGCCACGGTGAGCGGCCAGTCGCCCTCCGCCGTGCCGTCGGGCAGACCGTCGGGGCCGCCGGTGACCGCCGTACCGAGCAGGCCGTCGCCCAGGAGGGCGTAGCCGAGGAGCCAGCAGGTCCAGGACGCCGTGGCGGAGCGGGGCGGGATGTCGGACCGGGTGCTCAGCGGGCCCCGGCGCAGTGCCGCGCGCAGGGCGAGGGTGACGGCCAGGATGCCGGTGGCCGCCGCGTAGAGGCGGGTCTGGCCGTGGGTGAGGCGCAGGGCGATCACCGTCGCCACGCACAGGGCGCCGGGGAGCAGGGTGAGGACGGTCCAGCCGGCGCGCGGCCCCGGAGTCGTGGCGGCCGGGGCGGGCCGAGGTGGTGCGTCGTCGCGGGGAACCCTGGCGTAGAGCTCCTCCGCGAGGGAGAAGACGTCGCGGTGGCGGAAGCGGGCGGCGGTCCGGTCGGTGATGCCGTGGGCCTCCAGGCCCGCCGCGATCTCCAGGGGGTCCACCGCCTGCTCGCACAGGTCGCGGTGGCGGTGCAGCAGGGCCTTGACCGGGTCGGCCGCGCCGGGCGGAGTGCTGCGGTTCAGTTCGCCGAGGTCGGTCATCGGGCTGTCTCCGTCGCGGGTACCGGGGTGTTCATGGCCCACGTGGGGACGGCGCGGGGGGTGGGGTCGGTCCAGTGACCGGGGACGTGGGCCTCGGCGGGGGCGGCGAAGGGCAGGGGGTCGCCGGTGCGGTCGAGGAGGGGGCGGCGGAGCGGTGTGCGCGCGACGATCTCCAGGTAGATGCCGTGGAAGGCGGAGATGTTCTGGTCGACGGTGAACAACTCGAGTGCGCGGGCGCGCGCGGCGGCGCCGAGGCGTACGCGGCGCTCGGGGTCGCGCAGCAGGGAGACGCACGCCTCGGCGAGCGCCCGCGGATTGCGCGGTGGTACGACGAGACCGGTGCCGCCGATGGCCTCCACGACCGCGCCGACGTCCGTGGAGACCGTCGCGCGCCCGCAGAGCATCGCCTCGACGAGGCCGGCCGGGAAGCCCTCGACGACGCTGGACAGGACGGTCACGGCGCCCGAGGCGTACGCGTCGGCGGAGGTGGGGAGCCCCGGGCCGCCGATCCGCTCGAAGGACACCGGGTTGACGCCCACGGAGTGCGGGCCCTCGGCCTCGTCCGGGAAGAGCTGCGCGGCCAGTGCCTCGCAGTGGCCGAGGTAGGCGGCGCCCTCCGGGTCCGCCGGACCGCCGATGATCCGCAGCCGGGTCCTCGGCTCCTCCTTGCGGATCTCCGCGAAGGCGTGCAGCAGCGAGACCAGGTCCTTGGCGGGCTCCACCCGGCCGACCCAGACGAGGGTGTGCGGATCCGCGCTCTCCGGGGACTCCCCCGCATCGGCGAAGGGCGTGGCGTCCATGCCGGGGTAGACCGTGCGGAGCTTCGCCCGGTCGGCACCGCAGCGCTCCTGCCAGCGACGGGCGTGCGTGTTGCCCGGCGTGATGAACGCGGCCCGGCGGTAGGTCTCGGCGGCGAGCCTGCCGTGGAAGGCGGCGAGCAGGGAGCGGACCGCGGGTGAGGCGTCGGGGCGGGTGAGGTAGTGCGTCCGCAGGCGTACGCCGTACTCGGTGACGAGGAAGGGGACGCCGAAGAAGTGGTGGGCGAGCAGGCCCGGGAGGGCCGCCACTCCGCCGGCGGCGGCGTGGCACAGGTCCACCGCGCCCAGCCCGTCCTCCTCGTACCAGTCGAGCGAGAGGGGACGCAGGGCGCGCTCCAGGTGCGCGGCGACGGCCAGCAGATCGGGTACGCGGGCCTCCCGCGCCGTACGCAGGGCGCCGGGCGCACGACAGGCGTGCTCCAGGGCGCGTACGGCCGTCTCGGAGCGGAGTGCGGCCACCAGACCGCCTTCGTCGCGGGCGAGTTCGGCGAGGCCCCGGAGCGCGGTGGCGAAACGGTCCGCCTCAGGTGTCGCGGGCCCCGGGTCGGGGGCGGTGGGATCCGTCGCGGCGCAGAGGGCGGCGGCCAGTTCGCCGTAGTGTTCCGAGAAGCGCCGGCGTGCGCGGCGGCCGTACACCGCCCCGTCGTCCTCGGCCGCCCACAGCGGTGCGGTGCGGACCCGGCCGACCTGGGGCGGCAGCGGGACCCAGCCCGCGTCCTCCTGGGCTTCACCGCTGCTGAACGCGTAGACGTCGAATTCGTGCCGGTCGAGTCCGCGTACCAAGCGGTCGCACCAGAGTCCGCCCTCACCGCCCACGTACGGATACCCACCCTCCGTAAGCAGTCCGATGCGCACGTGTGCACCCCCGATCTCCCGTATGGGGAGCCGCCGTTGGTCCGGCGGCTCGCAGCGGGACGAACGTATGCGGACAAGGAGGTGGCGTGATGGACGGTTGTCCATCACGCCACCAAAAGGGGTGAACGGGCGTAACTTTCCCGCGCGGGGCGCGTTTCGCCGCGCTAGGCGATCAGCTCTTCGGGTACGGCCATGCGTTCGGGCGGCAGCTGATTCCGTCGTGGTCGAGGAACTTGGTCTGCTGCTGCATGACCGGGGCCAGGTCGCCGTCCTTGTCGCAGGTGACGTGGTTGAAGCCCAGGCGGTGGCCGATCTCGTGGTTGATCAGCATCTGGCGATAGGCGTGGATCTCGTCGCCGTAGGTGTCCGCTCCCTGCGCCCAGCGGTCCGCGTTGATCATCACGCGCTCGGTGGCCGCCGAGTCGCAGGAGACGTTGTCCACGGTGGTGTCCAGGCCGGACTTGGCGCACCATTCGGCAGTGGTGTCCGGACTGGCGAGGGTGATCACGAAATCGACCTCGCCGGAGTGGACGCGCTCGAAGGTGCGCGCGCCGTTGTGCGCCCAGCTGCGGTTGTCGTTGAGCGTCTTCTGGACCGCCTCGGCGAAGAGTTCGCCGTCGAGGCCGAGTCCCTGCTCCACGTCCACGCGGTAGGTGAACTTCTGCCCCTTGCCCGGAGCCTTGTCGATGCCGGGGACCGCGTCGAACTTGCCCGTGCCTCCGCGCGCGGCGCTCAGCGGGTCCTTCCTGGCCATCTTCTGCGCGTACGTCAGCGGTTCGGCGCCGGGCACGGAGGGTGTCTCCCGGTCGTCCCCGCGCGAGGCGGAATCCCGGACGTCGCGTGCCTGCTCGCCGGTGGCCTGCGACTGTACGCCGCCGGTGCTGTCGCGTTCGTCGGCGACCTGCCCGGCCACGACGACGGCCAGCACGGTCGTGACCGCGGCGGCGGCGATCCCGGTGAACGTCCGCCCCTTGCCGCCCTTGGCCGGCGCGGGCCGCCCGGTCGGCGGCGCGTCGTCGTCATCGGGACCGGCGGGGACGCCGGTGTCCGGGGCGGCGCTCCAGTCGGTGACGGCGGCGTAGGGGTCCGCGGGGCCCGAC
>NZ_NCTE01000182.1 GCF_002114215.1 Streptomyces sp. 13-12-16 | reverse complement strand
TCCTACACCGAGCTGCCGTCCTCCAACCCCGCCGTCCTCGCCTTCCTGCGCGAGTACGAGGACGACCTGGTGCTCTGCGTCAACAACTTCTCACGCTTCGCCCAGCCCACCGAGCTGGACCTGCGCGAGTTCGACGGACGGCACCCGGTCGAGCTGTTCGGCGGGGTGCGCTTCCCGGCAGTCGGCGAACTGCCGTACCTGCTGACCCTCGGGGGCCACGGCTTCTACTGGTTCCGGCTCGCCCGAGTCGCGTCCCGCATCGGCCGACGACTGTGAGCGTGTGCCGGGGAGAGGAGGCGTCACCATGACGAAGACCGCGTTCCTGCGGCCGCGAAGCGCGCCCGCCGAGCCCATGGAGTCGCTCACCGGGCTGTTGCGCGAGTGGCTGCCGCTGCAGCGCTGGTTCGCCGGCAAGGACCGGCCCGTCACCGACCTCGGTGTGCTGTCGATGACGGAGCTGTTCCCGGGCTGTCTGCACATGCTGGTGCACGCCGGTCACGGAGGCGTGCCCGCTCCCGGCGGCACCCTCCCGGCCGGTGACTGCTACCAGCTCCTCCTCGGCGTGCGGGAGCACCCCTCGCCGCGGCTCGGCAAGGCGCTCATCGGCAGGGTGCCGGACGGCCGGCTGGCCGGACTGACGGTCTACGACGCCCTGCACGACCCGCGCGCCGCCCAGCTGCTCCTGGAGCGGCTGCGCCACCCCGGCGCGGCGGGCCCGCTGCGGTTCGAGTGCGACGGGTCCCAGCAGGTGCCCGCCGGACTGGTGCCGCGCCTGATGACCGCCGAGCAGTCCAACTCCTCGCTGGTGTACGGCGACGAGTACATCCTGAAGGTGTTCCGGCGCGTCCAGCCCGGTGTCAACCCGGATCTGGAGGTGCCCGGGGCGCTGGCCCGGCAGGGCTGCCACCGGGTGCCCGCCCCGGTGGCCTGGCTGCGCACCACGCATCCGTTCAACGCGACGCTCGGCGTGCTCCAGCCGTATCTGCGCAACGCCTCCGACGGCTGGACTCTGGCCCTCGACGCGCTCGCCTCCGGTGACGACTTCACCGCGCAGTCGCACGCGCTGGGCCGGGCCACGGCGGACGTCCACCTCGCGCTGTCCACGGCGTTCCCCATCGGCGCGCCGGGCGAGAACGGGCGGACGGCGACGGCGATGACCGAGCGGCTGACCGCCGCGGCGCACGCCGTCCCCGCGCTCCAGCCGTTCGTGCCGGGGCTGCGGGCCGCCTTCGCCGCCCTGACCACCTGCGACGCCGGGCC
>NZ_NCTE01000181.1 GCF_002114215.1 Streptomyces sp. 13-12-16 | reverse complement strand
CGTCCCGGCCCGCGGTGCCGACCGCCAGTTCCAGGGCGTCACCCAGTGCGTACGCGCGGTCGGTGGCGGTGTAGGTCACGGGGCCCGTCCCCAGCACGCGCGCCTCGCGCCAGCCTCCGGCTGGGATCCGCACATAGGTGCCGGGCAGGACGGCGCGCCGTGTGGTGACCGGCAGCGGTGCGACGCCGAGCCCCTCGCTGCGGACCAGGGCCAGGCCGAGCGCGGGCAGCGGGGTCACCGCGTCCGCGGTCACCACGCACCGGCGGCCGGCCGCCGTGTGCAGCACGAGCCGGGGCAGACCGTCGACCGCCTCGTGAGCGGTGATCACCGTGCCGTGGTGATCGGCCACGAAACCGGTGCCGCGCGGCCGGCCGGCGAGGTCGTGCAGTCGGACCAGGACGTCGCACGGGCCCGGAGCGTCGTCCGGGATCTCCCGTTCGTGACGGGGTTCGTATTCGTAGGGGGACGGCATCGTCGAGCCTCCCGTCGCGCATCCGTGCCCTTGGCTGCGACAGTAGGGCCGAGATGATCAGCGGGACAGATCGCCCGGTGAACGCGCCCCCTTCCGCTCCCCCGGTTCACTCCGAGCGCCCGCACTTACGGGTGAACAGGCGGGGGCGGATGGATAACCCTAGGGGTGGGGGAACCGAGGGGGACCGTGGAGCGGCGTCATGTCCATCCCCGTGACGCCGCTCCACGGGCGGGTCCGTCGGCGTGTCAGCCGAAGACGGCCAGGCTCTTCGCCTTGCCCCGCTGCTCCTCGACGAGGGCCAGGAACCGGCGCTCGGGGCCGAACACGGCCACGGCTCCGGAGCCGGAGTACTCCTCGGGCATCTCGAGGCGCACCCCGTTGGTGAGCAGCTTGGCCCGCCGGTCGTCGACGTCCCAGCGCGGGAACGCGGCCGTGGCGGCCTCGGCGATCGGCATCACCGTCAGCTCCTGCTGGAGCTGGTCCAGCGTCTTCGCGGAGTCCAGCTTGTACGGCCCGACGCGGGTGCGGCGCAGTGCGGTGAGGTGCCCGCCGACGCCCAGGCCGGCGCCCAGGTCGCGGGCGAGGGCGCGGATGTAGGTGCCGGAGGAGCAGACGACCGACACCACCAGGTCCAGCACCGGGGTGCCGTCCTCGGCGACCGCCTCCCGGACGTCGTACACGGAGAACGAGGAGACGGTGACCGGCCGGGCGGGGATGTCGAACTCCTCGCCCTCCCGGGCCCGCTTGTAGGAGCGCACCCCGTTGATCTTGATGGCGCTGACCTTGGACGGCACCTGCATGATGTCGCCGGTCAGCCCGGCGACGCCGGCGTCGATGCCCTCGCGGGTGACCGCGGAGGCGTCGGTGGAGGAGGTGATCTCCCCCTCGGCGTCGTCGGTGAGCGTGTTCTGCCCGAGCCGGATCGTGCCGAGGTACTCCTTCTCGGTCAGCGCGAGGTGGCCGAGGAGCTTGGTCGCCCTCTCGACGCCGAGGACGAGGACGCCCGTCGCCATCGGGTCGAGGGTGCCGGCGTGGCCGACGCGCCGGGTGCGCGCGATGCCGCGCATCTTGGCGACCACGTCGTGCGAAGTGAAGCCCGACGGCTTGTCGACGATGACAAGGCCGTCGGGCGTGGTGGGCTTCCGGTTCATTCGGCGGTGTCGTCCGTCTCGTCGTCTTCCGGCTTGCGGTACGGGTCGGCCCCGCCGGCGTACGTGGCGCCCGCGGACGCCTCGCGCACCTTCGCGTCGGACTGGCGCGCCTTGTCGAGGAGGTCCTCGATGTTGCGCGCCGTGTCCGGGAGCGCGTCCATGACGAAGGCCAGGGTCGGCGTGAACTTCACGCCCGCCGCCCGGCCCACCTCGGAGCGCAGGACGCCCTTGGCGCTCTCCAGGCCCGCCGCGGCGGCCTTGCGCTCCTCGTCGTCCCCGTACACCGTGTAGAAGACGGTCGCCTCCCTGAGGTCACCCGTGACCCGGGTGTCCGTGATGGTGACGTGCGAGCCGAGCCGCGGGTCCTTGATCCCGCGCTGCAGCTTCTGGGCCACCACCTCTCGGATGAGGTCCGCCAGCCTTTTCGCCCGCGCGTTGTCGGCCACTGGTCCGTCTCCCGTTCTTTCCTGTCTGCGTATCTCTGGGCTGTGGTCGTCAGTCGTCTTCACCGTGGAAGCGCCGCCTGACGGACAGCAGTTCCACCTCCGGGCGCCCGGCGACCAGCCGCTCGCAGCGGTCCAGTACGTCGGTCAGGTGCCCCGCGTCGCCGGACACCATGGCCAGGCCGATGACCGCCCGGCGATGGAGGTCCATGTGATCCACCTCGGCCGCGCTCACCGCGTACTTGCGCTGGAGCTCGGCGACGATCGGGCGGACGACGGAGCGCTTCTCCTTCAGCGAATGTACGTCGCCGAGGAGGAGGTCGAAGGACAGCGTCCCCACATACATGTGCAACCGGTTCACCCGCCGGTACGGGATCGATGGCCCCGCCATCCGTGGTGGGCAGGGACATCAGAACCGTACAACGAAGGGTGCGCGGCGATCGACGGATATTGTGCTCCGCCGGCCGCGCCGCCGTGCGTCCGCGCACACACGCGCCGGCCGGCGGGACCCGGGTGGGTCCCGCCGGCCGGCACACACCGTGGGGTGTTACACCCGCGGCTTCTCGCGCATCTCGTACGTCGCGATGACGTCGTCGACCTTGATGTCGTTGAAGTTTCCGAGGTTGATACCGCCCTCGTAGCCTTCGCGGATCTCGGTGACGTCGTCCTTGAAGCGACGCAGACCCTCGATGTTGAGGTTCTCCGCGATGACCTTGCCATCGCGCAGCAGGCGCGCCTTGGTGTTGCGCCTGACCTCGCCGGAGCGGATGAGCACACCCGCGATGTTGCCCAGCTTGGACGAGCGGAAGACCTCGCGGATCTCCGCCGTGCCGAGCTCGACCTCTTCGTACTCCGGCTTGAGCATGCCCTTGAGGGCCGCCTCGATCTCCTCGATCGCCTGGTAGATGACCGAGTAGTACCGGACGTCCACACCCTCGCGCTCGGCCATCTGCGCGGCACGCCCGGCGGCGCGCACGTTGAAGCCGATCACGATGGCGTCGGAGCCCATCGCCAGGTCGATGTCGGACTCCGTGACCGCACCGACGCCGCGGTGCAGGACGCGGATGTCGACCTCTTCGCCGACGTCCAGCTGGAGCAGCGAGGACTCGAGGGCCTCGACCGAACCGGAAGCGTCACCCTTGATGATCAGGTTCAGCTGCTGGACCTCGCCGGCCTTGAGCACCTTGTCCAGGTCCTCCAGCGACACGCGGCGCGTGCGCTTGGCGAACGCGGCGTTGCGCTCACGGGCGGCGCGCTTCTCGGCGATCTGACGGGCCGTACGGTCCTCGTCGACGACGATGAAGTTGTCGCCCGCACCCGGGACGTTGGTCAGGCCCAGGACCTGGACCGGCGTCGACGGGCCCGCCTCGGCGACGTTGTTGCCGTTGTCGTCGAGCATGGCGCGCACGCGGCCGTAGGCGTCGCCCACCACCATCGTGTCGCCGACCCGCAGCGTGCCTCGCTGGACGAGGACGGTCGCCACGGCACCGCGGCCGCGGTCGAGCCGGGACTCGATCGAGATGCCCTGCGCGTCCTGCTCGGGGTTGGCCCGCAGGTCGAGCGAGGCGTCCGCGGTGAGGATGACGGCCTCGAGGAGGCTGTCGATGTGCAGACCCTGCTTGGCGGAGATGTCGACGAACATGGTGTCGCCGCCGTACTCCTCGGCCACCAGGCCGTACTCGGTCAGCTGACCGCGCACCTTGGTCGGGTCGGCGCCCTCGACGTCGATCTTGTTGACCGCGACGACGATCGGGACGTCGGCCGCCTTGGCGTGGTTGAGCGCCTCGACCGTCTGCGGCATGACGCCGTCGTTGGCCGCGACGACCAGGATCGCGATGTCGGTCGAGCGCGCACCACGGGCACGCATGGCGGTGAACGCCTCGTGACCCGGGGTGTCGATGAAGGTGATCTTGCGCTCTTCTTCGTTGACCTCGGTCGCGACCTGGTAGGCACCGATGTGCTGGGTGATGCCGCCGGCCTCGCCCGCGATGACGTTCGTCTTGCGGATGGCGTCGAGGAGGCGGGTCTTTCCGTGGTCGACGTGACCCATGACGGTGACGACCGGCGGGCGGACCACCAGGTCCTCCTCGTCGCCCTCGTCCTCGCCGAACTCCAGGTCGAAGGACTCGAGCAGCTCGCGGTCCTCCTCCTCCGGGCTGACGATCTGAACCGTGTAGTTCATCTCGCCGGCGAGGAGCTGGAGCGTCTCGTCGGAGACGGACTGGGTCGCGGTGACCATCTCGCCGAGGTTCATCATGACCGCGACGAGCGACGCCGGGTTGGCGTTGATCTTCTCCGCGAAGTCGGTGAGCGAGGCACCGCGCGACAGGCGAATGGTCTCGCCGTTGCCGCGAGGCAGCATCACGCCGCCGACCGACGGGGCCTGCATGGCCTCGTACTCCTGGCGCCTCTGCCGCTTCGACTTGCGGCCGCGACGCGCGGGACCGCCGGGACGACCGAAGGCGCCCTGCGTGCCACCACGGCCGCCGGGACCGCCGGGACGGCCGCCGAAGC
>NZ_NCTE01000180.1 GCF_002114215.1 Streptomyces sp. 13-12-16 | reverse complement strand
CCGCCTCGGGCACCGCGGCGGCGACGCGCGGGCTGAGGCCGATGCCCTCCTCGACGGTGGCGGGCTCGCACCCCACGACCAGCGTGCGCCGGGGCGGCGCCGCGCCGGTGCCCGCGCACAGGGTGCCGAGCAGGGCGAACACGGCGTCGGGCGACATGCGATGGCCGTCCAGGGGGACACCGTCCGGTGACGGCCGGCCGCCGGACTCCGCCGCGTCGATCACGTACAGGGTGCCCGGCTCCCCGCCCCGCGCCGTCGCGTCGAGCACGACGAGCGTGTCGTAACCGTCGAGCAGCCGGTAGGCCAGGTGGACGCCGCGGATGCCGACGTCGGCGACCTCGACGCCCTCCGGCAGCGGCCGTCCGGCCAGGGCGCGGGCGGCCTCGACGCCGAAGCCGTCGTCGCCGAGGAAGATGTTGCCGACCCCGGCGACCAGGGTGCGCGGGCGTGCGACGGTGGTGGTCACGGTACCTCCACGTCGATCTCGTCGGGCTGGAAGTAGAGGTACCGCCCTTGCTCACGGCGGATGTCGGCGCCCGGATCGTCCTCGACGGTGACCGCGATGTGCACGCCCCCGTCGACGTCGTGGAGGACCGCCTCGACCAGGGCGCTCCGGCCGGTGAGGAACAGGTCCTGGGCGTCGGTGTGCCGCAGCCGGGGCCGCAGCACGACCCGGCTGCCCGCCCGCACCTCCCGCCCGTCGACCAGGACGTGGTCGTGGGCCGGGTCCACCGAGGCGTCCGCGCCCGGATCCCACCAGGGGGTGTCCGGCCGGACGAGGCCGCCCTCCGCGTCACCGGACACCGGCGGCGCGGGCGCGGTGACCTCGCGCAGGCCCCGGACCGCCCCGTGCAGCCGCTCCAGCACCTCGGCCGGCATCGAGTCGGTGAGCTCGATCACCGCCGCCGCCCGGTCGTCCGTACCCCTCGCCTCACGCTTCTCCTCGTCGGTGAGGGCCGCCGTGCGCAGGGCGAGGATCTCGTCGATCTCCGTGGCGTCGTACAGGGCGCCCGGACTCTCCGGGGCGATGGCCGGGTGGTCCTCCAGGATGATCGGGGAGGAGAGCACCAGGTCACGGGAGTCCGGTTCACCGGCCAGCACGGGCCAGGTGTGCAGATTGCGGCAGGCCGCGGCGGCCCCCCTCGCCCATTCCGGAGGGTCCGTCAGGGACAGGAACCGCCCCGAGTCCAGGTGCAGCAGCGTGTGCGTGGCGACCAGGGAACGGGACAGCGCCGCGTCACGGTCGGCGCCCTCCTCGGGCAGCCACTCGCCGGTGTTCTCCACGACCACGCTCAGTCGCTGCGTGGCGTACGGGCCGTCCAGCGGGCTCGCCGACAGGCGCAGTACGCCCTCCACCGCCTCGTGGCGCCGGACCAGCCGCCCCACGACCGTCCCGCCCGCGTCCGTGACCGGCTCGGTCTCCTCACCGGCCGGCCGGTCGAACGGGACGACGGTGCCGGGGCCCGACAGCTCCTCGACGGGAACCGCGAGACGGACCCGCTCCTCCCGGCCCTCGTCCCACGGCACGATCACCCGGTCCTCCAGGCGAAGTTCGCCGACGGTCCCGAAACCGCCCCCCGGCAGCGCCCGTTGCACCGTGCGCCGCCGGGCGTGCAGGAAGCGCACCTCGACGGAGAGGACGGCACCCCGCCGGGGCTCCATCAGCAACTCGGTGTGCTGGAAGTCGTGCTCGGCGTCCGTCGCCGTCCAGGACGGGGGCACCAGCACCCCGAACTGCCAGCGCAGCCTGTTCTTGGCGGCCGACGCGCGGTACGGGTAGAGCACGTACCCCTCGAACAGCACGGCGTCGGCGACGTGCCGGGCCACCGCGAGGCGGGCCTCGGCCGGGGCGGTGAACGTCGTCGTGGTCATCGTGTCCCCTCACCCGCCGCTTCCAGCAGCCCCTCGACGGTCGCCTGCCACGAGGGCAGCGCCCGCCGGGACCGGTAGGCGAGCAGCGCGTCCATCGCGTCCCGGGGCAGCCGGATCCAGGCCGAGCCGGGGAAGTGCCGGTCGACCATCTCCCGCCAGGTCCGCACCGGCATCCGGAACACGGCCTCCCGGTCCCACGGGACGGGCTCGACCCGGAACCCGCCGGCGCCGGTGAAGGCGGTGCCGGAGAACAGCATCCGCAGCGGCACCTCTCCTCCGTCCAGCGCGTGGAAGTAGCGGGAGCAGGCGATGTCCATGTCGTAGGTGCAGGGCACCACCAGGTCCGTCTCGGTCTCGCCGGTGAACCCCCGCACCATCACCGGGACCTGTGCGAACTCCAGCGGATTGAGGGTGCTGCCCCAGCGGGACCGTTCCCCGAACAGGTCGGTCAGGGCGGCGGCCTCGGTGTCGTCGTAGCCCCGGCGGGCGGGCTCGATGCGGATCTGGCAGCGCAGCGCCAGCGCGTGCACCCGCGCGTCCGGGGACGCGGTGACCCGCAGCCGGAAGACCAGCGCCGGACCCGCCGCGTACGGGTCGGCGCGCACCCCTGTGCACACGAAGCCGAACCCGGTCACGAAGGGCTCCCCGTGAAGTCGCGCGCCCGCTCGCGCACATGGCCGAAGAACTCCTCCAGATCGGCACGCGCCCGCGCGCCCCCGTCGAAGCCCTGCCACCGCAGTCGCATACGGCCCACCAGTTCGTAGCAGATGTCGATCGGCACCAGATGGCACTCCACGCGCCCCTGGTGGCGGCGCAGCAGCAGCGCCTCCACGTCGGGTTCGAGGAGTCCGGCCAGGGGGGAGGCGTCCAGCACGGACTGCCAGGCCTCCGGCTCCAGTTCGCTCTCGGTCGCGCCGGCCGGGCTCGGATAGAGCGCGACCAGCCGGTCGAGCGCGGAGTTGCGGAAGAAGAACGCGACGCCGACGGGGATGCGCAGCCGCTCCCAGGCCGCCTCGTCGAGACCGTGCCCGGGGTCGCTCAGATAGCGGCCGGGAACCGCGCGGAACCGGCCCGTGGACGCGCCCGACGCGCCCGACGCGTCCAGGAGCCGGGCGCAGGGGTCGCAGGCGCAGACCAGGGCCCGGTTCTCGGTGTCGACGAGATGCCGGTGGCCGGGGTCCGGCAGCGCGGCGGTGCACAGCTCACAGCGTTCCTCGCGGGGCGGCCGGGGCGCGGTGAACCGGAACAGGCCGCCGCGCGGCGGGAGTTGCCGCGTGCTCATGGCGTCGCGGTGGCCGGCGGACGGCCGTTCGGCCCGGACACGGAGGCG
>NZ_NCTE01000179.1 GCF_002114215.1 Streptomyces sp. 13-12-16 | reverse complement strand
CTGGGGATCAGGGTGGAGGGGTGAGGGAGGAGGGGTGAGCGGGGGGAGGGGGGCCGGAACAGGGACAGGGGACCAGGGGGCCGGAGCTCACTCCCCGTACCAACCCCATGTGCCCGTTCGTTCGGACGGGTCGAAGGACTGGTGCAGCGCGATGAGGGCGTTGACGAGTCGGGGATCGACGTCGGACGTCGGCATGCGGTACTCCTCGGCCACCGCACGGAAGACGAGGTGTGCCCGGCGTGAGCCGTCCCGCCAGATGATCCGCCGGGGCGGACGGATCCCGCCGTCGCCCTCGCCCAGCAGGCTCATGACCAGGAACACCAGGCCGACGGGCAGTCCCACGGGCCACCACAGCGTCCACCACAGCAGACGGCCCTCATACCCGCGGAGGGTGCGTCCGGCGACCGGTTCCACGGTCCAGCGTCTCCGGCCGGGGCGGAAGGCCCGTCGGCGCCGTAGCGTGATCCGTCCGAGTGGTGCGCCGGACGGGTCCAGGACCTCGTACACGGCCGGGCGTCCGCTCAGCCGGGAGCCCAGGGGTTGCGTGGTGACCACTCGGGCGACCGGGGCCCCGTTCTCGGCGTGGAGATGGAAGGCGCGTGTCGATCGCAGCCGGTCGGGGGCGGGGCCGTCGGCGTCGCGGGAGAGCCGGACGGCCGGGCCGAGGGCGTCCGGTACTCCGTCCCGGACGATGGCGGGTGGGTGCACCGTGTAGTTCATCACGTAGGTCGCACGCCCCTGCGCCACTGGTCTCCCTCTCGGTTGCGGTGCCGCTCCGGGGAGCGATGCTCTCATCATGGTGACCGACAGTGGTCAGGGGATCCTCGGGAAGCGGGCCTGGAGGGTCCAGACGGCCGGGTTCTCGCCGAGGTCCTCGTGGAGGTCGGTCAGGTCGGCGAGGAGGTCGTGGAGGAAGTCGCGGGCTTCGCGGCGGAGTTCGGTGTGGGAGAAGGTCAGCGGGGGTTCGGAGGCGGGCAGCCACTCCGCCTCGATGTCCACCCAGCCGAAGCGGCGCTCGAAGAGCAGGCGGTCGGTGGACTCGGTGAAGTCCAGTTCCGCGTGCTGGGGGCGGGAGGCGCGGGAGCCGGCCGGGTCCCGGTCGATGTGCTCGACGATGTCGCACAGCGCCCACGCGAAGTCGAGCACCGGTACCCATCCCCAGGCCGTGGACAGCTCGCGGTCCGACTCGGTGTCGGCGAGGTAGACGTCCCCGCAGAACAGGTCGTGGCGCAGGGCGTGGACGTCCGCGCGGCGGTAGTCGGTCTGCGGGGGGTCGGGGAAGCGGTTGGAGAGGGCGTAGCCGATGTCGAGCACGGGGGTGATGGTGTCACGTCGTGGTGCGCAGGTCCTCATAGGATCCTGGAGTGCGCTTCCACCGCCCCGGTTCCCGCAGTGTCGTCGCCGCCCTGCTCGTGGTGTCCGTGGCCGCCTGCGGGGATGGTTCCGGGGCTCCCGCCGGCAGCTCCGGTGTGGGTGATCCGTACTTCCCGAAGGCCGGTAACGGTGGTTACGACGTCGGCCACTACGACCTCGACCTGGCCTACGACCCCCGCGCGCACCGTCTCGCCGGCACCGCGACGATCACCGCACGGGCGGCGGAGGACCTCTCCGCGCTGAACCTCGACCTCGAGGGCCTCGACGTGGAGGAGGTCACCGTCGACGGTGTGGCCGCCCGCTGGAGCCGGGCGGGGCGGGAGCTGACCGTTCGCCCGCGTGAGGCGGTGGACGGCACCTTCCGGGTGACCGTCCGCTATGCCGGCGCTCCGGTGACCGTCACCGACCCGGACGGCTCGGAGGAGGGCTGGCTGCGCACCGCCGACGGGGCGCTGGCGCTGGGGGAGCCGGTGGGGTCGATGGCGTGGTTCCCGGGCAACCACCACCCCTCGGACAAGGCGACGTACGACATCGCGGTGACGGTGCCGAAGGAGTTGCGGGTGGTGTCCAACGGGGAGCCGGCCGGGGAGGAGCGCAGGGGGAGCCGTACGACGTACCGGTGGCGCACCGGCGAGCCGATGGCGAGTTATCTCGCGACGCTGGCCGTCGGCAGGTACGAGGTCCGCCGCACGGTGACCGCCGGCGGGCTGCCCGTGTACACGGCCGTCGATCCGGAGCAGGCGGAGGCGAGCCGTGCGGTCCTGGCGCGGATCCCCGAGGTGCTGGCGTGGGCGGAGCGGACCTTCGGTCCGTACCCCTTCTCCTCCGCGGGTGCGATCGTCGAGCGTCCCGGGGACGCCGGGTACGCCCTGGAGACCCAGAACCGGCCCGTCTTCCCCGGTGCCCCCGACATCGTGCTGCTGGTCCACGAGATCGCCCACCAGTGGTACGGCGACTCCGTGAGCCCGCGCACCTGGCGGGACATGTGGCTCAACGAGGGCTTCGCGACGTACGCGCAGTGGCTGTGGGAGGAGGACCACGGCGGCGGTACCGCGCAGCGGACCTTCGACCTGCTGTACGCCGGTTCGTACTTCCCGGACGCGGGGAGCAATGAGGCCCTGTGGTCCTTTCCGCCCGCCGAGCCGCCGGACGCGGCGAGTGTCTCCGCCACCCCCGTGTACTGGCGCGGGGCGATGGTCCTGCACAAGATCCGGCAGGCGGTCGGCGACGATTCCTTCTCCGCCCTGCTCCGGGGCTGGGCGCGGGAGCACCGCCACGGCAACGCGGACACCGGCGACTTCACGGCGTACGTGGAGAAGTCGGCTCCGGACGAGGACTTCACCGGGATCTGGGAGGACTGGCTGTACGGGGAGGGGCGGCCGGAGCGGCCCTGACGGCATGCCGGAGCCCCGGCCGGCCGGGTGGTTGCCGCCCGGCCGGGGACCGCGTCATGGGCGGGGCGTCCGTCAGACGTTCACGCCGAAGTCCTGGGCGATGCCCACGAGGCCCGAGGCGTAGCCCTGGCCGACCGCGCGGAACTTCCACTCCGCGCCGTTGCGGTACAGCTCGCCGAAGACCATGGCGGTCTCGGTGGCGGCGTCCTCCGACAGGTCGTAGCGGGCGATCTCGGAGCCGCCGGCCTGGTTGATGATGCGGATGTAGGCGTTGCGCACCTGGCCGAAGTTCTGGCTGCGGTTCTCGGCGTCGTAGATCGACACCGGGAAGACGATCTTGTCGATGTCGGCCGGGAGGGCGGCGAGGTTGACGTTGATCGCCTCGTCGTCGCCGGCACCCTCGCCGGTGCGGTTGTCACCGGTGTGGACGATGGTGTTGTCCGGGGTCTGCTTGTTGTTGAAGAACACGAAGTGGGCGTCGGAGTAGACCTTGCCCTGCGTGTTGACCGCGATCGCCGAGGCGTCGAGGTCGAAGTCCGTGCCGGTGGTGGTGCGGACGTCCCAGCCGAGGCCCACGGTGACGGCGGTCAGGCCCGGAGCCTCCTTGGTGAGCGAGACGTTGCCACCCTTGGACAGGCTTACAGCCATTGTTGGGAGTCCCTTCCCTCGTTTACGTACGGCTAGAAGCTACAGCTACCCCATTGAACGCGGAGAGGGGTGCGAGAGGTTCCAGGTCTCTTTACTTTCTTTACCCGTGTCCCGGGACCGATGTCCCGTGATCCGGGATATTCGGGTGACGTGGCCCGGTCAGGCGCGGGAACCTGTACGGCATGTCCGGTCCCTATCTCATCCGCGGCTCCGTCTCCCTGCCCGAGGCCGAGCTCATGTGGCGTTTCTCGCGGTCGTCCGGGCCCGGTGGACAGCATGTGAACACCAGTGACTCCCAGGTCGAGCTGCGTTTCGACCTCGCTCGCACCGAGGCGCTGCCCGAGGTGTGGAAGCAGCGGGCGCTGGAGCGGCTGGCCGGGCGGCTGACCGGTGGCGTGATCACCGTTCGCGCTTCGGAGCACCGTTCGCAGTGGCGCAACCGGGAGACGGCGGCGGTGCGGCTGGCGGCGCTGCTCGCGGAGGCGAGCGCGCCGCCGCCGAAGCCGCGCAGGCCCACGCGGATTCCGCGGGGGATCAACGAGCGGCGGTTGCGGGAGAAGAAGCAGCGGGCCGAGACCAAGCGGGGGCGCTCCGCGCGGGACTGGGGGTGACTCCCCCGGTTCCCCTTGGACGTGGTCCCGGACCCCGGGGTGTGCCCCGGCCCCCCGGGGTGCGCCCCCGGTCCGGGGGCCAGTGTCCCTGCGGGTCCGTCGTGGCTGGTCGCGCAGTTCCCCGCGCCCCTTTGGGGCGCGTCCGCGCGATGGGTGCTGAATGTCGGGTACGGCCCCGCGTCCCTATGGGACGTGAGACCTCCTCCCCCTGACGAGGTCCCGGTGTTTCAGTCCAGCTTCAGTACGCCCACCGTCTCGGTCTCGGCGAGTTCACCGGTCTTGTGGAAGCCCAGGCTCAGGTAGAAGCCCTCGGGGCCGTTGTCGCCGGGTTCCCAGGTGGCGTAGAGCTCGCGTGCGCCGCGGCGGCGGAGTTCCTCGGCCACCGACCGGACGGCGAAGCGGCCGTAGCCCTTGCCCTGTTCCTCCGCCGCGATGTTCAGGCGCCACAGGCCGGAGCGGATGGTGTTGCCGTCGTCGTGCCAGTCGAAGTCGAGGAAGGCCATCAGGAAGCCGACCGCGCGGTCGCCGTCCATGATCAGGCGGGGCCAGGCCTTACCGGGACGCACATAGGCCTCGGCGAGGGAGTCCGCCACCGGGTCGACGGCGAATTCCTGGTCGGGACGGACCCGTATGCCGAGGGCGGTCTTGAGGTTCTCCGGGGTGATCTCTTCGAGGCGAAGTGCGGTGGTCGTCGTCACCCGGGCAACCTAAGCAGGTAAATCCCGTCCGGTGAAAGGGATTTCGCCGACGACGGCAAATCGCGTTCAGCCCAACTGCCGGTAACGGCCCCGGAAATACGTCAGCGGACCGCCCTCCGCGCTCGGTACCCGGGCGGTCAGGACGCGGCCGATCACCAGGGTGTGGTCCCCGGCCGGGACCCGCTGCTCGGTGCGGCACTCCAGGGTCGCCAGCGCGCCGCCCACCAGCGGCGCCCCGCTGTGCTCGCCGCGCAGGTACGGGATGTCCGCGAAGAGCAGGCGGTCGCTGACCCGGCCCTTCATCGCGAAGCGGCCCGCGACGTGCCGCTGGCTCTCGGAGAGCACGGACACCGCCCACAGGGGCTGCTCGTCGAGGAGCTCGTCCATGCGGGAGCCGTTGCGCAGGCTGACCAGCACCAGCGGCGGGTCCAGGGAGACCGACAGGAACGCGGTGGCCGTCATGCCGACGTCCTCGCCGGCCGGCGCCGAAGGGTCGTCGGGGTCCAGGGGCGGCTCCTGCGCGGTCACCAGGACCACGCCGGCGGCCAGCCGGGACAGGGCGGCTCGGAACTCGTCGTTGCTCACCCCCTCAGCATGCCGGGCGGCGGGCGCAGCGGTGATCGTGGACGGGGCGGAAGTGTTCGGCACGCCGGAAACGCTAATCTCCGCTCCACAGGCACCACATCGGACCCCGGCCCGAACCGGGACCTAGGACCAACGCCCGAGTCGGGCACAGTCCATACACAAGCATCACAAAAACTGCGTTCGTCAAAAGCGAGGGGAAACCGCGGAAAGCCCACGCAATTGTTCACGTTTACCTGTGACTTGAGTCACAAGGGGCAAGAATTGTTGACCCTGTGTACCGAGTGGGCAGCGCGCTGTGATTCAGTGGCGGGGAAGCTGCTGGGACGATACGCCGAAGACAACCCTTGATTCGCTGCGAGGTCTCGGGGGGAGGGCGAGGATGGAGACCGAGTCGGAACCCTACGTCCGTCTTGCGTCGCTGCGACAACTCCACCAGGCCATGGCCGACATGAACACGGCCCGCAGCCTGGCGGACACGCTGCAGACGGTCGCCGACGGCGTCGTGGGCGCCCTCGGCTACGAGCTGGCGTGCGTCAACCTCGTACGCCACGACGGCGATCTCGTGGTCGCAGCCCTCGCCGGGAACTCCGCCGCCGAGGCCCTCATCACCGGCCGGTCCGGCTCCCGCGCGGCCTGGGACCGCCGCCTCAACATGGGCGAACGCTGGGGCGACCTGATCTTCATACCGCACACCGAGGGCTGGGTCCTCGACGACGACGACGTCCCGCAGTGGTACACCGACGGGCCCGCGCCCCGCTTCGAGGACGAGTGGCACCCCTCCGACCGGCTCTTCGCCCCGATGTACGCCCCCGGCCCGCAGGGCGGCGGCACCTCCGGCGAACTGGTCGGCGTCCTCTCCGTGGACCGTCCGCGCAACGGCCGCCGGCCCGGCGCCTGGGGCCGCGAGGCCCTCCAGATGTACGCCTTCCAGGCCGCCATCGCAATCAGCAACGCGCGTCTGCGTGCCAACATGCAGCGCGCCCTGGTCCGCCTGGAGCGCGACCAGCAGGCGCTGCGGGCCAGCGAGGAGAGCTTCCGGCAGGCCTTCGAGTACGCCCCCTCCGGCATGGCCATCGCCGAGATGGGCGGCGACCAGCACGGCCGCATCCTGCGCACCAACGACGCCCTGTGCCGCCTCCTGGGCCGCCCCGCCTCCGCGATGCGCCGCTACTCCTTCTCCGACCTCGTCCACCCCGAGGACATAGGCACCCTGCTGCGCACCTCCGCCGAGGGCGGCCGGGCCGAGCTGCGCCTGTGCCGCCGCGACGGCACGTACGTCTGGGTGTCCCTGCGCAACAGCGTCGTCGCCGACGCCGCCGACGGCCCCCGCTTCCTGCTCACCCACGTCGAGGACATAGAGGAGCGCAAGCGCCGCGAGCTCCAGCTCGCCCACCGCGCCTCCCACGACTCGCTCACCGGACTGCCGAACTCCGCCGAGCTGCGGGCGCGGCTGTCCGCCCGGCTGTGCCGGCAGCAGCCGCAGGGCGTGCTGCCCGCCTCCGTCGACTCCATGGCACCCTTCGAGTCCTTCGACTCCGCGGACTCCTTCGACACCGCCTACGGCACACCCGCCTTCGACCGGGGGCACGACTTCGACTTCCCGCCGGGCACGGAGGGGCACGGGGGCTACGACGGCTACGACCACCACGTGCACACCGTCGCGCCCGCCGCCGAGTTCGACGACGGCGCCAAGGGGCTCGCGGTGCTCTTCTGCGACCTCGACGGCTTCAAGTCGATCAACGACCGGTTCGGGCACAACGCGGGTGACGCGGTGCTCATCGAGGTCGCCCGCCGGCTCGGCAACGGCGTGCGCGACGGCGACACCGTCGCCCGGCTCGGCGGCGACGAGTTCGTGATCCTCGCCGACGGGCTCGGCCGGGCCGACGCCCAGGACCTCGCCGTACGGCTGCGCAACGAGATCATCCAGCCCATCCGGGCCGAGGGACGGGCCGTGCGGGTCGGCGCCAGCTTCGGCATCGGGTGGGCGCAGTGCGGGATGACGGCGGACGAAGTGCTGAAGTCGGCCGACGAACGGATGTACGTCGAGAAACGATCTCGTCCCAAACAGCACAGACGTGCGGGATGAAGCGCAGGTCAGTGGGTTGATGCGGTGCGGGTCACCCGTTCGGGCCATGGGAAGCGGGTAGGCTCGTTCTCTCCACACTCGTACCGCACCCGATCCGCAGCTAGGAGCACCAAGGGATGACGGCCGGCAACAACGGCGCGAGCACGCCGGAGGACGACGACCCGTTCGGCTACCTCTACGCCGACGGGCAGGCCAACGGGGCCCAGCCGCCGTCCGGGGGCTACGGCTACCCGAACTCGGTCAACCGGGTGCGACCGGTCGGGACCCGCCAGTACGGCCAGCAGGCGCAGCCCGCTCCGCAGCAGCAGGGCGCGTACGGCCAGGCGAACGCCCACTACGCCGCCCCGGAGACGCTGCCCGGCGGCGCCACCACCGTCCAGTCGCACCAGTCGTCGCACGGCGGGGGCGGCCGGGGCCGCGGCCCGAACACCAAGGGCCTGCTCATCGGCGCGATCGCGGTGGTCGCCGCGGTCGTGATCGGCATCAGCGTGGCCATGATCGGCGGCGACGACGAGGACGGCGGCGGCAACCAGGCGGACTCCACGCCGACCCAGTCCCAGGACAGCGGCGAACCGACCCCGTCGGCGAGCAAGAGCGCGGGCGAGGAGGAGGCGGTGGAGCTGCCCACCGCCGACGCGAAGGCGATGCGGCTGGGCGGTACGGCCGCCCTCGCGTCGGACGTCGAGGGCGCGCAGTCCGACGGCGGCATCTACGTCGCCAACCTCAACCAGCCGGGGAACTCGGTCACCTGGACCGTCAACGACATCCCGGAGGACGGCGCCTACACCGTCTTCGTGCGCTACAGCACCACCGACGAACCCCAGTCGATGACGCTCACCGTCAACGGCAAGGAGTTCGGTTCCAAGCTCAACATGGACAACTTCGCCCGCGCCAAGGACGGCGACTTCTCCAAGGGCTGGACCCAGACCTACGCCTGGCCGACGCTCAACAAGGGTGCCAACACCATCTCGGTCTCCTGCGCCGACGGCGACAAGTGCAACGTCCTGCTGGACCAGCTGTGGCTGAAGGAGGGCCAGGTCAAGAAGTGACCTGCCCTACGCCGCGGTCGCTTCCCCGGTCACCGTGACCTCGGTCAGCAGCTCCTCGTAGGCCGCCCGGTCGAAGTCGCCGGCCGTGGGGGACAGGACCGTCGCCGCCGACAGGGCGACCGCGCGGGCCAGCCGGTCCGGCCAGGGCCGCTGCTCCACCAGGGCCGAGAGCAGGCCCGCGACGGCCGAGTCCCCGGCGCCGGTCGGGCTGCCGAGCAGCCGCCGCGGAGGGAC
>NZ_NCTE01000178.1 GCF_002114215.1 Streptomyces sp. 13-12-16 | reverse complement strand
CCCGGCGACCGCCCGCCGCGCCACCGGCCCGGGCGGGCCCGCTGCTCCGCCCGGCTCCGACGGCCGCCGGGCCACCCCGAAAACCCCCGCGCGTCACATCCGCCCGGCCACCATGGCCGTATGACGACACCCAGGACCGACCGCCTCACCCGAGCCCACTCCTTCAACGCGGCCGCCGCCCGGTACGCCGCCAACCGCCCCTCCTACCCGCCCGCCCTCTTCGACGCGGTCGAGGAGCTGACCGACCGCCCCCTCGCCGGTTCCCGGGTCGTGGACGTCGGCGCCGGTACGGGCATGGCGACTGCCCGTCTGCACGCGCGCGGCGCCGACGTGATCGCCGTCGAGCCCGGTGACGGCATGGCGGTCGAGTTCCGCCGCGCCCTCCCCGACGTGCCGGTCGTCCGGGGCAGCGGCGACGCCCTCCCCCTCGCCGATCACAGCGCCGACCTCCTCACCTACGCCCAGGCCTGGCACTGGACCGACCCCGCCCGCGCCGTCCCGGAGGCGGTACGGGTCCTGCGGCCGGGCGGGGCGCTCGCCCTGTGGTGGAACGTCGACGCGCTCGACGTGCCCTGGATCGCCGAGGAAGCCGAACGCACCGCGCGCCACTTCGGCGTGAACCTCGCCGCCGAGCGGCGCAACACCAACGCCCGGGCCGCCGACCCCGCCGGCCTCCTGCACTTCACCCGCCGGGAGATCCGCTGGAGCCGCCGCGTCACGATCGACACCCACCTGGCCAACCTCGCCAGCCACTCGGTCCTCCTCGTCGACGGCGACCGCGCCGCCGCCTTCCTCGCCGAGGAGCGCGAGCACCTCGCCGCCGCCTTCCCGGACGGCACCGTCGAGGAGACCTACGACGTCGTCCTCCTCCTCGCCACCACACCCCCGACCCCAACGGCTTGACGCCTCCCGGACCCGGGAGGACTATTCATCACATGATGAATTACTCCTCCCGTCCACCGGAGGAACCGGCCGTCCACGCCCAGGACCTCACCGTCGTCCGAGGCCCCCGCACCGTCCTGCGCGGCCTCGGCTTCACCGTCCCGCGCGGTCGGATCACCGGCCTCCTCGGCCCCTCCGGCTGCGGCAAGTCGACCCTGATGCGGGCCGTCGTCGGCACCCAGGCCAAGGTCACCGGCACCCTGGACGTCCTCGGCAGCCCCGCCGGCCACCCCACCCTGCGCACCCGCATCGGCTACGTCACCCAGGCCCCCTCCGTCTACGACGACCTGACCGTCCGCCAGAACCTCGACTACTTCGCCGCGGTCCTCGACCCCGGCCGAGCGGCCGCCGACCGCCGCCACGAGAACGTCACCCGCGCGATCGCCGACGTCGACCTCACCACCCACGCCGACGCCCTCGCCGGCAACCTCTCCGGCGGCCAGCGCAGCCGCGTCTCGCTCGCCGTGGCCCTCCTCGGGACCCCCGAACTCCTGGTCCTCGACGAACCCACCGTCGGCCTCGACCCCGTCCTCCGCCGCGACCTGTGGCAGCTCTTCCACACCCTCGCCACCGAACGCGGCACCACCCTCCTGATCTCCTCCCACGTCATGGACGAGGCCGAGCGCTGCCACCGCCTCCTGCTCATGCGCGCGGGCGAGATCCTCGCCGACGGCACCCCCGACGCCCTGCGCGCCCGCACCGGCTCCGACACCGTCGAGGCGGCCTTCCTCCACCTGGTCGACGAGGCGATCGCGGCAGGCCGTACCAAGGAGACGACCCGATGAGCACGACCGCCCCCGCCCCGACGCGCGCCCTCAACGCCTCCCGCACCACCGCCACCGCCGTCCGGGTCCTGCGCCAGCTCCGCCACGACCCGCGCACCATCGCGCTGATGGTCCTCATCCCCTGCGTGATGCTGTTCCTGCTCCGCTACGTCTTCGACGGCAGCGCGCGCACCTTCGACAACATCGGCGCGTCACTCCTCGGGATCTTCCCGCTGATCACGATGTTCCTGGTCACCTCGATCGCCACCCTGCGCGAACGCACCTCCGGCACCCTCGAACGCCTCCTCGCCATGCCGCTGGGCAAGGGCGACCTGATCGCCGGCTACGCCCTCGCCTTCGGCGCCCTCGCGATCGTCCAGTCCGCCCTCGCCACGGGCCTCGCCGTCTGGTTCCTCGGCCTCGACGTCACCGGCAGCCCCTGGCTGCTCCTGCTGATCGCCCTGCTCGACGCGCTCCTCGGCACGGCCCTCGGCCTCTTCGTCTCGGCCTTCGCGGCCTCCGAGTTCCAGGCGGTCCAGTTCATGCCGGCGGTGATCTTCCCCCAGCTCCTCCTCTGCGGCCTCTTCACCCCACGCGAGAACATGCACCCGGTCCTGGAGGCCGTCTCCGACGTCCTCCCCATGTCCTACGCGGTCGACGGCATGAACGAGGTCCTGAAGCACACCGACATGACCGCGGCCTTCATCCGGGACACGGCGATCGTCGCGGGCTGCGCCCTGCTGGTCCTGACCCTGGGAGCGGCCACCTTGAAACGCCGCACGGCGTAAATCAGCCTGTCTGGGGGCCCCTCTGGGGGAGTTCGAGGACGAGGCCCGTTCGGGGCCGATGGGGGTCCGGGGGCGCAGCCCCCGGGGATGGGACGGGAAGGGGCGGCGGGGGCGAAGAACCTTCAACAGCAACCCACCACCCCACATCCCGCCCACTGGACGCCCCACCCCCACCCACCCGCCGGGATGCGAGGATGCCCACAGGACGACGCACCCCCGGAGGGCAACCCCAGCCATGACCCAGAAAGTCGCAGTCCTCGGCACAGGCAAGATCGGCGAAGCCCTGCTCAGCGGAATGATCCGCGCCGGCTGGGCCCCCACCGACCTCCTCGTCACCGCCCGCCGCCAGGAACAGGCCGACGAACTCCGCACCCGTTACGGAGTCACCCCGGTCTCCAACCAGGAAGCCGCCAAGACCGCCGACACCCTGATCCTCACGGTCAAGCCGCAGGACATGGGCACCCTCCTCGACGAACTCGCCCCCCACGTCCCCGCCGACCGCCTGGTCATCAGCGGCGCCGCCGGCATCCCCACCGCCTTCTTCGAGGAACGCCTCGCCGCCGGCACCCCGGTCGTCCGCGTCATGACCAACACCCCCGCCCTGGTCGACGAGGCCATGTCGGTCATCTCCGCCGGGAGCCACGCCACCACCGGCCACCTCGCCCACGCCGAGGAGATCTTCGGCGCCGTCGGCAAGACCCTCCGCGTCCCCGAGTCCCAGCAGGACGCCTGCACCGCCCTCTCCGGCTCCGGCCCGGCGTACTTCTTCTACCTGGTCGAAGCCATGACCGACGCCGGCATCCTGCTCGGCCTGCCCCGCGACAAGGCCCACGACCTGATCGTCCAGTCCGCGATCGGCGCCGCGACGATGCTCCGCGACAGCGGCGAACACCCGGTGAAGCTCCGTGAGAACGTGACCTCCCCCGCCGGCACCACCATCAACGCCATCCGCGAACTCGAGAACCACGGCGTACGGGCCGCCCTCATCGCGGCCCTCGAAGCCGCCCGCGACCGCAGCCGCGAACTCGCGAGCGGCACCAAGGACTGACGACCGGCCCGAGCCCCCGCACGGGGGCTCACTTCGCCGCGGTCAGGACGTCCTCCGTCGTCGCCACCGTCGCGAACCCGCCCCCGTGCAGCGACACCGCCGACGCCCGCGCCAGCTCGTCCGCGCTCCGCCGCCAGCCGAAGGGCCCCTCCAGGTCGAAGGTGTACGTCGCGTCGAACGCGACCACGACCTGGTACCCGAGGTTCCCGCCCATCCGCGCCGTCGTCTCGACGCACATGTTCGTCTGGATCCCGGTCAGCACGATCTGCGAGATCCCCGCCTCCCGGAGCCAGGCGCCCAGGTCCGGCGTCCCGAGGAACGCCGAGTTCACACTCTTGGTGACCAGCAGCTCGGCCCCGCCTCCCTTCCCACGCCGCCGCTCCACGTACTCCTTGAACCCGTTGCCCTCGCACCCGGCCCGCAACGGCGACCCGGGCTTGACCGAGTCGTGCCGCACGAAGACGACCGGCCGCCCGGTCGACTGCCATACGTCGATGAGGGCGGCGATGTTGTCGTCCGCGGCCGGGTTGTTCCGCGTCCCCCAGAAGCCGGTCTCCTCGAAACCCTTCTGCACGTCCACGACCACCAGTGCTGCGTTCTGCGCGATGTCCATGCCCACGATCGTGCCGCCCGGCAGCACCGGCTCCCAGAGGTACGAAAGTCAGCGATCGATGGTTTACTGCCACGCATGGCAGCCCCCTACCGCGTGGCCCTGGTCGCCTTCCCCGGCATCCGCGCCTTCGACGTCTCCGTCATCACCGAGGTCTGGGGCCCCGACCGCACCGACCGCGGCGCCCCCGCCTTCGACCTGCACCGTGCCGCCGCCGACACCACCCCCGTCCCCATGCGCGGCGGCCTCACCCTCCTCCCTGACCGCCCCCTCACCTGGCTGACCGACGCCGACCTGGTCGTCGTTCCCGGCCTCGACGACCACCTCACCCCCGCACCACCACCGGTCCTCGACGCCCTCCGTCACGCCCACGCCCGCGGCACCACCATCGCCGCCCTCTGCGGCGGCGCCTTCACCCTCGCCCAGGCCGGACTCCTCGACGGCCGCCGCGCCATCACCCACTGGAACCTGATCGACCTCTTCCGCGCACACCACCCCCACGTCACCGTCGTCCCCGACGCCCTGTTCATCGAGGACGGCAACATCTGGACCGCGGCCGGCACCGCCGCCGGCATCGACCTCTGCCTCCACCTGATCCGCCTCGCCCACGGAGCCGAGGCCGCCGCCACCATCGCCCGCTCCATGGTCACGGCCCCCTTCCGCACCGGCACCCAGGCACAGTTCATCGAGCACCCCACCCCGCGCGCCGACCGCGACGCCGACGCCCTCGCCGCCGTGCGCGAGCACGCCCTGCGCCACCTCCACCAGCCGCTCACGGTCGCCGACCTGGCCGCCCGCGCCGGAATGTCCCCGCGCACCTTCGCCCGCCACTTCACCGCGGCCACCGGCACCACCCCGCTGCGCTGGCTCCTCGACCAGCGCCTCGCCGCGGCCCAGCGCCTCCTCGAACGCACCGACCTCCCCATGCCCGAGGTCGCCCGCCGCGCGGGCTTCGGCAGCGAGGTCACCATGCGGCAGCACTTCGCATCGCGCCTCGCCACCAGCCCCCGCGCCTACCGGGCCGCGTTCAGCACGGGCGTCCCGGTGTCCGAGCCCGCCGGCAACAAGCCGATCGCCCGATAAGCGGCATCAACGGTCGGCCGGGCCATGCCCCGCGCGCGCTCCGCACCATCCCGCAGCACCCCCTCCACATAGCCGGGATCCGCGCACAACTCCCTGTGCCTCTCCCGCACCGGCCGCAAGACCTCGACCACCGCCTCCGCGGCGTCCCTCTTCAAATCCCCGTACGACTCATATACACCGGCCAACACCTCCGGGTTCCCACCCGAGCACGCAGCGAGAATTTCCAGCAGATTCGCCACCCCCGGCCGGGCCTCCCTGTCGTACACGACCTCCCGACCGCTGTCGGTCACCGCCCGCATGACCTTCTTCCGCGCCACGTCCGGCTCGTCCAGCAGATAGACGATCCCCGGCCCCGTGTCGTCGCTCTTGCCCATCTTCGACATGGGGTCCTGCAGATTCATCACCCGCGCCGCCACCGACGGATTCGTCGCCCGCGGCACCACGAACGTGTGCCCGTACCGCTGGTTGAACCGCACCGCGAGATCCCGCGCCAGCTCCACGTGCTGCGTCTGATCGTGCCCGACCGGCACCTCGTCCGTCCCGTACGCCAGGATGTCGGCCGCCATCAGCACCGGATACGTCAGCAGCGACAGCCGCACGCTCCCACCCCGCCGCTGCTCCCGCGCGGCCTTCTCCTTGTACTGGATCATCCGCCGCATCTCGCCGTCCGTGGCCACGCACTCCAGCAGGTACGACAGCCGCGCGTGCTCGTCCACATGGCTCTGCACGAACACCGTGCACAGCGCGGGGTCCAGTCCGGACGCCAGCAGCAACGTCGCCGTCTGCCGGCTCAGCCTGCGCACCCGCGCGGGATCGTGGTGCACGGTCAGCGCGTGCAGATCGACGACGCAGAACAGCGCGTCCGCCTGGTGCTGGTCGACCGCGGCCCACTGCCGCATGGCCCCCAGGTAGTTCCCCAGCGTCAGGTGCCCGGTCGGCTTGATCCCACTGAAGACCCGTGTCATCTCTTCTCTTCTCCATCTCCGGTCCGAGGCCGCCGTCCCCGGCCGGCCGCCCCTCGGAGTCCTGGAGGGAGAAACAGAAACGGCCGCCGAGGCGGCGGCCGTTGAGTGCGCACGTAGGGAGGCGGCCGCCGTCAGGCGGCCCACCAGAACTGGCTGTACGTACGCGTCGTCATACGGACCAGAGTACGCCCCGGGGGTGGGACGGGGCAGTGAGTTGACACGTCCCGGCCGGATCCGTATGGTTCTCCGAGTTGTCCGACGTGAGCGCCGACTCCGGTCGGTCCCCGGACAGCCATTCCGCAAGTACCACCTCTGTTCGAGACAGCAGTCCGTCTGTTGTCACGTCCTTGGCATGCGTATTCGCGAAATGAGGAATCCGCACCCGAAAGGGAGCAGGACCCCGATTAGGTCGGGTGCCGGGAATCCGCTAAAGTCTCACTCGTCGGAACGGCCCAACAGCCGGGAAGGCAACCCGCTCTGACCGGGAATCAGGACCGAAAGGATCTGATAGAGTCGGAACCGCCGGAAAGGGAAACGCGGAAGCGGGAACCTGGAAAGCACCGGGGAAATCGGATCGGAAAGATCTGATAGAGTC
>NZ_NCTE01000177.1 GCF_002114215.1 Streptomyces sp. 13-12-16 | reverse complement strand
GATCTGCCGAGGCATCGCCGCAGGTCAGGGAGCGGTTGCGTGTAAGGAACGGATAAGAGTTGAGTCTGCCCGACTCAGCTCTGTTGACCCTGCGGCGGGTGTCATGCATGCTTGAGTCCGTTCCACTCAAGTCAGCTGGAGGAATCGAAATGGCACGTGCGGTCGGCATCGACCTGGGCACGACTAACTCCGTCGTCAGCGTTCTGGAGGGCGGCGAGCCCACCGTCATCACCAACGCCGAGGGCGCCAGGACCACGCCGTCCGTCGTCGCCTTCGCCAAGAACGGTGAGGTGCTGGTCGGCGAGGTGGCCAAGCGTCAGGCGGTCACGAACGTCGACAGGACCATCCGGTCGGTCAAGCGCCACATGGGCACCGACTGGAAGATCGAGCTCGACGGGAAGCCCTTCAACCCGCAGCAGATCAGCGCCTTCGTGCTGCAGAAGCTGAAGCGCGACGCCGAGTCGTACCTGGGCGAGAAGGTCACGGACGCGGTCATCACCGTCCCGGCGTACTTCAACGACGCCGAGCGCCAGGCGACCAAGGAGGCCGGCGAGATCGCCGGTCTGAACGTGCTGCGCATCGTCAACGAGCCGACGGCCGCCGCCTTGGCGTACGGCCTCGACAAGGACGACCAGACCATCCTCGTCTTCGACCTCGGTGGCGGTACCTTCGACGTCTCCCTGCTGGAGATCGGCGACGGTGTCGTCGAGGTGAAGGCCACCAACGGTGACAACAACCTCGGTGGTGACGACTGGGACCAGCGCGTCGTCGACTACCTGGTCAAGCAGTTCCAGTCGGGCCACGGCGTGGACC
Source organism: Streptomyces sp. 13-12-16 (assembly GCF_002114215.1). Taxonomy (GTDB): domain Bacteria; phylum Actinomycetota; class Actinomycetes; order Streptomycetales; family Streptomycetaceae; genus Streptomyces. Next base: position 8,924 of record NZ_NCTE01000177.1, on the reverse strand, counting down.
TCGGCAAGGACAAGATGGCGCTGCAGCGTCTGCGCGAGGCCGCCGAGAAGGCGAAGATCGAGCTGTCCTCGTCCACCGAGACCTCGATCAACCTCCCCTACATCACCGCGTCCGCCGAGGGCCCGCTGCACCTGGACGAGAAGCTCACCCGGGCCCAGTTCCAGCAGCTCACGGCCGACCTCCTGGAGCGCTGCAAGACGCCGTTCCACAACGTCATCAAGGACGCCGGCATCCAGCTCAGCGAGATCGACCACGTCGTTCTCGTCGGTGGCTCCACCCGTATGCCCGCCGTCGCCGAGCTCGTCAAGGAGATGACCGGCGGCAAGGAGGCCAACAAGGGCGTCAACCCGGACGAGGTCGTCTCGATCGGTGCCGCTCTCCAGGCCGGTGTCCTCAAGGGCGAGGTCAAGGACGTCCTGCTGCTCGACGTCACCCCGCTGTCCCTCGGCATCGAGACCAAGGGCGGCATCATGACCAAGCTGATCGAGCGCAACACCACGATCCCGACGAAGCGCTCCGAGATCTTCACCACGGCCGAGGACAACCAGCCGTCGGTGCAGATCCAGGTCTACCAGGGCGAGCGCGAGATCGCCGCGTACAACAAGAAGCTCGGCATGTTCGAGCTGACCGGTCTGCCCCCGGCGCCGCGCGGCGTCCCGCAGATCGAGGTCTCCTTCGACATCGACGCCAACGGCATCATGCACGTCACGGCGAAGGACCTCGGCACCGGCAAGGAGCAGAAGATGACCGTCACCGGCGGCTCCTCGCTGCCGAAGGACGAGGTCGACCGGATGCGCCAGGAGGCCGAGAAGTACGCGGAGGAGGACCACGCCCGCCGCGAGGCCGCCGAGTCCCGCAACCAGGGCGAGCAGCTCGTCTACCAGACCGAGAAGTTCCTCAGCGACAACGCGGACAAGGTCCCCGGCGACGTCAAGACCGAGGTCGAGACGGCCGTCGCCGAGCTGAAGGAGAAGCTCAAGGGCGACGACTCCGCCGAGATCCGCACCGCCACGGAGAAGGTCGCGGCCGTCTCCCAGAAGCTGGGCCAGGCCATGTACGCCGACGCCCAGGCCGGGCAGGCCGCCGGCGGCGCGTCCGCCGGTGCCGGTGAGGCCAAGGCCGACGACGACGTCGTCGACGCCGAGATCGTCGACGAGGACCGCAAGGACGGTGCGGCGTGACCGAGGAGACCCCGGGCTTCGACGAGCAGTCGCAGCAGCCCGACGTCCCCTCCGACGAAGCCGAGCCGAAGGCCGCCGCCACACCCTCCGCGGAGGAGGGGGCGGCCCCGGCCGGGGACACGGGCCAGGAAGCGGCACTGGTGGCCCAGCTGGACCAGGCGCGCACGGCGCTCAACGAGCGCACGGCGGACCTCCAGCGCCTCCAGGCCGAGTTCCAGAACTACCGCCGCCGGGTCGAGCGCGACCGGATCGCCGTGAAGGAGATCGCCGTGGCGAACCTCCTGAGCGAGCTGCTCCCCGTGCTCGACGACGTCGGCCGCGCGCGGGAACACGGCGAGCTGGTCGGCGGCTTCAAGTCCGTCGCGGAGTCGCTGGAGACGGTCATCGCCAAGATGGGCCTCCAGCAGTTCGGCAAGGAGGGCGAGCCCTTCGACCCGACGATCCACGAGGCGCTGATGCACAGCTACGCGCCGGACGTCACCGAGACGACGTGCGTGGCGATTCTGCAGCCGGGGTACCGGATCGGCGAGCGCACCATCCGCCCCGCGCGGGTGGCCGTCGCCGAGCCGCAGCCCGGCGCGCAGACGGTCAAGCCGGCCGAGGAGAACACCGAGGCGCAGGACGGACCGTCGGAGAACAAGGAGAGCGGTGGCCCGGAGGAGGGCTGACGTAATAGCTGACGCAGGGAAGGAGGGACGTCGGGGATGAGCACCAAGGACTTCATCGAGAAGGACTACTACAAGGTCCTCGGCGTCCCCAAGGACGCCACCGAGGCCGAGATCAAGAAGGCGTACCGGAAGCTCGCCCGCGAGTTCCACCCGGACGCCAACAAGGGCAACGCCAAGGCGGAGGAGCGGTTCAAGGAGATCTCCGAGGCGAACGACGTCCTCGGCGACCCCAAGAAGCGCAAGGAGTACGACGACGCGCGCGCGCTCTTCGGCAGCGGAGGCTTCCGCCCGGGGCCGGGCGCGGGCGGCGGCTCCTTCAACTTCGACCTGGGGGACCTCTTCGGCGGCCAGGGCGCAGGCGGCCAGCAGGCCGGCGGCTTCGGCGGCGGTCTCGGTGACGTCTTCGGGGGCCTGTTCAACCGCGGCGGCGCGGGCACCACGCGCACCCAGCCGCGGCGCGGCCAGGACATCGAGTCCGAGGTGACGCTCAGCTTCACCGAGGCGATCGAGGGCGCGACCGTCCCGCTGCGGATGTCCTCGCAGGCACCCTGCAAGGCCTGTTCGGGCACCGGCGACAAGAACGGCACACCGCGCGTGTGCCCGACCTGCGTCGGCACCGGCCAGGTGGCGCGGGGTTCCGGTGGCGGTTTCTCGCTCACCGACCCCTGCCCCGACTGCAAGGGCCGCGGCCTGATCGCGGAGGAGCCCTGCGAGATCTGCAAGGGCAGCGGCCGGGCCAAGTCCTCGCGGACCATGCAGGTGCGCATCCCCGCGGGCGTCAGCGACGGCCAGCGGATCCGGCTGCGCGGCAAGGGCGCGCCGGGCGAGCGCGGCGGCCCCGCCGGTGATCTGTACGTCGTCGTGCACGTCGGCGCCCACCCGGTGTTCGGCCGCAAGGGCGACAACCTCACCGTCACGGTCCCGGTGACGTATCCCGAGGCCGCCCTCGGCGGCGAGGTCCGGGTCCCGACGCTGGGCGGTCCGCCGGTCACGCTGAAGCTGCCGCCGGGCACGCCCAACGGGCGCACCATGCGGGCGCGGGGCAAGGGAGCGGTCCGCAAGGACGGCACCCGCGGCGATCTGCTGGTCACCGTGGAGGTGAGTGTTCCCAAGGACGTGTCGGGGAAGGCTCGTGACGCACTGGAGGCGTATCGCGAGGCGACCGCGGACGACGATCCGCGGGCGGAGCTGTTTCAGGCCGCGAAGGGAGCTTGATTTCAGATGGACGGCCGTCGACGCAATCCGTATGAACTGACCCATGACACCCCGGTCTACGTCATTTCGGTGGCGGCCCAGCTCTCCGGCCTGCACCCGCAGACGCTGCGGCAGTACGACCGGCTGGGTCTCGTGTCGCCGGACCGCACGGCCGGCCGGGGCCGCCGTTACTCGGCCCGTGACATCGAACTGCTCCGTCAGGTGCAGCAGCTGTCGCAGGACGAGGGCATCAACCTGGCCGGGATCAAGCGCATCATCGAACTGGAGAACCAGGTCGCCGCCCTCCAGGCCCGCGCGGCCGAACTGGAGAACGCCCTGGACGGGGCGGCCGCGGCGATGCGCCAGCGCGAGGCCGCGGTGCACGCCTCGTACCGCCGTGACCTGGTGCCCTACCAGGAGGTGCAGCAGACCAGCGCGCTGGTGGTGTGGCGGCCCAAGCGGCAGCAGCAGGACTGAGGCACCGGCCCGGAGTGCCGCGGGAGGCCCGGAGGTTCACCGAACCTCCGGGCCTCCCGGTTTATGCACAGTTGCGTGTGTGACTATCGTATGGCTGCGTGTCCAGATGATTCTCGCCGGACGTCCGCAGGTCTCTCACGAGTTCGGCGCACCGTGCCGTGTCCATCTCGTTAAGTGGCCGACCTTGACTCCGGTGGGGGCTGAAGCGTTGGCTTTTCAGTCACATGGGCCGCAAAGCTGTGCCCACGTCCAAAACGCACCTGAAGTGAGCCCTCGCATGCGTCGTATCGCCATATCCGTGGCCGCCACCGCCATGTCCGTCACGCTCGTCGGATGCGGCGTGCTCAACGCGACGGGGAGCAGCGACGACGCGAGCCCGGCCAAGGGCGACGACATCACCGTCGGGCTGCTGCTCCCGGAGAAGGCCAACACCCGGTACGAGCAGTTCGACTACCCCATCTTCAAGACGAAGGTGGAGTCGCTCACCAACAAGAAGGGCAAGGTCGAGTACGCCAACGCCGAGGCGGACGCCGGCAAGCAGGCCGACCAGATGCAGCAGATGATCGACGACAAGGTCGACGCCATCGTGCTGGACGCGGTCGACTCGCACGGCATCGCGGACAGCGTGCAGAAGGCCAAGGACGCGGGCATCCCCGTCATCGCCTACGACCGGCTCGCCGAGGGCCCGATCGACGCGTACATCTCCTTCGACAACGAGCTGGTCGGCGAGGTGCAGGGCCGTTCCCTGCTGGAGTCGCTCGGCGGCGAAGCGAGCATCACCGACAAGATCGTGATGATGAACGGCTCGTCGACCGACCCCAACGCCAAGCAGTTCAAGGCGGGCGCGCTCTCCGAACTCAAGGGCAAGGTGACGATCGCCAAGTCCTACGACACCAAGGACTGGAAGCCGGAGAACGCCCAGGCCAACATGGCCGAGGCGATCGAGGCGATCGGCGCGGGCGACATCGAGGCGGTCTACTCCGCCAACGACGGCATGGCGGGCGGCATCGTCAAGGCGCTCAAGGCCGCCGGCGTGACCGAGCTGCCCCCGATCACCGGCCAGGACGCCGAACTCGCGGCGGTGCAGCGCATCCTCGCCGGCGAGCAGTACATGAGCGTGTACAAGTCCTACCCGGACGAGGCCGAGAACGCCGCCGAGATCGCCGTGGCCAAGGTCCAGGGCAAGAACATCCAGTTCGACGCGCTCACCCGCGAGCGGGTGGACAGCCCCACCGTCAAGGACATCCCGGCGCAGCTCGTGCCCGTGGTCGCGCTGACCAAGGACAACATCGAGGACACCGTGGTCGCCGACGGGATCTACGACGTCTCGGACATCTGCACCGCGGAGTTCGCGGAGGCCTGCGCGGCGGTCAAGCTGAAGTAGCCGCCCCCGTCGATATCCGGCCACCCGCCGGTCCCCCGACCGGCGCCCGGTCCTTAGGGTCCGGCCGCGCATAGTTGCGCTGCGGAAAGTGGCTGAACCGGGGGTGGGATGGGCGATGGCCGGGCACGGGACGGACGGGCATCCACACGGTGCTGACCGACTGTGCGAGGCCGGGGATCGCGTGTATTCCCGGGCCGTACGGCGCGGACGGCTGCCGCGCCGGGACGCGGAGCCGGTGCCCTGCCTGCTGGAACTGGCCCTGCTGCACCCCGACCCCGACGACATGGACTGGCTCGTCCCCACCCCTCCGCAGGAGGTCATGGCCCGGCTGCTGCGCGGGATGTACGACGAGGTGAACGCGAGCCGACGCCGGGTCGGCTCGGCCGTCGAGGCCTTCGAACGGTACGCCGGCCTGGGCCACCGGATGCCCGCCTCACCGTCGACGGCGGAGGGCCCGGCGATCCGGGTGCTGGACGGGCTCGCCCGCATCCAGGCCGCGATGGACGAGGCGACACAGGCGTGCACCACCGAGGTGCTCACCGTCCAGCCGGGCGGCATCCGGCGCGAGGCGGAGCTGTCCGAGGGCCTGCACCGGGCGACGGCGCTGCGCGGCCGGGGCGTGCGCATGCGGGACCTGTACACGCACGTCGCCCGGCACGGGCACGGACTGCTCAGCTATCTGGAGCTGATGGGCGACGCGGTGGAGGCGCGCACCCTGGACGAGGTGATCGAACGACTGATCCTCTTCGACCGCACGGTCGCCTTCATCCCCGCCAACGCCGAGCGCACCATGGCGCTGGAGCTGCGCCACCCGGCGCTGGTGGAGTACCTGGGCACGGTCTTCGACCGGCTGTGGCGGCTCGCCATCCCGCTGACCGCCCCGCTGCCCGACACCGGCATCGAGGGCATCTCGCACCGGGAGCAGTCCATCGCGGCCCTGCTCGCGGAGGGCCACCAGGACGCGGTGATCGCGGAACGCCTCGGCATCAGCGTGCGGACCTGCCGGGCCCACATCGCCCGCCTGTCGGAGACGCTGGGCGCGGCCAGCCGTACGCAGCTCGGCGTCCGTATCGCCCAGGCCGGCCTGCTGGACGGCTTCCGGCGCCCCGCCGTCACCGCGCCCGGTCGAGGATCCCGGACCGCCCGATGAGGTAGCCGAGCTGCGCCCGGCTCCGGCTGCCCAGCAGCGCGGCCAGTCTGGCGATGTGGACGCGGGCGGTGCGGATGTTCATCCCGAGCCGGTCGGCCACGACGGCGTCGGTGTGCCCCTCGACGAGCAGCTCGGCGATGGCGCGCTGGCGGGGCGTGATGCCGTCGACGGAGGGCTGCGGGGCGGTCTCGGGGTACATGGGGGTGGCCAGGCGCCAGAGTTGGTCGAAGGTGGTGGCGAGGTACCCGACGATCGCCGGGTGGCGCATCTCCAGCGCCGTGGCGCGGTCGGCGCGGGCGGGGACGAACGCGACGGCGCGGTCGACGACGATGAGCCGGTCGGTGACCTCGTCCAGGCCGCGGGCCTCGACGTCGCCGTGCAGCCGCTCGTAGCGGGCGGCGACCCCGGGGGCGTGCCGCAGCGTGTGCTGGTACAGGACGCGGATGCGGCCGCCGCGGCTGAGCAGTGCCTGGTCGCGCCGGATCGCCGGCTCGTCGGAGACCGGGGCGGCGCGGACGTACGTGCTGCGGGGCTGGATGGCGAGGAGTTCGGACGCCTCGGTCATCGCCTCGTCGATGGCCTGGCCGATGCGTTCGCGCGTGGTGTGGAGCGTGAGCGCGGGTGCCGTCCCGGCGTCGTCGGGTCCGTCCGCCAGCAGCGGCGCGAACACCCCGGCCAGCCGCTCCTCCCGGCGCCGCTCGTCGGCGATCCGGTCCGCGGAGGCGCGCAGCAGGCGGTGCAGGCCGACGTGCGGCGCCACGGGCTCCCACGCGCCGGGGTCGTCCACCGAGGGGTGCAGCAGGCCCAGGACGGCCGGACAGGGCACCTCCCGCGCCTCCAGGGCGGTCACCCGTCCCTCGCGCAGGGCACGTTCGTACAGGGCGGCGCCCGGGGCGCAGAGCTCCTCCGCCCCGTGCTCCGCGTGCGCCGGCGAGGTCACTGCGGTGTTCCCTCCTGGTTGAGGATCCCGGACTCCGCGATGAGGTAGCCGAGCTGGGCCCGGCTGCCGCTGCCGAGGGTGGCGGCGAGTTTGGCGATGTGGGCGCGGCACGTCCGTACGTTCATGCCGAGACGGCGGGCGATGGCCTCGTCCACGTGGCCCTCCACCAGGAGCTTGGCGATGGAGTGCTGTATCTCCGGTATGCCGTCGGGCGCGGTCTCGTAGGGGGTGCCGGCGGTCAGCGGGACCGCGCGGCTCCACATGAACTCGAAGACCTTGATCAGATAGCGGACGAGGCCGGTGTGCCGCAGCTCCAGGGCGACCTGGCGGTCGTCGCGCACGGGGATGAAGGCGACCGTCTCGTCGCAGATGATGAGGCGCTCCACCAGTTCGTCGATGGTGCGGTACTCCGCCCTGCCGTTGGCGAACTGCTCGACGTAGGAGAGGCGCTCGGGGTTGAACCGGGCGGTGTGCTGGTAGAGGGTGCGTATGCGCACGCCGCGTTCGACGAGCAGCCGGTCGCGCTCGAACCCCTGCAACAGGCTGCGTTCGGGCCGGTGCCCGCTCGGCTGGACGGTGAGCATCTCCGTCCGGCACTGGGCGGTGGCCAGGTCCAGCGCGCTGTTGATGCGGTCGTTGCCCTCGAGCACGGTGATCGAGTGGGTGGGCGCGATCTCCTGGGAGCTCAGGGACATGAACGGCTCGAAAGTGTCGGCGAGTTCTATCGACAGGCGCCGGCGTTCGGTGATCTCCCGTTCTATGGGGCTCAACCGCTGTGAAAGCGCGATGGAGGGAAGTACCGGACGCAACCACTGCGCGTCGTCGGGATCGGGATGAAGAAGGGCGAAGTCCATCAAGCAGGGCGCGGGTTCCACGTCGGCGCGGGCGATACGTCCCGCGCGGAGGGCATTCGCGTACAGACGCACCCCCTCCTCGCACAGCTCGGTCACCGTGTGAGGATGTACCGCCTTGGTCTGTTTTGTTCCCAAATCTCCACCCCACAGGGTCCTGAACATGCAGGAACATGATGCACCGATCGTGTGGCCATGATGTGCCCGAATGAGCCATCGTCGTACTGGACGGGGGACAGAGGGGACCTTCAAGTGAGGACGAAGCCGACTATGAGTAAGAAAATGCTTCGCTCGGTGCTTGTCGCCGCCTTCTCCGTCGGTGTGGCCTTCGGAATAGCGGGCGGCCTCTCCGAGGCGAAGGTGGACGTCAGGGCGGACAGCGTGTGGCCGCCGATCATCGCGCCGATCGTCGCGGAGAACGCGGTCATGGCCGACAGTGTGTGGGCCGGCCCCGCGCGTACGGATGACAGCGTGTGGGCTTGACATGACTACTCCACCCGACGACCGCTCCTTCCGCCGGGAGATGGCGACCGCCTACCGATCCGGATGGCACTTCATCGATCTGGTCACCGCCATCCCCCACAGCGGTGACTCGTTGATGGTGACCGTCTTCGGTGAACCGGTGGTCGTCACCCGCGACGAGGACGGGGACGTACGGGCGTACCGGTGCCTGCGGCGGCCCAGGGGGGCGCCGAAGCCCGTGCGGTGTGCCATCCGGTACGGAATGATCTTTGTGAACCTGGACCAGCGGGACCATCGACAGGTGGAGTCGGACTCCCCCGTCCCCCGGACCATCTCGGCCACCCCCCGCAGTGCCTGACGCGATTCCCCCGTCGTAAAAGATCGCGCAGGTGCTTCCCCCCGCAGCGGCGTCACCGTGACCTGAACACGGTGACGCCGCTGCAGTTTTCCGGGACATTTCCGGGTATCGGCCCGATCGCGCGATGGCCGGAAGTGATCGCTCGGCGGTGCGAACGGCGCCGCACGCCTCACCCGCGTCCCATCGCGCGCGTGAGCGCGATCTCGATGACCACCCGTGACGGATTCGGCCGCGGCGTCCGCCCGTAGCGCTCCGCGTA
>NZ_NCTE01000176.1 GCF_002114215.1 Streptomyces sp. 13-12-16 | reverse complement strand
GCGCCCTCGCCGCCGCGCTGACCCCGACGTCCGCCGGGCCCGCCCGGCGGACCGGACCGGGCCGCGCGCCGCGGACCCGGGCGTGCTCCGGATCGGTGGCACGTACGTCTCCGCGCAGTCGGCCGGCGGAGGCATCGTCGTACGGCAGGCGTCCTCCACGGCGGCCCCGGACTCGGCGGCTCCGCGGCAGGTCCGGTCGGACACGCGTGGTCTCGGTGAGGTCCGGGCGCCGGAGATCGTGAGGGACGGCGGCCGCTACCGCATCCACTTCACGGCCGGGCGCGGCGCGGCCCACCGGATGTACGTGATCGGCTCCGCCGGGACGAAACCGGCCCTGCCGGACGACAAGCGGGCCATACGGCCGGCTGGGACCCGACGCCGCACGTCGACGGTCCCGGCCACCACAGCTTCTCGTGCCGCTGCACGGCGACATCGGCACCAGCCCGCCCGCCCGCCGGGCCGCGATTCCCGCTGATGTCCCACGCGGTGCCGAAGGGAACGCCGTACACCTGGGAGAACCGCTGCCGGTACACGGGCACGTTCTGCTGGTGGGGGAGCACCGCCTACAGCCGTGCCGGCGTTCCCGGGACGGACACCGACACCGGCTGGAGCCTCAGGTTCTTCGAGCAGGTCACTCCTCGGCCTGCGTGAACGGGCCGACTCCGGCCGCGAAGGCGTGGGCGGCGAAGCGTGCGCCGATGCGGCGGTGCGCGGCCGCGTCGGGGTGGAGCCGGTCGGGCAGCGGCAGTTCGGAGTGGTCCGCCTCGCCGTAGAGGTCACGGCCGTCGAGGTGGTGCACGTTCGGGTCGTCGGCCGCGCGCTGCGCCACGATGCGCTTCAGCTCGTCGCGGATGACGCCGAGCGTCAGCTTGCCCCCGGCCCGCTCCTCGGGGTCCCCCGCAGCGGTGAACAGGAGCCGCCCCTCACCGAGCCTGCTGAAGTCGTAGGCGGTGGGGCCGGGCGTGTCCTCGTGGATGGGGCACAGGATCGGCGAGACGACCAGCAGCGGTGCGGTGGGGTGGCCCTCGCGGATGGTGTCGAGGAAGCCGTGGACGGCCGGGGCGAAGGCGCGCAGCCGCATCAGGTCGGTGTTGACCAGGTTGATGCCGATCTTGACGCTGATCAGGTCGGCGGGCGTGTCGCGCATGGTCCGGGCGACGAACGGGTCGAGCAGGGCACTGCCGCCGAAGCCCAGGTTGACCAGTTCCACGCCGCCCTGTGCCGCGGCGAGCGCGGGCCAGGTCGTGGTGGGGCTCGCGGCGTCGGAACCGTGGCTGATGGAGCTGCCGTGGTGCAGCCAGGTCCTGCGGCCGAAGGCGGGTGCCGGCTCGACGGGGGCGTCGGTGCGCAGGGCGACGAGTTCGGTGGTCTCGTTGTGCGGCAGCCAGATCTCGACGGTCTTGTCGCGCTCGGGCAGGCCGGTGAAGCGGAGGGTGCCGGCGGGGCCGGCGCCGTGTTCGACCGCTCCGGTGCTCATGTCGATGGTCAGGGTGTTGCCGCCGGTCGCGGTCGCCCGGCCGGCCGGGCGACCGTCGACGAGCAGGTCGTACCGGCCGTCCGGGCGGGGCGGGGCACCGATGTAGACCCGTCTGGTGGGCAGGGTGTCGAGTTCGACCGCGGTCGCCCGGGTGCGGAAGACCAGTCGTACGCCGGAGGGCTGGGACTCGGCCATGGCGAGCTGTCCGTCGGTGTTCTGGGCGCGGGCCCGGGCGGGCAGGCGGTGGGGCAGGACCCCGTTCGCCGTGGGCTCCAGGTCGAGGGCGCCGCGCACGAGGTCCGCGGTGATGGGGGTGGTGGTCCAGGTGTACGGGGTGGAGGGCATTGTTTCCGTCCATGGGTCGGGCCGGCCGGAGGGTCCGGGAGTCGTGGTCAGGGCGCGGGCCAGTTGCGCAGGAGGGCGTCGAGCGCGTCGAGGACGCGTGACCAGGTCTCCTGGGTGTCCGGGGCGCTGTGGCTGAACCCTCCGCCCATCTCGATGCTGACGTAGCCGTGGAAGACGCTGCCCAGCAGGCGGACCGCGTGGGTCTGGTCCGGTTCCGTCAGGTCGTAGCCGCGCAGGAGGGCCCGGGTCATCTGTGCGTGCCGCACTCCCGCGCTGCCGGCGGCCGCTTCCGGACCGAGCCGGAACTGGGCCGCCGCATAGCGTCCGGGGTGCTCCCGCGCGTAGTCGCGGTAGACGTTCGCCAGGGCGGTCAGGGCGTCCTTGCCGGCCCGTCCGGCCAGGGCGTCGGCGGCACGGTCGGCGAGTTCCTCCAGGGCGAGCAGCGCGATCCGCGTCTTGAGGTCCTGGGAGTTCCTCACGTGGGAGTACAGGCTCGCCACCTTGACGTCGAAGCGCCGGGCGAGCTCGGAGACCGTCACCCGGTCGAAGCCGACCTCGTCGGCGAGCTCCGCCCCCGCCCTGGTCAGGCGTTCCGCCGTCAGACCTACGCGTGCTGCCATAACCATCCTCCCAATCGACTAAACCGAGTATGCATCTGCCTAATAGCTTTAGGCAAACGGGCCGGGTGTGATGCCCGTCGGGCCCCGTTGTCAGTGGTGGGAGGCAAGATGCGACGCATGACAACACCTGCAGCAGTGATCGTGGATGCCGCCGCCTACGCGCAGGCGGTCGAGGACGCCGTGCGTGCGGCCGCCGCCTACTACGAGGGCGGTACCTCGGCGCTGGACGACGACACCTACGACCGGCTGGTACGGGGGATCGCCGACTGGGAGGCGGAGCATCCCGACGGGATACTCCCGGACTCCCCCACCGGGAAGGTCGCCGGCGGGGCGGTGGAGGGCGACGTGCCGCACACGGTGCCGATGCTCAGCCTCGACAACGTGTTCTCCGCGGAGGAGTTCACCGCCTGGACGGCCTCCCTGTCCCGCCGTACCGGACGTGAGGCGACACGCTTCAGCGTGGGTCCGAAGCTGGACGGGCTCGCGATCGCCGCCCGGTACAGCGGCGGCCGGCTCACCCGGCTGATCACCCGCGGGGACGGGACGGCCGGGGAGGACGTCTCGCACGCGATCGGCACCATCGAGGGACTGCCCGAGAAGCTGGACGAGCCGGTCACCGTGGAGGTGCGCGGCGAAGTCCTCATGACGGCCGCCCAGTTCGAGCACGCCAACGAGGTGCGCACCGGTCACGGCGGGCAGCCGTTCGCCAACCCGCGCAACGCGGCCGCGGGCACGCTGCGGGCGAAGGAGCGCGTCTACACGGTTCCGATGACGTTCTTCGGCTACGGTCTGCTGCCGCTGCCCGACACCGACCCCGTCCTCGCCGAGAAGCTGAACGAGCTCGCGCACAGCGAACTGATGGCGCTGGCCGGCGAGCTCGGGGTGCACACCAGCGCCCGGACCGCCGTCCCGGACGTCGTCGCCGAGACCGTCGAGGAAGTCCTGGAGCGGGTCGAGGAGATCGCCGCGGTCCGCGCCGAGCTGCCGTTCGGCATCGACGGGATCGTCATCAAGGCCGACCTCGCCGAGGACCAGCGGGCCGCGGGGTCCGGCTCCCGCGCGCCGCGCTGGGCGATCGCCTACAAGCTGCCGGCCGTGGAGAAGATCACCCGGCTGCTGGAGGTGGAGTGGAACGTCGGCCGTACGGGCATCATCGCGCCGCGCGGCGTCCTCGAACCGGTCGTCATCGACGGCTCCACCATCACCTACGCCACCCTGCACAACCCGGCCGACATCACCCGCCGCGACCTGCGCCTGGGCGACCACGTCATGGTGCACCGGGCGGGCGACGTCATCCCCCGCATCGAGGCGCCGGTGGCCCATCTGCGGACGGGTGAGGAGCGGCCGATCGAGTTCCCTGCGCAGTGTCCGCGCTGCGGTTCGGACATCGACACCGGTGAGGAACGCTGGCGGTGCGCGCAGGGCCGCAACTGCCACCTGGTCGCGTCCCTCGCCTACGCGGCTGGCCGCGACCAGCTCGACATCGAGGGTCTGGGCGCCACCCGTGTGGTGCAGCTCGTCGAGGCGGGCCTGGTGGCCGATCTCGCCGATCTGTTCACCCTGCGGCGCGAGCAGTTGCTCGCCCTGGAGCGGATGGGCGAGACCAGCACCGACAATCTGCTCGCCGCGCTCGCCAGGGCCAAGGAGCAGCCGCTGTCGCGGGTGCTGTGCGCACTGGGCGTGCGGGGTACGGGGAGGTCCATGTCACGGCGCATCGCCCGTTACTTCGCCACCATGGACCACATCCGCGCGGCCGACGCCGACGCCATGCAGCGGGTCGACGGCATCGGGGCGGAGAAGGCGCCGTCGATCGTCGCGGAGCTGGCCGAACTGGCGCCGCTCATCGACAAGCTCGCCGCCGCCGGTGTCAACATGACGGAGCCCGGAGCCACTCCGCCGCCGCCGGCCGGTGCCGAGGACGACGCCCCGGCCGAGGGCGGCCCGCTGGCCGGGATGACGGTGGTGGTCACCGGCGCGATGACCGGGAAGCTGGAGAAGCTCTCCCGCAACGAGATGAACGAGCTCGTCGAGCGGGCCGGCGGACGCTCCTCCTCCAGCGTCTCCAAGAAGACCGCCCTCGTGGTCGCGGGCGAGGGCGCCGGCTCCAAGCGCGCGAAGGCCGAACAGCTCGGCATCCGCCTCGCCACCCCCGAGGAGTTCGCCGCCCTGGTCGCCGAACTCCTCGACTGAGCCGGCCGCCGGGGCCCGCGCCCGCCCGTCAGGGGGCGCAGGCCTCGGCGATGGACAGGCTGTTCTCGTAGAGGTGGTGCCGGGTGATCCGGCCGCCCTCCACGGTGAGGCGCAGGGCGAACGGACCCTGGAAGGAGCGGCCCGTCGCCCGTACCGTCCCCGACAGGTGACCCATCAGGACCGCGTCCTTCCCGTCGACGAGGAAGGTGTCGACGGAGGCGCGCGCGTCCTCGGGCACGGTGTGCTCCATCAACTCCGTGAGCTGGGCCGCGCATTCGGCGGCGGTGGACCGCGGGCGGATCCACGGGACGGCGGGATTCTCGGCGAGCAGCCAGTCGACCTCGTCGGCGAAGACCGCGGCCAGCCGCCCGGTGTCCCCGGCCGCCCGGGCGGCGAGGAACTCCCCCACGACGGCCCGGGTGACCTCGGCGGAACTCCCGTTGGTGACACTGGGGTCGATGGGCATGACGCTCCCCTCTCGGCTGCGGCCCGGAGCCCGGCGTGGGGTCTCCGTCGATGTGCTCCATCCTGCCGGAGGCGGATGGAGCGGGTCGATTACCTCGGACGTCATGCCCGGCCCATGCCTTCCACGGTCGTGCCGTGCCCGCGGCCCGCCGGGTGAGGGGGCGGGCCGGGCGTCGGGTGCCCTTCTCCACGGTGTCGAGGACCGTGCGGCCGGCCTCGGGCGAGAAGTCCGGCGGAGACCCGACGGCCGAGGGCTCCGGGGGCTCTGGGAGCTCCGAGGGATCCGGTGACGGCACAACGACCGGCGACTCCGGCGACTCCGGCGACTCCGGCGACTCCGGCGACCGGGAGCTCCCGGTAACTCCGACGACAACCCGACGGCCGGTAACTCCGGTGACAAGGATCTTCCGGATCTGTGTCGTGGGGCCGACCGCATGAGGGCTCGCGGTCGGCTTCCGCGGCGCCTCGCTCGCGTCCCGCGCGGTGACCCCCGTCGCCGTCCCCTCCCCGGTTCGGCGCGGTACGCCGACGAGCGTACGGACCGCCTGGGACAACGGACGCGCCCGGCCATCGAGGTCAGGATCCGACCTACTCGCCGCCTACCGTCGTGAGCGACCGACACCGACGGAAGGAGACCGTGATGACCGAGCGGACCGGCGCCGCACCCGAGGGTTACACCAGCGTCGCGCCCTGGGTGGTGACCGACGACACCGGGGCGTTCCTGGACTTCGTCGCCCAGGCGTTCGACGGCGAGGAACTCGGGCGGGTGGCGACCGAGGACGGGTCGATCGGGCACGGTGAGATCCGGGTCGGCGACACCGTCGTCCTGGCCTTCGACCGGCACGCGGACTGGCCGGTCCTGCCGAGCCTGCTGCGGGTGTTCGTCGCCGACGCGGACGCGGCGTTCTCACGCGCCGTCGCGGCCGGGGGCCAGGTCGTCACACCGCTGTCGGACAACGCCTTCGGGCAGCGTGGCGGGCGGGTCAAGGACCCCTTCGGGAACATCTGGTGGGTGGTCTGCCATGTCGAGGACGTCTCCGAGGACGAGATGTGGAAGCGCCTGCGGGACCCCGTGTACGCGGAGGGCATGCGGGTGGCGCAGGCGACGCTCGACGCCGAGCTCACCGGCCGGCGCCACGGCCGGAGCAGCGCGCCCGTCAGGACGGCCGGCTGACCGGACCGTCGCGGTCCCCACCGGCGTCCGGCGGGCGTTCGAAGAAGGTCTCCAGGACCACCGTCGCCTGTGTCCCGCTGACCCCGTCGATCGCGTACAGGCGGCGCAGCACGTCCTGCAGGTGCTCGGTGGTGGCGGTGCGCACCTTCACCAGGACGGAGGAGCTCCCCGCGATGACGTGCGCCTCCTGGATCTCCGGTACGGCGGCGAAGTCCTCGGACCTGTCCCCCATCCACGCCGTGGAGTCGACCAGCACGAAGGCGAGGACCCCGCGGTCGAGTGCCGCGGGGTCGACGTCGACGGTCGTGGCCCGGATGACGCCCTGCTCGCGCAGCTTGCGCACGCGCTCGTGCGCCGCGCCCGCCGACAGGCCGACCGCCGCCCCCAGAGCGGCGTACGGCTGTGTCGCGTCCCGCTGGAGCAGCGCGATCAGCCGCCGGTCGATGTCATCCAGTCGTCTCATGTGATGACCGTACCTGATTCAGCGGTATGCGTGTTACGTTGCATCAGATCCTGATCACTCTCTGCGAGGGGACGCCATGCCCACCAACGGCCCGTACGAGATCCTGGACGACCGCTTCCGTACCGGACGCTGCGCGAACGGCGACAGCAGGCTGGAAGTCCTGTACGACGGCTGCCGCTGGGCGGAAGGCCCGCTGTACCTGCCCGCCTGGCGCCAGCTGGTCTGGAGCGACATCCCGAACGACCGCATCCTGCGCTGGGACGAGGCCACCGGCACCGTCGGCGTCTTCCGCACCCCGGCCGGTCACAGCAACGGCAACACCGTCGACCGGCAGGGCCGCCTGGTCACCTGCGAGCAGGGCAACCGCCGGGTGACCCGCAGCGAACCGGACGGCACCGTGACCGTCCTCGCCGACCGGTACGACGGCAAGCGGCTCAACAGCCCGAACGACTCCGTCGTACGCTCCGACGGCACGATCTGGTTCTCCGACCCGGACTTCGGCATCACCAGCGACTACGAGGGCCATCGCGCCGAGTCGGAGATCGGCGCGTGCAACCTGTACCGGATCGACCCGCTGTCGGGGGACGTCCACCTCGCCGCGGACGGGCTCGAGGGGCCCAACGGGGTCGTCCTGTCCCCCGACGAGAGCCGGCTGTACGTCTCCGACTCGCGGGCCGCCCGGATCCACGCGTACGGCATCCGCGAGGACGGCACCCTCTCCGGCGGCGAGGTCTTCGCCGAGGGCCGGGGCGGGGTCCGCTTCGACAACATCCGCTTCGACGACGAGGGCCGTCTGTGGGCCGCCGCCCTCGACGACGGCGTGCATTGCTACGACCCCGACGGCACCCTCATCGGGAAGCTGCTCGTGCCCGAGCCCGTCTCCAACATCGCCTTCGGCGGACCGAAGAACAACCGCCTGTTCATCACCGCCACCACCTCCCTGTACTCCCTGGTGATGTCGGTGACCGGGGCTCCGCGCCTCTGAACGGGCTCTACGGGAATCCCGTTCGCCGCGCGGGCATCGACGGTCGGCGTCTCGGCCGCCCGGGCCCGCGCACGGGCCCCCACCGCCCAAGGACCGGTGCTTCTCCCGCCCCCCCGTACACCAAGCCCCCGCGCGGGATCCGCTTCGTCCGAAACACCCGTGTTCGATGTCGCTCCCTGCCTCGTCGAGCCTCGTGCGGTCGTCGTTCACACCGTCGACCAGGCAGGGAGAAATGCCGTTGACCCACGAGAACACCCGCGCCGTCCCGCCCCCGCCGCCCGCCTACGGCTGTCCCAGGACCGCTGGGACGTCCGGGCCGGGCGGTGCGGTGAGCGGTGGCCATGGTCCTTTCCCGAGGTCCGCGGGTAGACCCCCTTGAGCATGCCCGCGGCGACCACGATGCCGACCCGCTCCCCGGTGCCCGCGCCGGTCATCGCCGCGGTCCCGACGGGACGGTCGTCGTGTCGTGGCCGTCGGCTTCGGCTTCGGGGCAGCTCTTCAGCAGCTCGGCGTCGATCACGGCGTCCAGATGGTCCTTGAACCACTGATTGGGGCCGGGCCGCCGGTCCACCGCGGTGTCCACGGCGGGAGGGAGCTGTACGAGCGTCATGTCGGCCTCCAGAGACAGAGAAGTGACGGGCATATAGTAGCACGGTCGTGCGTTTACTTTTCCGACCTCTCGGAGAACAATCTGAGCGAACGGTCGTTCTGATATTCCGAGCTCCGAGCGACCAGGAGGCGTACATGGATCCCGCCGTGTCAGCTGTCGGTACCGCCCCGGACGACGGGGGCGCGGGACGAGGCGGAGAAGCTGTTCGACCTCTTCCGCAAACCCCTGGGACGCAGCGGACCCCGCCCCGACGAGCGCCCGGTCATGGAGCGGGCACGGACCGGCGAGCTGACCGTGGGCGGCAGGAAGGCCGTCGTCTACCGCTGGGGCACGGGGGAACGCCCGGCGCTCCTCGTGCACGGCTGGGAGTCGCGCGCCTCGCGCTACGCCGAGGTCGTCGGCCGGCTGACCGAGCCGGGGTTCAGCGCGGTGGCCTTCGACGCGCCGGGGCACGGCGAGTCCGAGGGCGACACCACGAACCTCCTGGAGTACCGCGACATCATCATCCGGCCGCACGACGCCCACGGGGACTTCGGAGCCGTGGTGGCACACTCCTTCGGGGTGCCGGCATCCGTCGTCGCCCTGCGGCAGGAAGCCGGCGCGGGACGGCTCGCGGCGATCAGCCCGGTGCCGGACTTCGCCTGCCCGGTCGACGCGTTCCGCCATCGGATGCGCCTGTGCCAGGAGCAGGACGCCGAGCTGCGCGGCCGTATCGAGCGGGACCTGTATCCGGGCGAGGACATGTGGCGGCGCTTCACGGTCTCCCCGGCCCGACCGGCCCGCGGCTGCCGGTTCTCGTCGTTCACGACGAGAACGACGAGGCGGTCGAAGTCGAGTGGGCGAGCCGCCTCGTGGCGGCCCACGGGCAGCGTGCCCGGTTGGTGACCACCCGCAGCTTCGGCCACCGCCGGATCCTCGGGTCGCCCCGGGTCAGCGCCGAGGTGGCCGCGTTCGTGGCCGCCGGGGCCGGGCTGGAAGCCGGGGCGACGGTGCGGTGAGTGGCCTCCTCGCCGGCAAGCGGGTACTCGTGACGGGGATCCTGATGGAGTCCTCGATCGCCTTCCACACCGCCCGGCTCACCCAGGAGCAGGGCGCCGAGGTGGTGCTCACCGGCTACGGCCGTCTCGGCCTCGTCGAACGCATCGCCCGGCGCCTGCCGCACCCGGCGCCACTGATCGGGCTCGATGTGCGCAGCACGGAGCACCTCGACGGCCTCACGGACCGGATCCGGGAGTGTGCGGGCGAGGACGCGCGACTGGACGGCGTGGTGCACTCCTCGTCTTCGCGCCGCAGGACGCCCTCGGCGGCGACTTCCTCGCCACCGGGTGGGACTCCGCGGCGACCGCGCTGGAGGTGTCCGCCTACTCCCTGAAGTCACTGGCCATGGCTTGTCTGCCGTTGTTCGAGGAGCGCGGCGGGGCCGTCGTGGGACCGGACTTCGACGCGCGGACCGCGTGGCCCGCGTACGACTGGATGGGCGTGAGCAAGGCGGCCCTCGGGGCGACCTCGCGCTGTCCGGCCCGGGATCTCGGTGCCCGGGGCGTCCGCTGCAATCCGGTCGCGGCCGGCCCGGTCAGGACGACGGCGGCCAGGTCCATCCCCGGGTTCGACACCTTCCGGAAGGTGTGGAGCACGCGTGCCCCGCTCGCATGGGACCTGACCGACCCCGAGCCGGCCGCTCGCGCGGTCGTCGCCCCGCTGTCGGACTGGTTCCCGCGCACGACGGGCGAGATCGTGCACGTCGACGGGGGCGTGCACGCCATGGGGGCCCGACCCCGGAGGCCCCCGCCGCGGCGGGGCCGACCGCCGTGCCCGGCGCCGGACGAAGC
>NZ_NCTE01000175.1 GCF_002114215.1 Streptomyces sp. 13-12-16 | reverse complement strand
CCAGGTCGTGCGGTACGTGCGCGGCGCGGTGCCCGGCGGTGACGATGGCGCAGCCGCGCCCCTCGAGCTCCGCGCGGAGGTTGCGCTGGGGCAGCAGGTGCGGTCGGCGGGGCTGGTCGTAGGGCAGCCACCAGCGGCCGAACAGGGCGGCGAAGGCGCAGCGCGGGTCCAGGGTCTCGATGAGCAGGTGCCCGCCGGGGCGCAGGGCGTCGAGGGCGGCGTGGAGCTCCGCGCGGGGGTCGGTGGTGTGTTCCAGGTGGTGCAGCAGGCTGACGACGTCGTAGCGGCCGGCCAGCCGGGCCAGGACCCGCGGGTCGGTCAGCGGCCCGATGTGGGCCTCCTCGACGCGGCCGAGCGTACGGGCCCTCTCGACGCGCGCGGTCAGGTCGGTGCCGTCGAAGGCGGTGTACGGGAAGAACTCCCGCGCGGTCAGCGGGAAACGGGCGAGTCCGGTGCCGACGTCGAGCCAGCTCTCCGGTTCGCCGAAGGGGAGCATCGCGCGTGCCGCGCCCCGGTGGCGGCGCCGGACGGCGTGCAGGGCGAGGACGCGTTCGGTGGCGGGGTCGCGGGGGGCTCCGCGCACGGTCCGCCGGTAGAAGGCGAGGCCCTCGGCGGTGAGGCGGGGGTTCTGGAAGGTGTGGCCGCAGTCCCGGCACTCGTCGACGGTGAACAGGCCCGGCCGGTGCCGGCGCAGATCGCCCGTTCTCAGCCGGTTGCGCAGCCGTGCGGAGCCGCACCAGGGGCAGTCCCCGCGGCGCGGCTCGTGCACCCGGGCGGAGCCGTGGGAGGCGGGGGTCGCGCGGGCGGGGTCGGTTGCGGACATGGGCGGCTCCCGGCGTGAGGGCGTACGGCACGCGGTCGGCGCGACGTACGGGGACGGGTGGGACGGACGGACGGATGTCCGGCAATCCACGGCAAAACGTTACGGATGGGAGGGCGTCACGGGGTGGAACGGCGCCGGGGCGGCGTGGTGGGGGTGAGGCTCCGTACGCGAGGCCGACCGGTGGACCGTCGGGTTCGACGGGGGCCGGTACTGTTCGGCGAATGAGCTCGCTTAATCTCGACGACTTCACCGATCTGATCGAGCGTCCGGACGGCGGGGTGCGCCGTGACGCGGAGGCGCGCCGGGAGCGTCAGATCGTGCCGCCCGGGTCGCTGGGCCGCCTGGACGACCTGGGTGAGTGGCTGGCGGCGGCGCAGTCCGCGGTGCCGGTGCGGCCGATCGAACGGCCGCGGGTCGTGCTGTTCGCCGGCGATCACGGGATCGCCGGGCTGGGTGTCTCCGCGCGGGCCGCGGGCAGCGCCGTGGAACTGGTGCGGGAGGTGCTGGAGGGCGGCCGTCCGGTGTCCGTGCTCGCCCGGCGGCAGGGCGTGCCGGTGCGGGTGGTCGACATGTCCCTGGACTGCGACCCGGAATCGCTGCCCGAGGACGTCGTACGCCACCGGGTGCGGCGGGGCAGCGGGCGCGTCGACATCGAGGACGCGCTGACCCTGGAGGAGACGGAGGCGGCCTTCCGCGCGGGGATGGCCGTGGCCGACGAGGAGGCCGACTCCGGTACGGATCTGGTGGTGCTCGGCGATGTGAGCGTGGGCGGGACCACGGTGGCGGGCGTGCTGGTGGCGGCGCTGTGCGGGACGGACGCCTCGGTGGTGACCGGGCGCGGGGGGCTGGCGATCGACGACCTGGCGTGGATGCGCAAGTGCGCGGCGATCCGGGACGCGTTGCGGCGGGCTCGGCCGGTGCTGGGTGATCAGTTGAAGTTGCTGGGGACCGTCGGCGGGGCCGATCTGACCGCGATGACGGGGTTCCTGCTGCAGGCGGCGGTGCGGAAGCTGCCGGTCGTGCTGGACGGCGTGGTGACGGCGGCGTGTGCGCTGGTGGCGCAGCGGGTGGCGTTCCGGGCACCGGACTGGTGGCTCGCGGCGCACGACAGCGGCGAGCCGGGACAGGCGAAGGCGCTGGACCGGATGGCGCTGGACCCGGTGCTGTCGCACGGCGTCACGGTCGGGGAGGGCGTGGGCGGTCTGCTGGCACTGCCCCTGGTCCAGGCGGCGGCGGCCCTGGCGGCGGAACTGCCGGAGACTCCGGCGAAGCCGGAGTGACGGGGCGGGGGTCCGCGCTCTTCCCCGCCCCCGCCGCTCCTTCGGCCCCGGACGTGCGGGTGGGCGGGTGACGGTTCGCGCCCACCCGGCCCCGCGCCCCCGAGGCGCCGTCGCCTACGGTTCGGGTGAGGGCTGGGTGGCCCGGGGGAAACCCAGCTCGTCGAGCAGCGTGCCGAAGAGGTCCTCCACGAAGGTCTCGTGGGAACGGAGCAGCTCTTCGATCCCGGCCGTCCGCGGCGGGACCGGGACGCCGGCGGCCGCGGCCCAGGCGACGGCGCCCTCGGCGTCGGTGGGTATCTCCGCGTCGAGTTCCGCGCGCTTGTCTCCGACGGCGTCGTGGAACTCCGGTGTGTCCAGCCACAGGAGCTGATCGTCGATGTCCTCGGGCTCCTCGACCAGGAGCCCGGCGGCGATGTCCGGGTTGAGCCATGCCTGCCAACGCCGTCCGGTGGTGTCCAGCCCGGTCACGAGGGCGAGGGAACTGTCGGAGACGTCGGCGGCACAGGCCGGTGCGCCGCTCCACTCGACCAGGGCGGGCAGGTCCGCGTCGTCCCATGTCCCGGAATCGAACCGGAGCGTCTGCCAGCCGCCCGGCCTTGACTCCCAGGTGCCCACGGCGGCCTTCAGCTCTTCGTCGATGTCGTCGAACACGGGAGCTTCCAGCAGAGGGCGGTCGCTGCGGGCGAAGACCAGGTGCCCCGAGAATCCCATGGTGGTTCCTCCTACGAGATGTCGGACGCACCTTATGGGCCGCCACCGACAACGCGGGCACGGCCGGCGTCCACTCGCGGCCGGTCCGGCTCATCCGCTGGGCCGGCGGTACCCGATGAGGACCGCGCCGACCCCCGGAAGGGGGCGGGGGCCGTGTCGGCACGCGGCTCCGCCGCGTGGGCGCGAAGGGGGGCCGGAGCGCAGCCCTCAGGGACGGGGGTCGGGTTCCTGCCTGCGTCACCCCGGCTCCTCAGCCGTCCGGGGCCGAGGTCTCAGCCCCGCACCCCGCACAGGTGCAGCAGCGCCGCCACCCCGCGGTACGGGTCCGTACGGCCGGCCCGGTCCTCGAGGGCGAGCAGGGCGTCCAGGTCGTCCGGAACCGCGTCGTCCGCCGCCGTGTCCGTGAAGACCCGCACGCCGTACCAGGTGTGCAGCGGTGCCCCGATCCCCGCGAGCGTCGACGTCAGCCGCTTCAGCCGGTACGACTCCGTGTCGAAGGCCGCCAGCGCCCCCGCCCAGTCGCCGCACAGGCCCGCCCGCATCGCCGGCGCGTCGCCGTTGCGCACCAGCAGGGACAGCATTCCGCCGGGTGCCAGCATCCGGGCCAGCGCCGCCAGCAGCGCGTCCGGCTCCTCGACGGACATGAGTACGCCATGACAGAGCACCACGTCGAAGCTGCCCGGCAGGAAGTGCACACCGGTCTCCCCGGCGGCGCCCTCGACGATCCGCATCCGCTCCCGGATGCCCTCCGGTTCCCCGGCGAGGGCCTCCCGCGCGGCGGCGATCATCGCCGCGTCCTGTTCGACGCCGGTCACCTGGTGGCCGGCCCGGGCGAGCCGGAGCGCCTGCGCGCCCCGGCCCATGCCGACGTCGAGCACCCGCAGCCGTCGTCCGACCGCGAAGCGCCCCGCTATCTGTTCCTCCAGCTGGCGGGCCACCAGCTCCTGCCGGACGACGTCACGCAGCCCGGTGAGTCCACTGAGCCCGCTGAGCGTGGCACTCAGGGCCGCTCCCCGCGCTTGACCTGGGGCTTGGGCAGCCGCAGCCGACGCATCTGGAGCGAGCGCATCAGCGCGTAGGCCACCGCGCCGCGCCGGCGGTCGTCGGGGAAGCGCTCCGCCAGCCGCTTCTTCAGCCGGAACCCGGTCACGATCGAGTCGAGGACGATCATCACGATCACCACGAGCCACAGCAGCAGCGCGGCGTTCTGCAGCTGCGGCACCTGGATCATGCTCAGCACCAGGATGACCACGGCCATCGGCAGGAAGTACTCCGCGATGTTGAACCGCGAGTCCACGAAGTCACGAGCGAACCGGCGCACCGGCCCCTTGTCGCGGGCGGGCAGATAGCGCTCGTCGCCGCTGGCCAGCGCCTGGCGCTGACGCTCCATCGCGGCACGGCGCTCCTCACGCTGCCGCTTGGCGGCCTCCTTGCGCGTCATCGTCGTATTGGCGACGCTGCGACGCTGCGACTGGGCCACGCTCCGCTTGGGCGTGGGGCGGCCCTTCGGGGCCTCCGGGTGACGGGTCTGCTTGGAGTCGGTCACCGTCGCCTTGTCGGCGACCGATGCCTTCTCTTCCTTGGCGCGGCTACGGAACACAAAACCCAAGGGTACGGGGTGCCCGGGGTTGGACCCCAGCCCCATGGGGAACGATCCGGCAACACCGGACGTCTCCAAAAGGACAGAGGGGGACGTTGTGCGGGCCTCCGGGTGGTCCGGCCGGCCGGCCCCGGGGACCACCTACTCCCTACGCCGGATCGGGAGGGTACTCAGTCGTCCTTGGGGATGAGCGCATCCGTCCCCGAACAGTGCGGTAATGGATGTAGGGCCCGTACTGTGGGTTCTGTCGCAGGTGCTGGAGCTGGAGTCGGTCAGAAGGGGGCGCGCGAAGCCCATGAGCGGTGTCATGAAGCGTATGGGGATGATCTTCCGCGCGAAGGCGAACAAGGCCCTTGACCGGGCCGAGGACCCGCGCGAAACCCTCGATTACTCGTACCAGAAGCAGCTGGAGCTGCTCCAGAAGGTCCGCCGCGGTGTCGCCGACGTGGCCACCTCGCGCAAGCGACTGGAGCTCCAGCTCAACCAGCTCCAGTCCCAGTCGGGCAAGCTGGAGGACCAGGGCCGCAAGGCGCTCGCGCTCGGCCGCGAGGACCTGGCCCGTGAGGCCCTCTCCCGCCGCGCCGCGCTCCAGCAGCAGGTGACGGACCTGGAGACGCAGCACGCCACGCTGCAGGGCGAGGAGGAGAAGCTCACCCTCGCCGCCCAGCGCCTCCAGGCCAAGGTGGACGCCTTCCGCACCAAGAAGGAGACCATCAAGGCCACGTACACCGCCGCCCAGGCGCAGACCCGGATCGGCGAGGCCTTCTCCGGCATCTCCGAGGAGATGGGCGACGTCGGCATGGCGATCCAGCGGGCCGAGGACAAGACCGCCCAGCTCCAGGCGCGGGCCGGCGCGATCGACGAACTGCTCGCCTCCGGCGCCCTCGACGACCAGTCCGGCATGCACAAGGACGACATCCAGGCCGAGCTGGACCGGCTCTCCGGTGGTACGGACGTAGAGCTGGAACTGCAGCGCATGAAGGCCGAGCTGGCCGGCGGATCGTCCGGTGGCCAGCAGGCCATCGAGGGCGGCAACGGTCAGCAGCAGGGTCAGCAGCAGCCGCAGGACACCCCGCGCTTCGACAAGCAGTAGCCCACGCCGAGGAGGGCGACATGATCGTACGGATCATGGGGGAGGGGCAGGTGACGCTGGCCGAGGGCCGGCTCGCCGAGCTGGACGAGCTGGACGAGGAACTGCTCGCCGAGATGGAGAAGGGCGACGGGCCGGGCTTCCGCGCCACCTTGAAGGCGCTGCTGGCCAAGGTCCACGAACTCGGCGAGCCCCTGCCGGACGACTCCCTGGAGCCCTCCGACCTGATCCTCCCGTCTCCCGACGCGACCCTCGAGGAGGTCCAGGACCTCCTGAGCGACGACGGCCTGATCCCGGGCACCCCATGACTGCGAACAGCCACCCGCGCAGCTGCGGTCAGCGGCCCCGCGTGACTGTGGGTAGCGGCCTCGCGTAACTGCGGGCAGTCGTGCCTCCCCCAGTGCCTCAAGGGCCTGGGAGGTGCCCCCAGGGCGGCACGGGTGGGCGGTGGGGGTCCCCCGCTCATGGGGGTCCCCCGCTCATGGGGGTCCCCCCGCTCGAGCGAAGCCGAGAGTGGGGGGAGAAGCCGAGAGTGGGGGGAGAAGCCGAGAGTGGGGGGAGAAGCCGAGAGTGGGGGGAGAAGCCGAGAGTGGGGGGAGAAGCCGAGAGTGGGGGAGGCACCCTGTAGGCGCCGGGCCGCTCAACTCCACCCGGGCCGGGCAACCACCCGGGCCGCCCCAGGGGTACCCCAGGCCCTTGAGGCACTGGGGGCGGCACGCCTCCGCACCGACGCCCACCCCGGCTACCGTGGACAGCCGTGAGTACCCTGACCCGCGCCCGGTGCCGAGCACAGGCACACCCCTTCGCACTGGACGCAGCCCTCGCCGCAGGCGTCCTCATATGCATGGTCGCCGGCTCCTTCGTCCACCCCCACGGCCCCGAGGGCGCCAAATGGGGCCTGCGCACCCCCGACCCGCTCAGCCTCGTCCTCATGACCCTCGGCGCCGCGGCGCTGGTCTTCCGCCGCCGCGCCCCCCGTACGGTCCTCGCCCTCGCCGGCGGCTTCTCCGTCGTGGAGTCCGTCACCGGCGACCCCCGCACCCCCGTCGCCATGTGCGCCGTGATCGCGCTCTACACCGTCGCCTCCACCACCGACCGCCCCACCACCTGGCGGATCGGCCTGCTCACCATGACCGTCCTCACCGGAGCCGCGATGGCGGTCGGCCCCCTGCCCTGGTACGCCCAGGAGAACCTGGCGATCTTCGCCTGGACCGGCATCGGCGCCACCGCCGGGGACGCGGTCCGCAGCCGCCGCGCCTTCGTCCAGGCCATCCGGGAACGCGCCGAACGGGCCGAGCGCACCCGCGAGGAGGAGGCCCGCCGCCGCGTCGCCGAGGAGCGCCTGCGCATCGCCCGCGACCTGCACGACGTGGTCGCCCACCACATCGCCCTGGTCAACGTCCAGGCCGGGGTCGCCGCCCACGTCATGGACAAGCGGCCCGACCAGGCAAAGGAGGCCCTCGCCCACGTCCGCGAGGCCAGCCGCTCCGCGCTCGGCGAACTGCGGGCCACCGTCGGCCTGCTGCGCCAGTCCGGCGACCCGGAGGCCCCCACCGAACCCGCGCCGGGACTGGACCGCCTCGACGAACTCACCGGCACCTTCCGCAGCGCCGGACTGCGCGTCGAGGTGGCCCGGGGCGACGAGGGCGCCGACCTCCCCGCCGCCGTCGACCTGGCCGCGTACAGGATCATCCAGGAGGCCCTGACCAACGTGCAGAAGCACGCCGGCACCGACGCGCGGGCCGAGGTCAGCGTCGTACGCGTCGGATCCCACATCGAGATCACCGTCCTCGACGACGGCACCGGCGAGGACCTGGACCACACCCCCGGCGGCGGGCACGGACTGCTCGGCATGCGCGAACGCGTCACCGCGCTGCGCGGCACCCTCACCACCGGCCCCCGCTACGGCGGCGGTTTCCGCGTCCATGCGATCCTGCCCGTCAAGACCCGTACGTCCGCCGCTCAGGACAGCGGCCCGTGACCACCGATCACCCCGCTGGAGCCCGTATGACGATCCGTGTCCTGCTCGCCGACGACCAGGCCCTGCTGCGCAGCGCCTTCCGGGTGCTCGTCGACTCCGAGCCGGACATGGAGGTGGTGGGGGAGGCGTCCGACGGCGCGGAGGCGGTCCGGCTGGCCCGGGAGCAGCGCGCGGACGTCGTCCTCATGGACATCCGGATGCCCGGCACCGACGGACTCGCCGCCACCCGCATGATCAGCGCGGACCCGGAGCTCGCCGGGGTCCGGGTGGTGATCCTGACGACCTTCGAGGTCGACGACTACGTGGTGCAGTCGCTGCGGGCCGGCGCCTCCGGCTTCCTCGGCAAGGGCTCCGAACCGGACGAGATGCTGAACGCCATCCGGATCGCCGCCGGGGGGGAGGCCCTGCTGTCCCCGGTGGCCACCAAGGGTCTGATCGCCCGTTTCCTCGCCCAGGAGGGCACGTCCGAGGCCGACCACGACCCGGCCCGCGCCGAGCGGCTCGGCTCGCTCACCGTGCGCGAGCGCGAGGTGCTGGTCCAGGTCGCCGGCGGCCACTCCAACGACGAGATCGCCGAACGCCTGGAGGTCAGCCCGCTCACCGTGAAGACCCACGTCAACCGGGCCATGGCCAAGCTGGGCGCCCGCGACCGGGCCCAGCTGGTGGTCACCGCCTACGAGTCGGGGCTGGTCCGTCCAAGGGTGGAGTGAGCTCCGCGGGGCGTACTGCGGCGGGAGTATGCGCGGCATAAGGGATGGGACCTCGGGGCTACGGATCGGCCCCCGTCGATGGCTCAGGGTGTAGAGCGGGCGCCCACTCGTGCTCGCGCCCGCTTGCCGGACTTCTGCCGCTCCACGGAAAAGAGACCCTGACCATGTCCTGGCTGTCCAGATTCAGCCTCGCGCAACGGGCGCTGATCGGACTGATGTCGATCATCGCGCTCGTCTTCGGGGCGATCGCGATACCCCAGCTCAAACAGCAGCTGCTGCCGACCATCGAACTGCCCATGGTGTCCGTGATCGCCCCGTACCAGGGCGCCTCCCCGGACGTGGTCGAGAAGCAGGTCGTCGAACCCATCGAGGACGGCCTGGAGGCCGTCGACGGCATCTCCGGCGTCACCTCGACGGCGAGCGAGGGCAACGCCGTGATCATGGCGTCCTTCGACTACGGCAACGACACCCAGCAGCTCGTCGCCGACGTCCAGCAGGCCGTCAACCGGGCCGGCGCACGCCTCCCGGACGACGTCGACCCGCAGGTCGTCGCCGGTTCCACCGACGACATCCCGACCGTGGTGCTCGCGGTCACCTCCGACAAGGACCAGCAGGCGCTCGCCGACGAGCTGGACCGGACCGTCGTGCCCGCGCTGGAGGGCATCGACGGCGTCGGCCAGGTCTCGGTGGAGGGAGTGCGCGACGTCCAGGTCACCGTCACCCCCGACGAGGCGAAGCTGGCGAAGGCCGGTCTCACCTCGCAGTCGCTGTCGACGGCCCTCCAGGCCGGCGGGGCGACCGTCCCGGCGGGCTCCTTCGACGAGGGCGGCGCCAACCGCACCGTCCAGGTCGGCGGCGGTTTCACCTCGCTGAAGCAGATCGAGGACCTGATGGTCACCGGCGAGCCCGGCAAGGGCAAGCCGGTCCGCCTCGGTGACGTCGCCACCGTGACGGAGGAGGAGGCCAGGGCCGACTCCCTCACCCGCACCAACGGCAGGCCCAGCCTCGCCGTCATGGCGACGATGGACCACGACGGCAGCGCCGTCGCCATCTCCGACGCCGTCCAGGACAAGCTTCCCGAGCTGCGCGAGGACCTGGGCGACGGCGCCACCCTGACCGTCGTCAGCGACCAGGGCCCGGCCGTGGCCAAGGCCATCGAGGGCCTGACCACCGAGGGCGCGCTCGGTCTGCTCTTCGCCGTCCTGGTGATCCTGGTCTTCCTGGCGTCGGTCCGCTCGACCCTCGTCACGGCGGTCTCCATCCCGCTGTCCGTGGTGCTCGCCCTGATCGTGCTGTGGACGCGCGACCTGTCGCTGAACATGCTGACGCTGGGCGCGCTGACCATCGCCATCGGCCGGGTCGTGGACGACTCCATCGTCGTCCTGGAGAACATCAAGCGGCACCTCGGCTACGGCGAGGAGCGCCAGTCGGCGATCATGAACGCGGTGCGCGAGGTGGCCGGCGCGGTCACCTCCGCCACGCTCACCACGGTCGCCGTGTTCCTGCCGATCGGCCTGGTCGGCGGCATGGTGGGCGAGCTGTTCGGCTCCTTCAGCCTCACCGTCACCGCCGCGCTGCTGGCGTCCCTGCTGGTGTCGCTGACGGTCGTCCCGGTGCTGTCGTACTGGTTCCTGCGGCCCCCGAAGGGCACCCCGGAGGACGCCGAGGAGGCGCGCAGGATCGCCGAGGAGAAGGAGGCCAGGAGCCGTCTCCAGCGCGGCTACGTGACCGTGCTGCGGTTCGCCACCCGGCGCCGGCTGGCCAGCCTGGCCATCGCCGTGGTCGTGCTGATCGCCACCTTCGCCATGGCGCCGCTGCTGAAGACCAACTTCTTCGACGCGGGCGAGCAGCAGGTCCTCACCGTCCGGCAGGAGCTGAAGCCCGGCACCAGCCTGGCCGCGACCGACGCCCAGGCCAAGAAGGTCGAGAAGCTGCTCGCCGGCACCGAGGGCGTCAAGGACCACCAGGTGACCATCGGCTCGTCCGGCTGGATGGCGGCCTTCGGCGGCGGTACCGACACCAACCAGGCGACGTACCAGGTGATGCTGGAGGACGACGCGTCCTCCGAGGACGTGACGGACAGCCTGGAGAAGGGCCTCGACGGGCTCGACGGCATCGGCACCACCACCATCGCGGCCGGTGACGGCTTCGGCAGCCAGGACCTGAGCGTCGTCGTCCAGGCGGCCGACGCGCAGGCGCTGCGCAAGGCGGCGGACCAGGTCCGCGACGCGGTGGCCTCCCTGGACGACGTCACGGACGTCACCAGCGACCTGGCGCAGAGCGTGCCCCGCATCTCGGTGAAGGCCAACGACAAGGCCGCCGAGGCCGGTTTCAACGACCAGACCCTCGGCGGGGCCGTCGCCCAGTCGGTGCGCGGCACCCCGGCCGCCAAGGCGGTCCTGGACGACACCGAGCGCGACGTCGTCATCCGTTCGGCGAAGCCGGCCACCACCGTGGACGAGCTGAAGAACCTGCGCCTGGGCCCGGTGAAGCTGGGCGACATCGCCACCGTCGAGGTGGTGGACGGCCCCGTCTCCATGACCCGGATCGACGGTCAGCGCTCGGCCACCGTCACCGCGAAGCCCACCGGTGACAACACCGGCGCGGTGGGCGTGGACCTCCAGAAGAAGATCGACGGACTGAAGCTGCCCGCGGGCGCGACGGCGGAGATCGGCGGCGTGACCGAGGACCAGGACGAGGCGTTCCTCAACCTGGGCCTGGCGATGCTGGCCGCGATCGCGATCGTCTTCATGCTGCTGGTCGGCACCTTCCGGTCGCTCGCCCAGCCGCTGATCCTGCTGGTCTCCATCCCGTTCGCGGCGACCGGCGCCATCGGCCTGCTGCTGGTCACCGGCACCCCGATGGGGGTCCCGGCGATGATCGGCATGCTGATGCTGATCGGCATCGTGGTCACCAACGCGATCGTGCTGATCGACCTGATCAACCAGTACCGCAAGCAGGGCTACGGCGTCGTCGAGGCCGTGCTGGAGGGTGGCCGCCACCGTCTGCGGCCGATCCTGATGACGGCCCTGGCGACCGTCTTCGCCCTGCTCCCGATGGCGCTGGGCGTCACCGGCGAGGGCGGTTTCATCGCCCAGCCGCTGGCGGTCGTGGTGATCGGCGGCCTGATCACGTCGACCCTGCTCACCCTGCTGCTGGTCCCGACGCTCTACGCGATGCTGGAGCTCCGCAAGGAGCGGCGCGCGAAGAAGCGGGCGGCGAAGAAGGGTCTCCCCGAACAGGGGGAGGCTCCCCAGGAGCCGAAGCCGGTCCAGGTCTGACGTCCGTCCGTACGACTCCGTACGACGAAGGGGCGCCCCGTGGGATCCGCGGGGCGCCCCTTCGCACGCGGCCCTACGGCAGCGCCAGCATCCGCTCCAGCGCCAGCTTCGCGAACGCCTCCGTCTCCTTGTCCACCTCGATGCGGTTGACCAGGTTGCCCTCGGCGAGGGACTCCAGGGCCCAGACCAGGTGGGGGAGGTCGATGCGGTTCATGGTCGAGCAGAAGCAGACCGTCTTGTCGAGGAAGACGATCTCCTTGCCCTCGGACGCGAAACGGTTCGCCAGGCGGCGGACCAGGTTCAGCTCGGTGCCGATGGCCCACTTGGAACCGGCCGGGGCCGCCTCCAGCGTCTTGATGATGTACTCCGTCGAGCCGACGTAGTCCGCGGCGGCCACGACCTCGTGCCTGCACTCCGGGTGCACCAGGACGTTCACGCCGGGGATGCGCTCGCGCACGTCGTCGACCGAGTCCAGGCTGAACCGGCCGTGCACCGAGCAGTGGCCGCGCCACAGGATCATCTTCGCGGCGCGCAGCTCGTCCGCCGTCAGCCCGCCGTTCGGCTTGTGCGGGTTGTAGACGACGCAGTCCTCCAGGGACATCCCCATGTCCCGCACCGCCGTGTTGCGGCCCAGGTGCTGGTCGGGCAGGAAGAGGACCTTCTCGCCCTGCTCGAAGGCCCAGTCCAGGGCCCGCCTGGCGTTGGAGGAGGTGCAGATGGTGCCGCCGTGCTTGCCCGTGAAGGCCTTGATGTCGGCGGAGGAGTTCATGTACGAGACGGGGACGACCTGCTCGGCTATCCCGGCCTCGGTCAGCACGTCCCAGCACTCGGCGACCTGCTCGGCGGTGGCCATGTCGGCCATGGAGCAGCCGGCCGCGAGGTCGGGCAGGACCACCTTCTGGTCGTCGCCGGTGAGGATGTCCGCCGACTCGGCCATGAAGTGCACACCGCAGAAGACGATGTACTCGGCCTGCGGGCGGGCGGCGGCGTCGCGGGCCAGCTTGAAGGAGTCGCCCGTGACGTCGGCGAACTGGATGACCTCGTCGCGCTGGTAGTGGTGGCCGAGCACGAAGACCTTGTCCCCGAGCTTCTCCTTGGCGGCGCGGGCGCGCTCCACCAGGTCCGGGTCGGACGGCGAGGGGAGGTCACCGGGACACTCCACGCCGCGCTCGCTCCTCGGGTCGGCCTCACGGCCGAGCAGCAGCAGGGCGAGGGGCGTCGGCTGTACGTCGAGCTCCTGGGTCTGGGCGGTGGTCACGACACGCACCCTTTCTGTTCTGGCGACTTCTCGTCCGACTTCTCGTCGAAATGACGCTATCTATCATAACCGGTTCACGTCACTTTGACGACGGGCCATAGCGTCCATGTGACGGGAATCCCTATGGGCGCCGACGCACTGCCGGAAGGGCCCACAAGGGCCGGTTTCCGCTTCGTACGGCGTGTGCGAGCATGAAGAGGGAGGCGAGGAAGTCACGCGCCCGGCCCGGAATGAATCCGCGGTCCCGCCGGTTGCAACCGTCGGCAAGCAGTCTCCGTACAACCCGGGAGAGATGTAGATGTCCGTATCGGACGAGACCACCACCGTCACCGACGGCATCGTCCTGACCGACGCCGCCGCGTCCAAGGTCAAGGCCCTGCTCGACCAGGAAGGCCGTGACGACCTCGCCCTGCGTGTCGCCGTCCAGCCCGGCGGCTGCTCCGGCCTGCGCTACCAGCTCTTCTTCGACGAGCGCTCGCTCGACGGCGACGTGGTGAAGGACTTCGACGGTGTGAAGGTCGTCACCGACCGCATGAGCGCTCCGTACCTGGGCGGCGCCACCGTCGACTTCGTCGACACCATCGAGAAGCAGGGCTTCACGATCGACAACCCCAACGCCACCGGCTCCTGCGCCTGCGGCGACTCCTTCAGCTGAGCCGGGTCCCCGTCCCGGACGGCACGTGACGAAGGCGGCGGCCCCCTGCGAGGGGGCCGCCGCCTTCGCGTTCTCCTCCTCCCGGAACTACCGGGTGGGCGGTGCCGGCAGCCGGGCACCGTCCTTCCGCAGCGGGACCGGCTCGCCGTCCGCGTCCACGACCCCGCGGTCGCCGAGCGGCGCGTCCAGCCGCACCGTCCGCTGGTACTGCTTGGCGATCAGGATGCACACCTTGTCCGGCCAGGGCGTCTCGGTCACCCGCACCGTCACCCGGTCGCCGTTCTCGCTCGCCGTCGCCTCGTAGTCGGCGCACACGCCGCCCGTGAAGGTCACGGTCAGCTCGTCGCCCTCGGCGGTGTAGCCCTCGACGTCGACGTCACGGGCGGACGGCGCCGCGGTCGGCTCGTCGCCGGGCCCCGTGGGCCGCGGGCTCGCCTCCCCGGACCCGGATTCCGCCCGCGGGGCGAGGAACTCGGGGTCGACCGCCGGATACGTCACCGTGAAGGCGTCCTCCGCACCCCGGGGCCGTACCTCGAACAGCCAGGACGGCACGAGCGCCGGCCGCCCGTCCACGGAGTGCGAGGCCAGCCCGAACACCGCGTCACCGACCGTCACGGTGTCCCCGGCCGGACCCGACGCCGGAGCGCACGTCTCCCGCTGCCCGTCCTCCAGCGGTACGGGACGGGCGCAGCCGCCGATCTCCGCGCGCTGCCCGGAACCCGGCGCCGCGTTCAGCAGCTTCAGCGCGTCGGCGGCGCTCACCACGGGGTAGGTGTCCCCCTTCACCGGCTCCGCGAGCCGGCCGCTGCCGCCGACCACCTCGCCCTTGGCGCCGACGACCACGCCGGTCGTCCAGCCGTGGGTCGGCAGCCCGCCGACCTCGGGGTCGGCGTTCACCACGCGCCTGCCGCCCATGACCTGGCCCGCGTCGAGCTTCGCGTCGTCCTGACCCACCGCCTTCAGCACGGGCGCGGCGGCCTTCTTCGCGACGGACTCGCTCACGACCGGACCGCCCGTGGACGGGGCCGAGCACGTCGCGCCCTTGCAGTTGTCGGTGCCCGGGTTGTTCCGGCTGAACGTCCAGGAGCCGGGAGCCTCCCGGTCCACCCGCAGCGTGGGCCCCGAACCGTCCTTGCCGCCGATCCGCCAGGACCCGCCCTCCGCGACCGGCTTCCCCTCCAGCCCCAGGGCCTTCGCCAGCGTGACCACCCGCTCCTCGGTGACCTGCCCCCGGACGCGGTACACCGGCGCCGAACCGGGACCCTCCGGGAGCGGGTCGTCGGCGCGGTAGACGACGCCGTAGGGGTTGGGCTCACCGGGGGCGATCCCGCTCGCGGCGCCCTCGGAGGGGCCGTCCAGGGCGAGCGGCGGGGGAGTGGCGTCGCCGTTCGCCCCCGGAGTCGTACCGCCCCCGGAGTCCCCGGAACCACCGGAGGCACCGGAGGCGAGATAGGCCCCGCCGCCCCCGACCAGCAGCACGGCGGCGGCGACGGAGGCGATCAGCAGGGACGGACGCCGCCGGGGCGACGACTCGTCGGCGTGTCCCTCCCCGGACGGCGGGCCGCCGGCGCGGTGCTCCCCGACGACGGTCCCGTCCG
This sequence comes from Streptomyces sp. 13-12-16, assembly GCF_002114215.1. Taxonomy (GTDB): domain Bacteria; phylum Actinomycetota; class Actinomycetes; order Streptomycetales; family Streptomycetaceae; genus Streptomyces. The sequence goes on along the minus strand of NZ_NCTE01000175.1, from coordinate 47 downwards.
CGCCGGGCCCGGGCTCGTCCTCCCCGGCCTCGCCCGGGGCCTTCCCG
>NZ_NCTE01001513.1:15756-23368 GCF_002114215.1 Streptomyces sp. 13-12-16 | reverse complement strand
CCGGCACTGCCGAACGTCCCCGCCACCGACGAGAACACCACGAAGGCGGTGAGGTCGAGGTCCTTGGTCGCCTCGTGCAGGTGCCAGGCCGCGTCCACCTTCGGACGCAGCACCCGCGCCAGCCGCTCGCCCGTCAGCGACTCCACCACACCGTCGTCCAGCACACCCGCCGCATGCACCACCGCCCGCACCGGATACCGGCCCACCAGCGCAGCCACCGCATCCGCGTCGGCCACATCACAGGCCTCCACCGACACCCGCACACCCAGCCCGGACAACTCCGCGACCAGAGCCCCCACACCCTCGGCAGCCACACCACGACGACTCACCAACAGCAGATCACGCACACCGTGCCCGACCACCAGATGACGAGCCACGATCCGGCCAAGACCGCCCGTGCCACCCGTCACCAAAACCGTGCCACCGGCCACATCCCAACCGGAAACCTCCAGGCCGGACGTGGAGGACAGGCGCGCCAGACGAGGCACCACCACCTCACCCCCACGCACCGCAACCTCAGCCTCGGCCTCACCCACGGCCAACGCCGCACCCAACAGCTCTGCGGTGAGCCCGGTGTCCGGCTCGACGTCCAGCAGACCGAACCGCCCCGGATGCTCCAGCTGAGCGGATCGCACCAGTCCCCTGACCGGAGCGTCCGTCAGGTCCTCGGCGTCTTCGGATGCACCGACGACGAAGACCAGACGGGAAGCGGCGAACCTCTCGTCCGCCAACCAGTCCCGCACGAGGGTCAGGGCTCGGGCGGCCGCCTGGTGCGTCGACTCGACGACGTCCGGCAGCGAACTCGTCACGGCGACCAGCACCGTGCCGGGCACGTCGCCCGCGGCCAGTGCATCGAGGTCGGTGGCGGTGACCGGAGCGTTCGCGTCGGCGGCGATCGTAGCGAGGACCTCCTCGCCGAGCAGTGCGACCGGGTACGGAGAAGGAGTGCCGGTCACGGCACGGGCGGGCACCCAGTCCACGTGGTAGAGGGACTTCGCGCCGCTCTCGGACACGCCACCGACGGCCGAGGCGGACCGTACGACGAGGGCCTCCACCGAGGCGACGGGAGCACCCGTCGGGTCGGCCAGCTCGACGGCCAGGGAGTCGTCACCGGTCCTGGTCAGCCGGACGCGCAGTGCCGAGGCGCCGGACGCGTGCAGGCGCACGCCCTCCCAGGAGAAGGGCACGCCACCGAGCGCGGTGTCGTCACCGCCGAAGGCGAAGGAGGCGTGCAGGGCGGCGTCGAAGAGCGCGGGGTGGAGCCCGTAGGTGCCGCCGTCGACGTTCTCGTCGAGCGCCACCTCGGCGAAGACCTCGTCGCCCCGCCGCCAGGCGGCCCGCAGGCCTCGGAAGACGGGACCGTAGCGGAGGCCGGCCTCGGCCAGCAGCTCGTAGCAGTCCGTCACGTCGACCGCGCGGGCGTCCTTCGGCGGCCAGACGGACACGTCGAAGCCGGAACGCGCGACGGTCGTCCCGTCGGCCAGTGTGCCGTGCGCGTGCAGGGTCCAGGGGTCGCGCTCGTCGTCCCCGTCGGGCCGCGAGTGAACGGCGACGCTACGGCGCCCCGCCTCGTCCGCTTCACCGACGGTGACCTGAATACGGGTGCCGCCCTGAGCGGGCAGGACGAGCGGGGTCGGCAGGGTCAGTTCCTCGACCGTGTCACAGCCGACCTCGTCAGCGGCACGGATGGCCAGGTCCAGCAGGGCCGTGCCCGGCACGAGTACCGATCCCTGCACCTCGTGGTCGGCCAGCCACGGCTGTGACTGGAGCGACAGCCGTCCGGTGAGCACCATCCCGTCGGTGCCGGCCAGTTCGACGGCCGCGCCCAGCAGCGGGTGTCCCGGGGTGCCGAGGCCCGCCAGGCGAATGTCACCGGCGCCGGCGACGGATCCCACGGGCCAGAAGTACTCGTGCTGGAAGGCATACGTCGGCAGGTCCACCGGGCGTCCGCCCGTTCCGTCGAGCACGGCGGCCCAGTCGGCGTGACCGCCGCGGACGTACAGCTCGGCCAGAGCCCGCAGGACGGTGGCGGTCTCCTCCCGGTCCTTGCGCAGCACAGGTATGAGGAGGGCGTCGTCGCCGGCGCTCTCGCGCGCCATGCCGCTGAGCACACCGTCCGGACCCAGCTCCACGAAACGCGTGACACCCTCACCGGCCAGCACACGGACACCGTCGTCGAAGCGCACGGCCTCACGGACATGGCCCACCCAGTACGCGGCCGACGCCAGCTCACCGGGCTCCGCCAAGGCACCGGTCACGTTCGAGACGACGGGCAACCGCGGGTCGCTGTAGGTCAGCCCCTCGGCGACCGTGCGGAACTCCTCCAGCATCGGTTCCATCAGCGGAGAGTGGAACGCGTGCGACACCCGCAGCCGGGACGTACGACGACCCAGCCCGCGGAACACCTCCGCCACGGCCTCCACCGCCGCCTCGACACCCGAAACCACCACCGAAGAAGGCCCGTTGACGGCCGCCACCGACACCTCACCCGTCAGGTGCGGCAGCACCTCCGCCTCCGTCGCCTCCACCGCGACCATCGCACCACCGGCCGGCAACGCCTGCATCAACCGCCCACGCGCAGCCACCAGCACACACGCATCCGCCAGCGAGAACACACCCGCCACATACGCAGCCGCCACCTCACCGATCGAATGCCCGGCCACGTAGTCGGGGCGCACCCCCCAGGCATCGAGCAGCCGGAACAGCGCCACCTCGACCGCGAAGAGTCCGGCCTGGGCATACACGGTCCGGTTCAGCGCCTCCGCGTCCTCGCCCCAGACGACGTCGCGCAGGGGGCGGTCCAGGTGCTCGTCCAGCCCGGCACAGACCGCGTCGAACGCCTCCGCGAACACCGGAAAACGCTCGTACAAGCCCCGGCCCATACCCAGCCGCTGCGACCCCTGCCCCGAGAACAGGAACGCGGTCGGGCCGCCGTCCCGCGCGGTGCCGCGGAGGACGGCCGGGGACGACTCGCCTCGGGCGAGTGTCCGCAGCCCCTCGAGCAGGTCGTCGCGGTCGGCACCGAGCACGACGGCGCGGGACTCCAACAGGGCGCGGGAGGTGGCCAGTGCGTAGGCCGTGTCCAGCGGGTCCTGGTCCGGGCGGTCCGTGAGGTGGTCGAGGAGCCGTCGGGCCTGGGCGCGCAGCGCCTCGGGGGTCGCGGCGGACACCGTCCAGGGCAGCGGGGGCGTCGGGCGTTCGCCGTCGCCGTTCACCGGTCCCGGCTCGGCGGCCGGGGCGGGTACGGGGGCCTGCTCCAGGACGACGTGCGCGTTGGTGCCGCTGAGTCCGAACGCGGAGACACTCGCGCGGCGCGGGTGCGGGGCGTCCGGCCACGGCCGTTCCTCGACGACCAGTTCCGCGTTGCCCTCGGTCCAGTCGACGTGCGGCGAGGGCCGGTCGACGTGCAGGGTGCGCGGCACGGAGCCGTGCTCCATGGCCATCACCATCTTGATGACGCCGGCGACACCGGCGGCGGCCTGCGCGTGCCCGATGTTCGACTTGATGGAGCCGAGCAGCAGCGGCCGGTCGGTGGGACGGTCCTGGCCGTAGGTGGCCAGCAGTGCCTGCGCCTCGATCGGGTCGCCCAGGGTCGTGCCGGTGCCGTGCGCCTCGACGACGTCGACCTCGGAGGCGGCGACCCCCGCGGCCTCGAGCGCCTGCCGGATGACGCGCTGCTGCGAGGGCCCGTTGGGTGCCGTGAAGCCGTTGGACGCGCCGTCCTGGTTGACTGCTGTGCCCCGGACGACCGCGAGGACGCGGTGCCCGTTGCGTACGGCGTCGGAGAGGCGCTCGACGAGGAGGACGCCCACGCCCTCGGACCAGCCGACGCCGTCGGCCGCGCCCGCGAACGCCTTGCAGCGGCCGTCCACGGACAGCCCGCGCTGTCGGCTGAACTCGACGAACATGCCCGGGGTCGACATCACCGTGGCACCACCGGCCACCGCGAGCGAGCACTCGCCCGAACGCAGCGCCTGGACCGCGAGATGCAGGGCGACGAGGGAGGAGGAGCAGGCGGTGTCGACGGTGACGGCCGGGCCTTCCCAGCCGTACGTGTACGACAGCCGGCCGGACACCACGCTGCCGCCCGCCGTGCCGGAGGGTGACACGTTGAGGGCGTAGTCGTGGTACATCACGCCGGCGAAGACACCGGTGCGGCTGCCCTTGAGCGAGCCGGGGTCGATGCCCGCGCGCTCGAGCGCCTCCCAGGAGGTCTCCAGGAGCAGTCGCTGCTGCGGGTCCATGTACAGGGCCTCGCGCGGCGAGATGCCGAAGAATCCGGGGTCGAACCGGGCGGCGTCGTAGAGGAAGCTGCCCCGCCGGGTGTAGCTCTTGCCTTCCGCACCGGGCTCCGGGTCGTACAGGCCCTCCAGGTCCCAGCCACGGTCGTCCGGCATGTCGGAGACGGTGTCGACGCCGTCGGCGACCAGTCGCCACAGGTCCTCGGGGGAGGTCACTCCGCCCGGGTAGCGGCAGGCCATCCCGATGATGGCGATCGGCTCGTTGTCGACGGGCGTCGTGCTCACGGCCGTTCGGCCGGAGGCGGTGGAACGGAGGGCCGGGCCCGCGAGCTTCTCCTCGATGTGCTCGGTGACGGCGAGGGCGTTGGGGTGGTCGAAGACCAGGGTGGCGGGGAGCCTGAGTCCGGTGAGCTGGTTGAGCTGGTTGCGCAGTTCGGTCGCGGCGAGCGAGTCGAAGCCCAGTTCCTGGAAGGCACGGTCGGGTCCGATCGCCTCCGCCGAACCGTGTCCCAGCACCGCCGCCACCTGCGAGCGCACCAACCGCAGCACGGTGCGGTGCCGCTCGGCGGCGGTCAGCCCGGACAGCCGGTCCGCGAGGCCACCGGCCGTGGTGGCGGCGGTCGCAGCGGAGGCCGCCTGTCGTCGGGGCACGGGGGTGAGGGCGCGGAGGAGGGCGGGGACCTCGTCGGTCCGGGTGCGCAGGGCGGCGGTGTCGACCCGCAGCGGGACGACCGTGGCCTCACCGCGGTCCAGGCCCGCCGCGAACAGCTCCAGCCCGGCCTCACGGGAGAGCACCGGCAGACCCTGCGACGCCATCCGCCGACGGTCCACCTCACCCAGATACCGGCCGAGCCCCGCACCCACGTCCCAGAACCCGAACGCCATCGACGTCGCCGGCAGACCCTCCGCCCGCCGACGCGCCGCCAACGCGTCCAGGAACACGTTCGCCGCCGCGTAATTGCCCTGCCCCGCCGTCAGCACCAGACCACCCGCCGACGAGAACAACACGAACGCGGCAAGGTCCAGCCCACGGGTGGCCTCGTGCAGCCACCACGCCGCATCCGCCTTCGGCGCCAGCACACCGTCCACCCGCTCCGGCGACAACGCACCCACCAGCCCGTTGTCACCCACACCCGCAGCATGGACGACCGCCAGCAGACCACGCTCCGTCGCGAGTGACGTGACCAGGGCGTGAACCGCTTCCCGGTGCGACACGTCGCAGGCGACGATGTCGACGCGGGCTCCCATCCCCTGTAGCTCTTCGGCGAGTTCGGTGGCGCCGGGAGCGTCGGGGCCGCGCCGGGACGTCAGGACCAGGTCCCGCACCCCACGCTCGGCCACCAGGTAACGGGCGACCACCGCACCCAGACCACCGGTACCGCCGGTGATCAGCACCGCACCGGTGCCGTCCAGTGCCGGGACCGTCCGGTCCGCGTCCGGCTCGTCATCGGGCACGGGCACGTCCTGCGGCTCGGGCGAGGGCAGGCGGGTCAGGCGCGGCACCAGCACCGCACCGTCCCGTACGGCCACCTCCGGCTCACCCGCGACCACGGCCGCCACGGCCACGTCCACATCCGTGTCCGTGCCGGTGCCACCGTCGACGTCGGCCAGCGCGAAACGGCCCGGGTTCTCCGACAGCGCCGCACGCACCAGACCCCACACCGGAGCCTGCACCACATCACCGGCCGAACCGACCGCGACCGCGCCCCGCGTCACCACCACCAGACGCGAACCCGCGAACCGCTCACCCGCCAGCCACTCCTGCACCACACCCAGCACCCGGTGCACCACCGACCGCACACCCACCGGCACATCCACACCGGCCGCAAGCACACCGGCACCGGCACCGCAGTCCAGGACCACCGTCTCCGGCACCTCACCGTCCGCCGACAGTTCCTCCCACGGCGTCCACGCCGCACCGGCGGCACCGGCAGTCCCCGGGACCCACTCGATGCCGTACAGCGCACCCGCGTCACCGGACGCCGTACCCAGCTGGTCCGCCGACACCGGACGGCCCACCATGGAGCCGACCGACATCACGGGCGCACCGGTCACGTCGGCCACGGACAGGGTGACGGCACGGCCGTCCAGCTTGCCGATGCGGACGCGGACGGCGGTGGCGCCGACCGCGTGCAGGCGCACGCCGTTCCAGGCGAACGGAATCACCGTCTCGCCCTCACCGTCGTTCAGGATCGCCGCATGCATCGACGCGTCCAGCAACGCCGGATGCAGACCGAACCCACCGGCCCCACCCACCGACTCCTGCGGCAGAGCGACCTCCGCGAACAACTCCTCACCCCGACGCCACGCCGCACGCAACCCACGGAACACCGGACCGTAGCCATAACCACGCTCACGGAAGACCTCGTACGCACCCTCCACCGGCACCACCTCCGCACCCGCCGGAGGCCACTGCGCCAGATCGAACTCCGCCGGCACCACACCCTCCACCAGGAACCCGGAGGCATGGGTCGTCCACGGGGCGTCCTCGGCGCCTTCCGGACGGGAGTAGACGGCGAGCGTGCGGTGGTCGGCATCCTGGGGTCCCACCACGACACGGACCTGAACGGCGCCCTGTTCGGGCAGCACCAGCGGGGCTGCCAGCGTCAGTTCGTCCAGCGTCGCGCAGCCCACGGCCTCGCCGGCCTTCAGGGCGAGTTCCACCAACCCCGTGCCGGGCAGCAGGGTGCGGCCCAGGACCACGTGATCGGCCAGCCACGGCTGCGCCTCCACCGACAGCCTGCCCGTCAGCACCACACCACCCGAATCCGGCAGCGCCACCACCGCACCCAGCAACGGGTGATCGGAGGCGTCCAGACCGGCTGCGCGGGCGTCGGCCGCTGCGGTGACCGTGCTGTTCTCCGGCCAGTAGCGCTGTCGCTGGAAGGCGTAGGTCGGCAGGTCGACGGTGCGTGCGCCGGTGCCGGCGAAGTACGCGGCCCAGTCCACCCGGGCCCCGGCCACGTGCAGCCGAGCCAGCGCGGTCAGTGCCGCCGATTCCTCGTCGCGGTCCTTGCGCAGCAGCGGGATCAGGTGTGCCTCGTCGCCGGTGCTCTCGCGGGCCATGCCGCTCAGCACACCGTCCGGACCCAGCTCGACGAAACGGGTGACACCCTGACCGGCCAGCGCGCGGACACCGTCGGCGAAGCGCACGGCCTCACGGACGTGGGTCACCCAGTACGCGGGCGTGGTGAGTTCGCCGGGTGCGGCAATGCGGCCGGTCACGTTGGAGACGACGGGCAGCAGCGGGTCGGCGTAGGAGAGGTTCTCGACGACCGTGTGGAACTCCTCCAGCATCGGCTCCATCAGCGGCGAGTGGAAGGCGTGCGACACCCGCAGCCGGGACACACGACGCCCCAGCCCGCAGAACA
>NZ_NCTE01001513.1:13035-15399 GCF_002114215.1 Streptomyces sp. 13-12-16 | reverse complement strand
CCCGCGAACACCCCCGCCTGGGCGTAGGCGGTCCCGTTCAGCGCCTCCTCGTCGTCGCCCCAGACCACGTCGCGCAACGGCCGGTCGAGGTGCTCGTCCAGGCCCGCGCACACCGCGTCGAACGCCTCCGCGAACACCGGGAAACGAGCGTGCAGTTCACGGCCCATACCGAGCCGCTGCGAACCCTGACCCGAGAACAGGAAGGCGGTGCGACCTCCATCGGCCACGCCCTCCACGACACCCGCGTCCGGAAGACCGGCGGCGAGCGTCTGCAGGGCGGTGGCCTTGTCCTGCGCCAGCACCACAGCCCGGTGGTCGAAGAGGGAGCGCTGCGTGGCCAGCGCGAACCCGAGGTCCACGCCACGGACCGCCGAGCCGTCCGCCGCCACGAACTCCCGCAGCCGCTCGGCCTGCGCACGCAGCGCGGCCTCACTCTTTCCGGAGAGGACCCACGGCACCAGGACGGCCGTTTCGGTGTCGTCGGCGTCGGTTGCCGCCGAGACGCCTTCACCCGCGAATTCGGGCTGTTCGAGGATGACGTGCGCGTTGGTGCCGCTGATGCCGAACGACGACACACCCGCACGGCGCGGCCCCGGACCCTGCGCCCACTCCACCGGTTCGGTCAGCAGCTCCACCGCACCCGCCGACCAGTCGACGTGCGACGACGGCGCATCCACATGCAGCGTGCGCGGCAGCACACCGTGCCGCATCGCCATCACCATCTTGATCACACCGGCCACACCGGCCGCAGCCTGCGTGTGACCCAGGTTCGACTTCACCGACCCCAGCCACAACGGCCGGCCCTCCGGCCGGTCCTGACCGTAGGTGGCGATCAGCGCCTGCGCCTCGATCGGATCACCCAGCGTCGTACCCGTACCATGCGCCTCCACCACATCCACGTCACCGGCGGACAGCCCACCACTGGCCAACGCCTGCCGGATCACCCGCTGCTGCGACGGACCGTTCGGCGCCGTCAGACCGTTCGACGCACCATCCTGGTTCACCGCACTGCCCCGCACCACGGCCAGCACCCGATGACCATGACGCCGCGCGTCCGACAACCGCTCCAGCACCAGTACACCGGCTCCTTCGGACCAGCCGGCTCCGTCAGCGGTGTCGGAGAATGCCTTGCAGCGGCCGTCGGCGGAGAGGGCTCCCTGGCGGGAGAACTCGACGAAGGCGGTGGGCGTGGCCATGACGGTGACACCACCGGCCACGGCGAGCGAGCACTCGCCCGAGCGCAGTGCCTGCGCCGCCCAGTGCAACGCCACCAACGACGACGAACACGCCGTGTCCACCGTCACCGCCGGACCCTCGAACCCGAACGTGTACGACACACGGCCGGAAGCAATGCTGCCCGCGCTACCGTTGCCGCGGTAGCCCTCGTACTGCTCGTCGGCGAGGATGCTTCCGTAATCGCTGTACATGACGCCGGTGAAGACGCCGGTCTGGCTGCCCCGCAGCGACACCGGGTCCATCCCGGCCCGCTCGATCGCCTCCCAGGTCGTCTCCAGCAGCAGACGCTGCTGCGCGTCCGTCGCCACCGCCTCCCGCGGGCTCATCCCGAAGAACTCGGGGTCGAAGGCACCCGCGTCGTGCAGGAAACCGCCCGAGCGCGTGTACGACGTCCCGGACACACTCCGGTCGGGGTTGTAGAGGGACTCGACATCCCATCCGCGGTCGGCCGGGAAGTCCGACACGGCGTCGACACCCTCGGACACCAGCCGCCACAGATCCTCGGGCGAGGACACACCGCCCGGATAACGGCACGCCATCCCCACGATCACCACCGGATCGTCCGCCACCGACGGCAGCGACCCGACCGGCACAGCCACGTCGCGCACGGTTCCGAGCACGGTGTCGAGGAGGTGGTCGGCGAGGAGTTCCGCGGTCGGGTAGTCGAAGACCACGGTGGCGGGCAGGCGCAGTCCGGTCGCCTTGCCCAGCCGGTTCCGCAGCTCCACCGCCGTCAGGGAGTCGAAGCCCAGGTCCTGGAAGGCACGGTCGGGGTGGACCGTCTGTGCGCCCGAGTGGCCGAGGACGAGGGCGATGTGTCCGCGCACCAGGTCCAGCATCGTCTCGCGGCGCTCGGTCTCGCCGAGCACGGTCAGCCGTTCGGCCAGCCCGGTGGTCTCGGTGGAACCCGTGGCCGCCGCGCGGCGGGTGGACGTCCGGATCAGCCCGCTGAGCAGCGGCGGAACCTCTCCCTGCGCACGGAGCGCCGGGAAGTCGAGGCGCACGGGGAGAACGACCGGCGCGTCGGCGGCCACCGCGGCGTCGAACAGGGCTACGCCCTGCTCCACCGTCAGCGGTGGCATACCGGAGCGGGCGATGCGACGTCGGTCGGTCTCCGACAGCGTCTGG
>NZ_NCTE01001513.1:9988-13025 GCF_002114215.1 Streptomyces sp. 13-12-16 | reverse complement strand
CCACACCGTCGTCCAGCACACCCGCCGCATGCACCACCGCCCGCACCGGATACCGGCCCACCAGCGCAGCCACCGCATCCGCGTCGGCCACATCACAGGCCTCCACCGACACCCGCGCACCCAGCCCGGACAACTCCGCGACCAGAGCCCCCACACCCTCAACAGCCGCACCCCGACGACTCACCAACAACAGATCACGCACACCATGCCCGACCACCAGATGCCGGGCAACTGTCCGACCGAGACCACCGGTACCGCCCGTCACCAGAACCGTACCCTCAGCAACATCCCAGACGGCAGCATCCGCACCGGCCCCGGACACCACCCGCGCCAGGCGAGGCACCAACACCTCACCACCACGCACCGCGACCTCGGCCTCGTTCACCGCCAGTGCCGCACCCAGCAACTCGGCCGACAGCACCGCACCCGGCTCGACGTCCAGCAGACCGAACCGCCCCGGATGCTCCGAGACAGCCGACCTCACCAGACCCCACACCGCGGCACCCGCCAGGTCATCACCCTCCGCAGCACCACGGGTGACGAACACCAGACGCGACTCCGCACACCACTCCTCCGCCAGCCACGACCCCACCAGCTCCAGCGCCCATACGGCCGCATCGTGCACGGACCCGACGACATCGTCCGTGGCGTCGGGCGCGGTGGCCAGCACCGTTGCCGGCACCTCGCCCACCACCAGTGCCTCGAGGTCGGCCGCCCCCGAGATCGTCACCGGTTCCGGGGACACTTCGGCGCCCCTCGTGCTCCGTGCCGGCGCCCAGTCCACCTGGTAGAGGGAGCCAGGAGTCGCAGCGCCGAGCTGTCCGGTCGCCAAGGGACGGACGACCAGGGATTCCACCGAGGCGACGGGAGCACCCGTCGGGTCGGCCAGGTCCAGGGCCATGGTGCCGTCGGCGTCCCGGGTCAGCCGGACCCGTAGGGCCGAGGCGCCGGAGGCGTGCAGCGACACTCCTGCCCAGGAGAACGGCACTCCGCCGCGGCCGTCGTCGTCGAGCGCGAAGGCGTGCAGGGCGGCGTCGAACAGGGCCGGGTGAAGGCCGAACGCGCTGCCGTCCGTCGCCTCGTCGAGGGCGACCTCGGCAAACAGTTCATCGCCCCGCCGCCATGCGGCCCGCAGGCCGCGGAATGCGGGACCGTAGGCGAACCCGGCCTCGGCCAACCGCTCGTAGCAGTCCGTCACATCGACCGTTTGGGCGTCCCTCGGGGGCCATACGGCCGCGTCGAAGCCGGGGCGTGGTACGTCGGTCGGGGAAGCCGCGGGAGCCAGCATTCCGGTGGCGTGGACGGTCCACGGGGCCTGGACGTCGTCCTCGCCCCGCGCGTGTACGCCCAGAGCGCACCGGCCGTCGGCGTCGGGCGTACCGACCCGCACCTGGATGTGAACACCGCCGCGGGCGGGCAGGACGAGCGGGGTCGGCAGGGTCAGTTCCTCGACCGTGTCGCAGCCGATCTCGTCAGCGGCACGGATGGCCAGCTCCAGCAGGGCCGTGCCGGGCACCAGGACCGAGCCCTGCACCTCGTGGTCGGCCAGCCACGGATGGGACTGGAGCGACAGCCGGCCGGTGAACACCATTCCGTCCGAGCCCTCGGCGCCGGCCAGTTCGACGGCCGCGCCCAGCAACGGGTGCTCGGCGGCGCCGAGCCCGGCGAACCGCACGTCCCCCGCCCGGGTCAATTCACCCGCAGGCCAGTAGCGCTGCCGTTGGAAGGCGTAGGTCGGCAGGTCGACGGTCCGCGCGCCGGTGCCGGCGAAGTACGCGGCCCAGTCCACCCGGGCCCCGGACACGTGCAGCCGGGCGAGGGCGGTGAGAGCCGCCGTCTCCTCGTCACGGTCCTTGCGCAGCAGCGGGATCAGGTGTGCCTCGTCGCCGGCGCTCTCGCGCGCCATGCCGCTGAGCACACCGTCCGGCCCCAGCTCCACGAACCGCGTGACACCCTGCCCGACCAGCGCGCGGACACCGTCGTCGAAGCGCACGGCCTCACGGACGTGCGCCACCCAGTAAGCGGGGGTGCTGAGTTCGCCGGGATCGGCGAGACTGCCCGACACGTTGGAGACCAGGGGCAGTCGGGGCTCGCTGAACGTCAACTCCTCGACGACCGTGCTGAAGTCGTCCAGCATCGGTTCCATCAGCGGGGAATGGAACGCGTGCGACACGCGCAGCCGGGTCGTACGGCGACCCAGCTCGCGGAACATCCCCGCCACGGCCTCCACCGCCGCCTCGGCACCCGAAACCACCACCGAAGAAGGCCCGTTGACGGCCGCGACCGACACCTCGTCCGTCAGGTGCGGCAGAACCTCGACCTCCGTCGCCTCGACCGCGACCATCGCGCCACCGGCCGGCAGCGCCTGCATCAGCCGGCCACGCGCAGCCACCAGCGCGCAGGCGTCCGCCAGGGAGAGGACGCCCGCGATGTGCGCGGCCGCGATTTCGCCGATCGAGTGTCCGGCGACGTAATCGGGCCGCACGCCCCAGGCGTCGAGCAGGCGGTACAGCGCCACTTCCAGGGCGAACAACCCCGCCTGGGCGTACTCGGTCCGGTTCAGCGCGTCCTCGTCCTCGCCCCACACGACTTCGCGCAGCGGCCGGTCCAGGTGCTCGTCCAGCCCCGCGCACACCGCGTCGAACGCCTCCGCGAACACCGGGAAACACGCGTGCAGTTCACGGCCCATACCGAGCCGCTGCGAACCCTGACCGGAGAAGAGGAACGCCGTCCGGCCTCCATCCGCCGGGCCTTCCACGACACCCGCGTCCGGAAGACCCGCCGCGAGTGCTTCCAGGGCAGCGGCCTTGTCCTGCGCCAGCACCACAGCCCGGTGGTCGAAGAGGGAGCGCTGCGTGGCCAACGCGAATCCGAGGTCCACGCCACGGACCGCCGCGCCGTCTCCCGTCACGAACTCCCGCAGCCGCTCGGCCTGCGCGCGCAGCGCGGCCTCGCTCCTGCCGGAGAGGACCCACGGCACCACGTTAGAGGCAGTCTCGGATTCCCGCGCTGCCTCGGGCTCTCCCTCGACGCCGGC
>NZ_NCTE01001513.1:9345-9978 GCF_002114215.1 Streptomyces sp. 13-12-16 | reverse complement strand
GAACACACCCGCCACATACGCAGCCGCCACCTCACCGATCGAATGCCCGGCCACGAACTCCGGCCGCACACCCCACGACTCCACCAACCGGAACAGCGCCACCTCGACCGCGAACAACCCCGCCTGCGCATACACGGTCCGGTTCAGTACTTCCGCGTCCTCACCCCAGACCACGTCACGCAACGGCCGGTCCAGGTGCCCGTCCAGCCCCGCACACACCGCGTCGAACGCCTCCGCGAACACCGGAAAACGCCCATACAACTCACGCCCCATACCCAGCCGCTGCGACCCCTGACCCGAGAACAGGAACGCCGTACGGCCCTGCTCGATCGCGCCGACGATCGCGGCGGGGTCGCTCTCCCCCACACACACCGCGGCCAGGCCTCGCACGGCGGACTCACGGTCGTCGGCGAGGACGACGGCACGGTGGTCGAAGGCGGAGCGCTGTGTGGCCAGGGAGCGGCCGAGGTCCACGGCACGCAGTTCGGGGGCGGCCTCGACACGGGCCAGGAGACGTGCGGCCTGGGCGTGCAGGGCGGCCTCGGTCTTGCCGGAGAGGACCCACGGAATCACGCCGGGCGCAAGCGAGGCGAGTCCGCCGTTTCCTGCGTCCTCCTCATCCGCCCTCTCGTA
>NZ_NCTE01001513.1:9128-9335 GCF_002114215.1 Streptomyces sp. 13-12-16 | reverse complement strand
TCGATCGGATCACCCAACGTCGTGCCCGTACCGTGCGCCTCCACCACATCCACATCACCGGCGGACAGCCCCCCACTGGCCAACGCCTGCCGGATCACCCGCTGCTGCGACGGACCATTCGGCGCCGTCAACCCGTTCGACGCACCATCCTGGTTCACCGCACTGCCCCGCACCACGGCCAGCACCCGATGCCCAAGACGCCGCGCA
>NZ_NCTE01001513.1:9001-9118 GCF_002114215.1 Streptomyces sp. 13-12-16 | reverse complement strand
AGCACACCGTGCCGCATCGCCATCACCATCTTGATCACACCGGCCACACCCGCCGCAGCCTGCGTATGACCCAGGTTCGACTTCACCGACCCCAGCCACAACGGCCGGTCCTCCGGC
>NZ_NCTE01001513.1:8699-8991 GCF_002114215.1 Streptomyces sp. 13-12-16 | reverse complement strand
CTCGGGTTGTTCGAGGATGACGTGGGCGTTGGTGCCGCTGATGCCGAACGAGGACACCCCCGCACGACGAGGCCCCGGGCCCTGCGCCCATTCCACCGGTTCGGTCAGCAGCTCCACCGCGCCCGCCGACCAGTCCACGTGCGACGACGGCGCATCCACATGCAGCGTCCGCGGCAGCACACCGTGCCGCATCGCCATCACCATCTTGATCACACCGGCCACACCCGCCGCAGCCTGCGTATGACCCAGGTTCGACTTCACCGACCCCAGCCACAACGGCCGGTCCTCCGGA
>NZ_NCTE01001513.1:8160-8528 GCF_002114215.1 Streptomyces sp. 13-12-16 | reverse complement strand
TCCGACAACCGCTCCAGCACCAGCACACCCACACCCTCGGACCAGCCGACCCCGTCGGCCGCATCCGCGAACGAACGGCACCGGCCATCCGCCGACAACCCACCCTGACGCGAGAACTCCACGAACGTCATCGGCGTCGACATCACCGTCACACCACCGGCCACCGCGAGCGAGCACTCACCCGAACGCAGCGCCTGCGCCGCCCAGTGCAGCGCCACCAGCGACGACGAACACGCCGTGTCCACCGTCACCGCCGGACCCTCGAACCCGAACGTGTACGCAACCCGCCCGGAAGCGACACTGCCCGCGCTGCCGCTCCCCTGGTAACCCTCGAACTCGGGCCCGGTCAGGAGGTTGGCGTAGTCGTG
>NZ_NCTE01001513.1:7640-7998 GCF_002114215.1 Streptomyces sp. 13-12-16 | reverse complement strand
ATCCCGGCCCGCTCGATCGCCTCCCACGTCGCCTCCAGCAACAGACGCTGCTGCGCGTCCGTCGCCACCGCCTCCCGCGGACTCATCCCGAAGAACTCCGCATCGAAGGCACCCGCATCGTGCAGGAAACCACCCGAGCGCGTGTACGACGTCCCGGGCACCTCCCGGTCCGCGCTGTACAACGAGTCGACATCCCAGCCACGATCAGCCGGGAACTCCGACACGGCATCGACGCCGTCGGACACCAGCCGCCACAGATCCTCCGGCGAGGACACCCCACCCGGATAACGACACGCCATCCCCACGATCACCACCGGATCGTCCGCCACCGACGGCAACGACCCCACCGGCACCACCA
>NZ_NCTE01001513.1:6787-7318 GCF_002114215.1 Streptomyces sp. 13-12-16 | reverse complement strand
AGCAGCACCTCACGCCGCTCGTCCCGGCCCAGCCCCTCCAACCGCCGCACCAGACCAGCCACCGCCACCGAACCACCGGCAACCGACCGCCGCACACGCACCCGCACCAGACCACGCAGGAGAGCGGGCACTTCTTCCTCGGCACGAAGGGCTGCCAGGTCGAGGCGCACGGGCAGGACGACGGGTTCACCGCCGGCCAGTGCGGCGTCGAACAGGGCGACGCCCTGCTCCGCCGTCAGCGGAGGAAGACCGGAGCGGGTGATGCGGCGACGGTCGGTCTCCGACAGCGCCTGCGTCATGCCCGCGTCCTGCGACCACGGGCCCCACACCAGCGACACCGCCGGCAGCCCCAGCGCACGACGACGACGCACCAGACCGTCCAGGAACGCGTTACCGGCCGCATAAGCCGACTGCCCGGCACTGCCGAACGTCCCCGCCACCGACGAGAACACCACGAAGGCGGTGAGGTCGAGGTCCTTGGTCGCCTCGTGCAGGTGCCAGGCCGCGTCCACCTTCGGACGCAGCACCCGT
>NZ_NCTE01001513.1:2161-6777 GCF_002114215.1 Streptomyces sp. 13-12-16 | reverse complement strand
CCGTCGGCCGCATCCGCGAACGAACGGCACCGGCCATCCGCCGACAACCCACCCTGACGCGAGAACTCCACGAACGTCATCGGCGTCGACATCACCGTCACACCACCGGCCACCGCCAGCGAACACTCACCCGAACGCAACGCCTGAGCCGCCCAGTGCAACGCCACCAACGACGACGAACACGCCGTGTCCACCGTCACCGCCGGACCCTCGAACCCGAACGTGTACGCAACCCGCCCGGAAGCGATGCTGGGAGCACTGCCGTTGCTGCGGAAGCCTTCGTACTGCTCGTCGGTGAGCATGTTGCCGTAGTCGTTGTACATGACGCCGGCGAAGACACCGGTGCGGCTGCCCCGCAGCGAGACCGGATCCATCCCGGCCCGCTCGATCGCCTCCCACGTCGCCTCCAGCAACAGACGCTGCTGCGCGTCCGTCGCCACCGCCTCCCGCGGACTCATCCCGAAGAACTCCGCATCGAAGGCACCCGCGTCATGCAGGAAACCGCCGGCCTTGGTGTAGCTGGTGCCCGAGGCCTCGCGGTCGGGGTTGTAGAGGACGTCGACGTCCCAGCCGCGGTTGACGGGGAACTCGGTCACGGCGTCGACGCCGTCGGACACCAGCCGCCACAGATCCTCCGGCGAGGACACCCCACCCGGATAACGGCACGCCATCCCCACGATCACCACCGGATCGTCCGCCACCGACGGCAACGACCCCACCGGCACCACCGCGGCCGGCTCCACCACACCGAACAACTCGTCCAGCAGATACCCCACCAGCGCGTTCGCCGTCGGATAGTCGAACACCACCGTCGCCGGCAACCGCAACCCCGTCGCCTTGCCCAGCCGATTGCGCAGCTCCACCGCCGTCAGCGAGTCGAAACCCAGATCCTGGAACGCACGCCCCGGATCCACCGTCTGCGCACCCGCATGCCCCAACACCACCGCGACCTGACCACGCACCAGATCCAGCAGCACCTCACGCCGCTCGTCCCGGCCCAGCCCCTCCAACCGCCGCACCAGACCAGCCACCGCCACCGAACCACCGGCAACCGACCGCCGCACACGCACCCGCACCAGACCACGGAGCATGGGGTGGATGTCGCCCTGTTCCCGCAGGGCGGGCAGGTCGAGGCGTACGGGCAGGACTACGGGTTCGCCGGTGGCGAGTGCGGCGTCGAAGAGGGCCGCCCCCTGCTCGGGGGTGAGTTCCGGCAGGCCGGCGCGGGCGATGCGCCGTACGTCGGTGCCGGAGAGGGTGCCGATCATGCCGGCGTCCTGGGTCCACGGGCCCCAGGGCAGGGAGGCGGCCGGCAGGCCGAGCGAGTGGCGATGCCGGGCGAGGGCGTCCAGGAACGTGTTGCCGGCCGCGTAGTTGGCCTGTCCGGGGCCGCCGAGGATGCCCGACATGGAGGAGAAGAGGACGAAGGCGGTGAGGTCGAGGTCCTTGGTCGCCTCGTGCAGGTGCCAGGCCGCGTCCACCTTGGGACGCAGCACCCGTGCCAGCCGCTCGTCCGTCAGCGACTCCACCACACCGTCGTCCAGCACACCCGCCGCATGCACCACCGCCCGCACCGGATACCGGCCCACCAGCGCAGCCACCGCGTCCGCGTCGGCCACATCACAGGCCTCCACCGACACCCGCACACCCAGCCCGGACAACTCCGCGACCAGAGCCCCCACACCCTCGGCAGCCGCACCCCGACGACTCACCAACAGCAGATCACGCACACCGTGCCCGACCACCAGATGACGAGCCACCACACGACCCAGACCACCCGTGCCACCCGTCACCAAAACCGTGCCACCGGCCACATCCCAACCGGAAACCTCCAGGCCGGACGTGGAGGACAGGCGCGCCAGACGAGGCACCACCACCTCACCCCCACGCACCGCAACCTCAGCCTCGGCCTCACCCACGGCCAACGCCGCACCCAGCAGCTCTGCGGTGAGCCCGGTGTCCGGCTCGACGTCCAGCAGACCGAACCGCCCCGGATGCTCCGAGACAGCCGACCTCACCAGACCCCACACCGCGGCACCGGCCAGGTCGTCGCCCTCCGCAGCACCACGGGTGACGAACACCAGACGCGACTCCGCGCACCGTTCCTCCGCCAGCCACGACCGCACCAGCTCCAGCGCCCAGGAGGCGGCTTCGTGCACGGAGTCGATCACGCCGGCCCTCTGACCGCCGGGCGGCGGTACGACGGCGCACACCGTCGCCGGCACCGCACCGTCGTGCACCAGCGCGTCGAAGTCGGCATGGCGGGGCCCGGTCAGGGTGGGGAGGGGGTCCTCGGTGGTGCCGAGGACGGCCGTGGAAGGGGCGTCCTCGGCACCACCGGAGGGCGCGGGAGCGGTGACGGGCGTCCAGGCCACGTGGAACAGGGCGTCCCGCGTCGTGGTGTCGACGGCGCTGTCGGAGGCGACAGCACGCAGCACCAGGTTCTCGATGGTGGCGACCGGTGCCCCGGTGGGGTCGGCCACGGCGACGGTGGCCGACCGGTCGCCGGTCCGGGTCAGGCGGACCCGGACGGCCCGGGCTCCGGTGGCGTGCAGGGTGACGCCTTCCCAGGAGAACGGGACGACTCCCCGCGCGAGTCCGCCGAGGGCGGAGATCTGCACGGACGCGTCGAGCAGCGCCGGGTGCAGGCCGAAGCCGGCCGCGTCGCGCTCGGCGGAGTCGGGGAGCGCGACCTCGGCGTACACGTCGTCGCCCCGGCGCCAGGCGGCGCGCAGGCCCTGGAAGAGGGGGCCGTACTCGTATCCGCCCTCGGCCATGCGCTCGTAGAGGCCCGTCAGGTCGACGGGCTCGGCGTCGACGGGCGGCCAGACGGCGCTGTCGAAGGCGGTGGTGTCGAAGGCGGGCGTCGTCCTCGGGGCGAGGACGCCGGTGGCGTGTTCGGTCCAGGGCCGGTCGTCCGCGCCCTCGGGCCGGGAGCGGGCGGTGAGGACCCTGCGGCCCGCGGTGTCGGCCGGGCCGACCTGGAGGTGCAGTTGGACGCCGCTCTGCTCGGGAAGGACGAGGGGGGCCGCCAGGGTGAGTTCCTCGACGCGCTCGCAGCCGACCTCGTCCCCGGCCCGCACCGCGAGTTCGACGAAGGCGGTGCCGGGCAGCAGGACGTTGCCCATGACGACGTGTTCGCCCAGCCAGGGGTGGGTCCGCAGGGAGAGGCGGGTGGTGAGGAGGAGGCCGTCGGAGTCGGAGAACTCGACGGCCGCGCTGAGCAGGGGGTGGCCGGCGGAGCGCAGACCGGCGGACTCGACGTTCCCGGAGGACGCGTCGGGTGTGGGCCAGTAGCGCTGGTGCTGGAAGGCGTACGTCGGGAGGTCGGTGAGCCGGGCGCCGGTTCCGGCGAGGTACGCGGTCCAGTCGACCGTCAGGCCGTGTGCCGCCAGCCGGGCGAGGGCGGTGAGGGCCGCCGTCTCCTCGTCGCGGTCCTTGCGCAGCACAGGTATGAGGAGGGCGTCGTCGCCGGCGCTCTCGCGCGCCATGCCGCTGAGCACACCGTCCGGACCCAGCTCCACGAACCGCGTGACACCCTCACCGGCCAGCACACGGACACCGTCGTCGAAGCGCACGGCCTCACGGACATGGCCCACCCAGTACGCGGCCGACGCCAGCTCACCGGGCTCCGCGAGGGCACCGGTCACGTTCGAGACGACAGGCAACCGCGGGTCGCTGTAGGTCAGCCCCTCGGCGACAGTGCGGAACTCCTCCAGCATCGGTTCCATCAGCGGCGAGTGGAAGGCGTGCGAGACCCGCAGCCGGGACGTACGACGGCCCAGCTCGCGGAACACCTCCGCCACGGCCTCCACCGCCGCCTCGACACCCGAAACCACCACCGAAGAAGGCCCGTTGACGGCCGCGACCGACACCTCACCCGTCAGGTGCGGCCGGATCTCGGCCTCCGTCGCCTCCACCGCGACCATCGCACCACCGGCCGGCAACGCCTGCATCAACCGCCCACGAGCGGCCACCAGCACACACGCGTCCGCCAGCGAGAACACACCCGCCACATACGCAGCCGCCACCTCACCGATCGAATGCCCGGCCACGAACTCCGGCCGCACACCCCACGACTCCACCAACCGGAACAGCGCCACCTCGACCGCGAACAGTCCGGCCTGCGCATAGACGGTCCGGTTCAGTACTTCCGCGTCCTCACCCCAGACGACGTCACGCAACGGCCGGTCCAGGTGCTCGTCCAGCCCCGCACACACCGCGTCGAACGCCTCCGCGAACACCGGGAAACGCCCATACAACTCACGCCCCATACCCAGCCGCTGCGACCCCTGACCCGAGAACAGGAACGCGGTCGAGTCGCCGTCCCGCGCGGTGCCTTCGAGGACGGCGGGGTGGGGTGCGGCGTCGGCGAGGGCGGTGAGGGCCTGGGCGGTGGTGTCGGGGTCGGTGGCGAGGACCACCGCGCGGTGCGGGAGCGGGGCGCGGCTGGTCGCCAGGGACAGGGCGATGTCGGCGTGCCGGGAGCCGGCGGCCGAGGCGTCGACGTGCGCGAGGAGTCGTCGGGCCTGGGCGCGCAGCGCGGCCTCGGAGCGGGCGGACAGCAGCCACGGGGTGACGGCGGGGTCGACGGCCGGGGTCTTCGTGCCCGTGCC
>NZ_NCTE01001513.1:0-2030 GCF_002114215.1 Streptomyces sp. 13-12-16 | reverse complement strand
CTCGGGGAGGGGGGCCTGTTCCAGCAGGACGTGGGCGTTGGTGCCGCTGATGCCGAAGGCGGAGACGCCGGCGCGGCGGGGGTGGCCGGTGGTGGGCCAGGGGGTGGTCTCGGTGAGGAGTTCGACGGCGCCGGCGGTCCAGTCGACGTGGGTGGTGGGCGTGTCGACGTGGAGGACGGCGGGCAGCACGCCGTGGCGCATCGCCATCACCGTCTTGATGACGCCCGCGACGCCGGCCGCCGCCTGGGCGTGGCCGATGTTCGACTTGACTGCGCCGAGGAGCAGTGGCCGGTCGGCGGGCCGGTCCTGGCCGTAGGTGGCGAGGAGGGCCTGGGCCTCGATGGGGTCGCCGAGGGTGGTGCCGGTGCCGTGGGCCTCGACGGCGTCGACCTGGTCGGGGGTGAGGCGGGCGTCGGCGAGGGCGGCCTCGATGACGCGGCGCTGGGAGGGTCCGTTGGGGGCGGTGAGGCGGCTGCTGGCGCCGTCCTGGTTGACGGCCGTGCCCCGGATGACGGCGAGGACCTGGTGGCCGTTGCGGTGGGCGTCGGAGAGGCGCTCGACGAGGAGGACGCCGACGCCCTCGCCCCAGGCGGTGCCGTCGGCCGCCTCGGCGAAGGGCTTGCAGCGGCCGTCGGGGGCGAGGCCGCGCTGGCGGGAGAACTCGGTGAAGAGTTCGGTGGTCGGCATCATGGCGACGCCGCCGGCCAGGGCGAGGGAGCACTCGCCGGCGCGCAGGGCGCGGGTGGCGAGGTGGAGGGCGACGAGGGAGGAGGAGCAGGCGGTGTCGACGGTGACGGCCGGGCCCTCCAGGCCGAGGGTGTAGGAGATGCGGCCGGACAGGACGCTCATGGCGCCGCCGGTGAGGTTGTGGCCCTCGGTCTCGTCGGTGGTGCGGGCGAGGGAGCCGTAGTTGGTGTCGGCACCGCCGACGAAGACGCCCGTGTCGGTGTTGCGCAGGGAGGCGGGGCTGATGCGGGCGCGTTCGACGGCCTCCCAGGCGGTTTCCAGCAGGAGCCGCTGCTGGGGGTCCATGGCGAGGGCCTCGCGGGGGGCGATGCCGAAGAGGTCGGCGTCGAAGTCGGCGGCGCCGTCGAGGAAGCCGCCCTCGCGGACGTAGCTCTTGCCGGGGGTGCCCGGGTCGGGGTCGTAGAGGGAGTCGAGGTCCCAGCCGCGGTCCTCGGGCAGCGGGCCGACGGCGTCGGTGCCGTCGGCGACGAGCCGCCAGAGGTCCTCCGGGGAGCGGACGCCGCCGGGGAAGCGGCAGGCCATGCCGATGACGGCGATCGGCTCGCTCCGGCCTGCCTCGACGGACTCCAGCCGCTGACGGGTGCGACGCAGGTCTGCGGTGACCTTCTTGAGGTAGTCGCGGAGCTTGTCTTCGGAGCTTGCCATGGGGGTGGGATCCTCTGGTTCTGGAAGGACGCGGTGGCCGGGCGGGGGTGTCAGGCGAGGCCGAGTTCGTTGTCGATCAGGTCGAACATCTCGTCGTCCGTGGTGGTGTCGAGGTCGGAGTCGTCGCGCTCGCCGGTGGTCTCCGTGGTGGCGCCGAGCTTCCACTGGAGGGCCTGGAGGCGCTTGGCCAGGCGGGCCCGGTCCTGGTCGTCGAGTTCTGCGCCGCTCACCGCGGCCTCGAATTCGGTGAGTTCGGCGAAGAGGGGCTGGTCCGCGTCGCCGGATCCGGTGCCGCCGGTGCCGAGTTCGTCCCGCAGGTGGCGGACGAGGGCGGCCGGGTCGGGGTGGTCGAAGATCAGGGTGGTGGGCAGGGTCAGGCCCGTCTCCGCGTTGAGGCGGTTGCGGAGTTCGACCGCGGTCAGGGAGGACATGCCGAGGTCGAGGAAGCCGCGTCCGGAGTCCAGCGCCTCGGCGGAGGCGTGGCCGAGGACGGCGGCGACGTGGCCGAGGACCATGCCGTGCAGCAGGCTCTGCTGCTGCGGGCCGCCGAGCGCGGCGAGCCTGCGCCGGAAGTCCCGCGGTCCGCCCGTGGTTCCGGCGTCGGCGGCGCGGCGGGCGGCCGGGCGGGCGAGGGTACG
>NZ_NCTE01000017.1 GCF_002114215.1 Streptomyces sp. 13-12-16 | reverse complement strand
GGCCGAGGTCCGGGCGAGCACCGGCAGGACGCTCGCCCGGACCTCGGCCGCACCGGTGGAGCTACTGCTTCACGACCGCGTCGATGCGGGCCAGCTCCTCCTCGCCGAAGTCGAGGTTCCGGGTGGCCGCGACGCTGTCCTCGAGCTGCTGCGGGCTGCTCGCGCCGACCAGGGCGGAGGTGAGGCGGCCGCCGCGCAGCACCCAGGACAGCGCCATCTGCGCCAGGGTCTGGCCGCGCGAGGCGGCGATCTCGTTGAGCGCGCGCAGCCGGTCCACCAGTTCCCCGGTGACGGCGTCGGTGTTCAGGAAGGGGCTGTCGCTCGCGGCCCGGGAGTCCTCGGGGATGCCGTCGAGGTAGCGGGCGGTCAGCAGGCCCTGCTCCAGCGGGGAGTAGGCGATGGAGCCGACCTGGAGCTCGTCCAGGGCGTCCATCAGCCCCTCGTCCTCCGGACGGCGGTCGAGCATCGAGTAACGGGGCTGGTTGATCAGCAGCGGCGTGCCCAGCTCACCGAGGATGCGGGCGGCCTCGCGGGTCTGCTCCGCCGAGTAGTTGGACACACCGACGTACAGCGCCTTGCCCTGCTGGACCGCCGAGTGCAGCGCACCCATCGTCTCCTCCAGCGGAGTCCGAGGGTCGAAGCGGTGCGAGTAGAAGATGTCGACGTGGTCCAGGCCCATCCGGCTCAGGCTCTGGTCCAGCGAGGACAGCAGGTACTTGCGCGAGCCCCATTCGCCGTACGGGCCGGGCCACATCAGGTAGCCGGCCTTGGTGGAGATCACCAGTTCGTCGCGGTAGGCCGCGAAGTCCGACTTCAGCGCCTCGCCGAGGGCGGACTCGGCCGCGCCCGGCGGGGGCCCGTAGTTGTTGGCGAGGTCGAAGTGGGTGACGCCCAGGTCGAAGGCGCGGCGCAGGATGGCGCGCTGGGTCCCGGCCGCACGGTCGGGACCGAAGTTGTGCCACAGACCGAGCGAGAGCGCGGGGAGCTTCAGGCCGCTGCGTCCGGTGCGCCGGTAGGGCATGTCCGCGTAACGGTCGGGGTGTGCGGTGTACAACACGACTCCAGAGGGGTTGGCACATGTCTCGGCGGTTCCGTCGAACCGCCCGTCCACTCTGTCGTGACCTGCGGGCAGTGGTCCAACAGAAGAATCCGATGGAATTCAGCGGATACGCTTCTCAATCATGGAACTGCGTCACCTCCAGCACTTCGTCGCCGTGGCCGAGGACCAGCATTTCACCCGCGCGGCGGAGCGGCTGATGGTCTCCCAGTCGGGCCTGTCCGCGTCCATCCGCGCCCTGGAGCGCGAGCTGCAGACACCGCTCTTCGTGCGGACGACCCGCAGGGTGACGCTCACCGAGGCGGGCCGGGCGCTGCTGGCGGAGGCCGAGCGGATCCTGGCACAGGTGCGGGCGGCGCACGAGGCGGTGGCCGCGGTGCAGGGCGTGCTGCGCGGCACCCTCGCGCTGGGCGCGGAGCAGTGCATCGCCGGGGTGAACGTGGCGGAGCTGCTCGCCACGTTCCGGCGGCTCCACCCGGACGTGGAGATCCGGCTGCGCCAGTGGGGCTCGGCCGCGCTGGCGGAGGAGGTCGCGGCGGGGCGGCTGGACCTGGCCTTCGCCTACCGGACGGAGGCGGACCCGGAGCAGCTGCGGTCGGTGCCGCTGACCAGTGAGCCGATGACCGTGCTGTGCCACCCGGACCACCGGCTCGCCCGGACGGGGGCACCGCTGACCCCGCACGACCTGGCCGACGAGGTCTTCGTCGACTTCCACCCGGACTGGGGTCCGCGCCGCGCCACCGACGCCGCCTTCGCCGCCGCGGGCGCACGGCGCACGGTGGCGCTGGAGGTGAACGACGTGCACAGCCTGCTCGACCTGGTCGACGAGAACCTGGGCGTCGCCGTCGTGCCGCGGCACTTCCGGCACAAGCGGGAGTCCCTCACCGCGCTCCCGCTGAAGGACACCGGCGAGGCGGTGTACGAGACGGTCGCCCTGGTGCCGTCACCGCGGGCGACGAGCCCGGCGGCGCGGGCGCTGATGGCCCTGCTGGACGACGGGGGCGCGTGAGGGGCGCGGATGCGCGAGGGTGGAGGCATGCATGCCAAGGACATCCTCATCGACGGCTTCGGCCGCATCCGGGAAGAAGTCCACGCCGCCGTCGAGGGCCTCGGCCCCGACGCGCTCAACGCCCGGCCCGGCCCCGGCGCGAACTCCGTCGCCTGGCTGGTCTGGCACCTCACCCGGGTCCAGGACGACCACGTCGCCGACGCCTTCGGACTCGACCAGGTGTGGCTCGCCCAGGACTGGGAGAAGCGCCTGGACCTCGGCCTGCCCCGCCGCGACACGGGGTACGGCCACACCTCGGCGCAGGTCGCCGAGGTACGGGTCGACGACGGTGGTCTGCTGACCGGCTACCACGACGCGGTGCACGAGCAGACCCTCGGCGCGCTGCGCGCGCTGGCCGCCAAGGACCTGGAGCGGGTGGTCGACGAGGGCTGGGATCCCCCGGTGACCCTGGGCGTACGGCTGGTCAGCGTCCTGTCCGACGATCTGCAGCACGTCGGACAGGCCGCGTACGTGCGGGGGCTGACTCAGAGCGCCGCGTCGTAACCGGGCAGGACGACGTCCCGGATGAGCGCGTTCCGCTCGTCGAACGGGAGGAACGCGCTCTTCACGGCGTTCACCGTGACCGTGCGCAGGTCCTCGACCGTCCAGCCGGCCTGCTCGACCAGCAGGGACATCTCCCGCGTCATGGTGGTGCCCGAGACCAGACGGTTGTCGGTGTTGAGGGTGACGCGGAAGCCGAGGTCCTTCAGCGCGGTGATCGGGTGCTCGGCGATCGAGGCCGCGGCGCCGGTCTGGAGGTTGGAGGTGGGGCACATCTCCAGCGCGATCCGGCGGTCGCGGACCCAGCCGGCGAGACGGCCGAGCTTGCCCTCCACGATGTCCTCGGTGATCCGCACGCCGTGCCCGATGCGCTGGGCGCCGCACACCTGGAGCGCCTGGTGGATGCTGGGCAGGCCGTGGGCCTCACCGGCGTGGATGGTGAAGGGCACGCTCTCGCGGCGCAGGTGCGCGAAGGCGTCGAGGTGGTCGGCGGGCGGGAAGCCGTCCTCGGCGCCGGCGATGTCGAAGCCGACGACCCCGGCGTCCCGGAAGGCGACCGCCAGGTCGGCGGCCTCGCGGACCCGGTCGAACATCCGCATGCCGCAGAGCAGGGTGCCGACCCGGACGGGCGTCCCGGCGGCGGCCGCCTTGGCCATGCCGGTGGCGAGGCCCTCCTGGACGGTCTCCACGACCTCGCTCATCGTCAGCCCGCCCCGGGTGTTCAGCTCGGGGGCGTAGCGCACCTCGCCGTAGACGACACCGTCGGCGGCCAGGTCGAGCACGTACTCCTCGGCGGTGCGCAGCAGGCCCTCGCGGGTCTGCATGACGGCGAGGGTGTGCTCGAAGGTGGCGATGTAGCGGACCAGGTCGCCGGAGTTCGCGGCTTCGACGTACCAGGCGGCGAGTTCGCCGGGGTCGGTGGTGGGCAGGGTGTGGCCGACGGCCTCCGCCAGCTCCACGACGGTCGCGGGGCGCAGGCCGCCGTCGAGGTGGTCGTGCAGCACCGCCTTGGGGAGGCGGCGGAGGGTCTCGGCGTCTATGCGCGTAGATGACATGTGCGGTCGTTCCTCAGCGGGTCGTTCGGCGAAGAAGGGGAGCGGATCAGGGGGCGGCGGGCTGGAGCAGGTCCCAGCGGTTGCCGTACAGGTCCCGGAAGACGGCGACCGAGCCGTACGGCTCGTGGCGCGGCTCCTCCAGGAAGGTCACGCCGGCGGCGGTCATGCGGGCGTGGTCGCGGGCGAAGTCGTCGGTGTGCAGGAAGAAGCCCACCCGCCCGCCGGTCTGGTCACCGACCCTGGCCCGCTGGGCCTCCCCCTCGGCACGGGCGAGCAGCAGCCCCGTACCGCCGTGCCCGGCGTCCGGTTCGACGACGACCCAGCGGCCGCCGTTCGGCCGGGGCGTGTCCTCGGCGAGCCGGAAACCGAGCGCCCCGGTGTAGAAGCGGATCGCCTCGTCGTAGTCGTCGACGACGAGGGTGACCAGGGGGATGCGTCTCATCGTGACCTCTCGAAGGGGGATTGACCGGAGAGGTTATACGTAAAACTGCCGAACGCGCCAGTCCCGCTCCGGGACCGGCGGCCCGGAGCGGGAGCGGCGGGGCGGGGCGGCTACGGGTACGCGTAGGTGTTCAGGGTGGCGACGGCGGCCGCCGGGTCGCCGAGGTCGTAGCGGTCCACGGCGAGGTAGTTGGGCTTCTTGCGGGCGGCCGGCCGGCAGAACCGGCGGGCGCGGTCGGCGAGCTTGGAGTTGTCCGTGCCGGCGGTGGAGGTGATCGTGGTGTCCCGGAAGTGGTTCATGACGAACAGGGGGCGGAAGCCGGGCTCGGTACGGGTCAGCGGGATGTTGGTGCCCGCGTCGTACCAGCGGCTGTAGCAGGACCAGTCGGAGGCTCCGAGGCCCGGGCCCATGGACCAGTGGTTCTCGACGGTCCACTCCCGCTGGTACATCACGCCGAAGGTGTCCCGGGTCGTTCCGGCGGCCCGGTCCGCGTCGCGGGTGCGGTCGGTGAAGATCAGCAGCCGCTGTCCCGCGGCGGTCAGCTCCCCCATGGTCGGCCAGCCGTTCTCCCGGACACCGGTGCGGTCGGGCCGGTAGAGCACGTCCGACAGCCCCTGGACGCGGGCGAGTTCGGCACGCAGGACGTCCGGGTCGACGTAGTCCTCCAGGAAGACGGTGACGAACTGGTCGGGGTGGGTGCGCAGGAAGTCGACGATCCGCTGGAGGTCCACCCACAGGGCGACGGGCCTGCTGACCAGGGTGCAGCTGTTGTGGCAGAGGATCGCGCCGTCCGGGGTCTGGTGGATGTCCAGCATGAATCCGCGGACGCCGTCGGCGAGTTGGCGCTCGATGCCCCGGTTCTGGTTGGGGAAGAGGTCGACGAAGGGCGGGGCGAAGCCGCCGTCGACACCGTTGGCATAGGCGTTGTGGGCGGTGAGGAAGGTGACCTCGTCCAGGGTGCGCCGGTCCCACGCCGGCAGGGGACGGGTCACCGGGTCGACCGGGGTCAGGTACCAGGTGGCGAGGTCACCCGTGCCGGTGCCGACGGCGAGCGGGACGGGGTGGCCCGCGCCGGAGGGTTTCGGGGCGACGGTGAGGCGGCGGTCGGTGCCGGGGACGGCGAGCGTGAACCGGTCCGCGCCCACGGGGGTGATCTCCCAGCGTGCCTCCGGGCTCGCACAGGCGACGGTCCGGGCCCGGTCGCCGGTGCGGCCGAGGCAGGTGCCGGGACTGTCGGTGTTCTCCAGGGTGCCGTCGGCTCCCAGGTTCCACCGCTGACGGCCCTCGTCGCCGCGCGGTCTGTGCTGTTCGACCGCCCCGGCGGCGTCGGCGGCGTTCAGTCCGGTCGTCGCGCTCTGGAGGTAGTGGACGCCGGGCGGCACGGTCGCCGCGGCGGCGGGTACGGGCGTCACGGCCGTCGCGGCCAGCGCGGCGGCCGTGACGGTCGTGGCGAGCAGGACGTGGGGGGTGCGCATGACTGCCGTCCTTCGTCCGGGGGGCCCGCGCACGTGCGGTGCGCGGGCCGCGGTCCGAGCGTCCTAGGTCAGGTGCATGACATCACGCCGAGCGGCCGGACGTCAGGACGTCAGCAGTACAGATTGCCGCCGGGCGACGTCCCGAGGATCTGGGCGAACTGCTGGTACTTGCTCACCCTGCTCTGCACCTGGGCGGGGTTGCGGCCGTCGCACTCGAGGGAGCCGTTGATGCTGCGGATCGTCTGGCCGAAACCGGCCTGGTTGACCATGGCGTTGTGCGGGGTCATGGTGCCCGGCCCCGACTGGGTGTTCCAGTACCACAGGGCCGTCTTCCAGGCCACGGCCGCGTCGTTCTGCACCAGCCAGGGGTTGCCCAGGAGGTCGATGCCGAGCGCGTCGCCCGCCGCCTTGTAGTTGAAGTTCCAGCTCAGCTGGATCGGTCCGCGCCCGTAGTACGCGGCCTGCCCGGCCGGACAGCCGTACGGCTGCCCCCAGTCGCAGTAGTGCGGGTAGTTGGCGGTGTTCTGCTCCACCACGTGCACCAGACCGCCGGTCTCGTGACTGACGTTGGCCAGGAAGGCGGCGGCCTCCTGCTTCTTCACCGTGTCACTGCCGGTGTTGGCGAAACCGGGGTAGGCACTCAGCGCGGCGGTGAGCCCGCTGTAGGTGTAGAAGGGGTTCCGGTTCGGGAACATCTGGTTGAACTGCGCCTCGGTCACGACGAAGTTGCCGACGGGCGTCCCGGGGCCGTTGTCACAGGCGTACGGCTCCCAGTACCAGGTGCTGATGACCGGGTCGTAACCCGGATTGGCGTGCTCGGCGATGTACGCCCGGCCGTCGGTGTAGCGCACGATGTCACCGGCGTTGTACGACCTTCCGGCCACCCAGTTCGGATAGCTGGAGCACGAGGCGGCGGAGGCGGAGGCGGCGGGGAGCAGCACCGGCGCACCGCCGGCGAGGACGAGGGCGGCGGTCACGGCGGCGATGCGTCTTCTCGACAAGGGAACGACTCCTTCGCGGAACGCGGCCGCTCCCGGACGAGGACATGCCTGAGCGGGACCTCGCCCGCACGTGCCGGCGGGGCCGGTCACGGCAGTGGGGGCGGCCGTGGTGGGGGGTGTGGGAGCACACTCAACCGCTTTGGTCTGTACCAGTCAAGGGTTTAGACCAGTCATCGTGACGCGAACATGTCGGCCGGTCGGCGCCGGGGCGGGCCCGACCCTCACGTGCTCTACACATAAAGGGGAAATAAGAGCAGAATGAACTTATGCGGCCTTTACCGCATACCGCACCAGAAGCGGTCAGGTCTGCTAGTCGAAGGAGACGACTCATGGCCAACGTCTCGCACCCGCGTGGTGACATCACGAGCCACCCCGATGCCCCGGAGATGCGGGCACGGTACGACCGTATGCTCGGGGGTCGTGATGTGGCCCTCGTGGACGGACCGGTGTTCCTGCTCGGTCTCTACTGTGCGGTGTCCCCGTGGATACTCCACTACACGACGAGCCAGCCCGCGCTCGTGCCCCACAACCTGATCGTGGGCATCGCGATCGGCCTGCTCGCCCTGGGGTTCACCGCGGCCCCGGCGCGCATGTACGGCCTCAGCGGGGCCATGTGCGCCCTGGGCCTGTGGATGATCATCTCGCCGTGGATCGTCGGCACCGACCCCGACGCCGGCGTCATCTGGAACAACATCGTCATCGGCGCCCTCACCCTGATCCTGGGCACGGCCTGCGCCGCCACGGCCGTCAGGAGCGGCCGCCGGTCGTAGGAGGACCGCGAAAGGAGCCGAGCGCCGGCCCGCGTCGACCGCGGACCGGCGTTTTCGCGTCCGGGCGGGACTGTCCCGGCGGCCGGGGGGCATACGCAGTGCAGCGGAGGTCAGGAAAAGAGGGGCGAGATGGAGATCGACGGCATCATCAGCGCCATCGTCATCGGCATTGTCATCGGCGTCCTGGGCCGGCTCGTGGTCCCGGGCCGCCAGCGCATCGGGATCCTCTGGACGATCCTCGTCGGCATCGCCGCCGCACTGATCGGCTCGGCGGTCGCCGCGGCCTTCGGGGTGGCCGACACCGAGGGCGTCGACTGGGTGGAGTGGCTGATCCAGATCGGCCTCGCCGCACTGGGAGTGGCCGCGCTGGACCGCACGAAGGCCGGCCGCTGACGGAATCCGGCGGTCCGCGTCAGCGGCGGGACAGCCACTGCTCGTACCAGGCCACCGTGTCGTCCACGGTGACCTCGATCGGCGTCGGCGTCACGCCGAAGGTCCGCTCGAAGGCCGAGGAGTCCACGATCTGCGCCTCGGTGTACTGGTAGAACATCTCGGCGACCTCGGCCATGAAGACCTCGTCGAACGGACCGAAGGGGCGCGGCTCCTCCAGGACGACCACGTTCAGGGCCCGTCCGGTCCGCTTCTCGATCATGGCGTGGATCTCACGGGTGCTGACGGCGGGCGCGGTGGGCAGGTGCCACACCCGCCCGTCGCCCTCGGGCCGCTCGCCGAGGGTGGCCAGGCCGGCCGCCACGTCCCTGATGTCGGTGTAACTGTGCGGCAGGTCCAGGTCACCCACCCCCATCACCTCGCCCCCGGTGAGCGCCCCCGGGAACACGGCGCCGCCGAGGGAGGAGTTGAGCACGCCGGGACCGACGAAGTCGGCGGAGCGGCCGAGGACCACCCGGGCGCGGCCCTCCCGGTGCGCGGCGAGATACCGCTCGTCGAGCGTCGCGCGCATCCGGCCCTTGCGGCTGGTCGCCCGCCAGGGGGTGTCCTCGGTCATCACCGCTCCCCCGGTCGGGCCGTACGGGTAGATCGTGTCGAGGACGACGAGCCGGGCTCCGGACTCCTCGACGGCGGCGAGCACCGCTTCCTGGATCCCCGGCATCACCTCGACCTGCAGGTGATAGGCGACGTTGGCGCAGTGGTACACCACGGCGGCACCGTCGACGGCCGCGCGGGCGCCGTCGGCGGTGCCGACATCGGCGGCATGCCGCCGGACTCCCTCGATCGCGGGTCCGTCCCCCTTCCGGTCGACGAGCCGTACGGCGCGACCGCGGCGGACGAGCTCCCGGGCGAGGGTGGTTCCGGCGGGGCCGGATCCCAGGACGGCGTGCAGGGGGCGGGTTTCGTGGGCGGCATCGGACATGACGGCCTCCTCGACAGCGGACAAGAGGGATCACTTAAGCACCCTCACAACTGTTAGAGACTATAACTGCCACAACAGC
>NZ_NCTE01000174.1 GCF_002114215.1 Streptomyces sp. 13-12-16 | reverse complement strand
CCCGCGCGCCGTCGGCCTCGCGCAGCCGGGCGGTCAGCCGCGCGTTCTCCGCGGTGAGCCGGTCCCGGTCCGCCCCGAGCCGGTCCCGCTCCTCGGTCAGCCGGCCGATCTCCTCCGCGTGGTCGCGGGCCGACCGGGCGGTGTGGGCGTCGTGTTCCTCGGTGATGAGGCGCAGCTTCTCGGCGTGCTCCTCGGCGAGCCGCCTCAGCGCGGCGGTGTGGTCGTCCGCGAGCCGGGTCCGCTCGTCGGCGTGCTCCCGCGTCAGGCGGGCGGTGTCGGCGGCATGCTGCTCGGCGAGGCGGTCGCGCTCCGCGGCCAGGGTCTCGGCGAGGTGGGCGCGCTCCTGGTCCAGTTCGGCGGACAACCGGGCGCGCTCACGGTTGAGTTCACCGGTCAGCCGCTCGTGCTGGCGGCGGGACTCCTCCGCCAGCCGGGCGCGTTCCTGGAGCAGCCGGCCGATGTCCTGGGTGACGGCGTCCAGCCGGGTACGGGCGGCCCGCGCCGACAGGACGGTGTACGTGGCCACCGTGGCCGCCGCGCACAGCAGTACGGCGGCGATCGTCCCGACCACGACGACGGAGCCGACCGCGTCGTCCGGGACGAGGAAGAGGGCGCCGAGGACCCCGATGGCGGTGACCGCCGCGGTGAGCACCGGGACGGGCAGCAGGCTGCGGGGGGTGGGACGGTCGCCGGGGAGCAGGGGGGAGGTCATCAATCAGGGTCCTCGGTCGGTTCCTCGGTCGGTCCGCGGGCGTGCACCGTCGTGTCTGCGCGGCCCTCGGGCGGTTTCACGGGAATGCCGGACTCGGTTTTCGGGGTCGCTTTCGAACGAGTCCGACAACTGCGCGCAACTCGCGGTCACTATATGAGAGTTCGTGTTCGACTTGGGAAGATTCCGCTTCCGTTTTCGTCAGTCGCTCCATCCCGGGCGCACATCGGGACCTTCCACGGCGCCGTGGGACGTGCGGGCGCCGTCTCCTGCGCCCGGCCTCCGCGGAGGCATCCTGAGGGCATGACGGATCACCGGGAACTGCTGGCCGGGCTGCGGGCGGCCGTGCGCGGCGAGGTCGACTTCACCACGACCGCACGGGCCCTGACCACGATGGACGCCTCCAACTACCGCCGGGTACCGCTCGGCGTGGTGGCCCCGCGGGACGCCGACGACGTGGCGGCGGCGCTGTCGGTGTGCCGGACGTACGGCGTCCCCGTGGTGCCGCGCGGCGGCGGCACGTCGATCGCGGGGCAGGCGACCGGCACCGGTGTGGTGCTCGACTTCACACGGCACATGAACCGTCTGCTGTCCCTCGATCCCCAGGCGCGCACGGCCGTCGTCCAGCCCGGCCTCGTCCTCGACCGCCTCCAGGAGGCCGCCGCCCCGCACGGCCTGCGCTTCGGCCCGGACCCCTCCACCCACAGCCGCTGCACCCTCGGCGGCATGATCGGCAACAACTCCTGCGGCTCCCACTCGGTGGCCTGGGGCACGACGGCCGACAGCGTGCGCGAGCTCGCGGTCGTCACCCCGCGCGGGGACCGGTTGCGGCCGGGGCGGGGCTGGGCTGGCGCCCCGGCGGGGCTGCGGGACCTGGTGGACGGCGAACTGGCCCGCCTGCGCACGGCCTTCCCCGATCTGCCCCG
>NZ_NCTE01000173.1 GCF_002114215.1 Streptomyces sp. 13-12-16 | reverse complement strand
TCCATGGCGCTCATCGCGCGCCCCGCCGCCGTCTGCGCGGCGTGCACGTCGCCCATCAGCGCGTGCCCGCGCGCCTCCGCCGCGTGGAACATCGACTCCGCGCGGGGGGTCACGCGCCCCCGCGCGCCCTCCTGCGCCGCGCGCGCCAACTGCGCGATCTCCCGCGGGTTTCCGAGCTGTGCGGCCAGGTGGCTCATGGAGGCGGCGAGCACGTACCCGCCGTATCCGCGGTCCCCGGCCGCCTGCGCCAGCCGCAGCGCCTGGATGTAGTAGCGCTGGGCGAGGCCCGGCTGCCCGGTGTCGACGGCCATGTACCCGGCGAGTTCGGTCAGCCGCGCGACCGCCGCGAACAGGTCGCGCCCCACGGCCTCGCGGTACGACCCCGCCAGCAGCCCCGAGACGACGCTGTTGAGGTAGTGGACCACGACCGGGCGTACGTGCCCGCTGCCGTACTGGTGGTCCAGGTCCACCAGCGCCTGCGTCATGGACCGCACGGCCGCCACGTCGGACTGGCCCACGCGGGGCCCGGCGGAGCGCGCCACCTGCCCGTCGGGCGCGGAGATCAGCCAGTCGCGGCTGGGCTCCACCAGCGCGGAGGCGGCGACGGAGGACCCGGACAGGAAGTCCCGCCGGCCCACGTCACTGCGCCACAGCTCGCAGACCTGCTCGATGGCTCCCAGTACCGTCGGCGAGAACTGGAGGCCGACACCCGAGGCGAGGTTCTTGCCGTTGGCCATGCCGATCTCGTCGATCGTGACCGTACGGCCCAGTTTGCGGCCCAGTGCCTCAGCGATGATCGCCGGTGCCCGGCCCCGCGGCTGCTGCCCGCGCAGCCAGCGCGCCACCGACGTCTTGTCGTAGCGCAGGTCGAGGCCGTGCTCGGCGCCGCACATGTTGACCCTGCGGGCCAGCCCGGCGTTGGAGCATCCGGCTTCCTGGATGAGCGCCTGCAGCCGTTCGTTCGGCTGCCGCGCGACGAGAGGCCTTGCGGCCATGGCGTACCCCCTGAGGCTGCGGTGCCCTGCCACGCACCGAGTTGACGTGTCTTCCGCGGCCGTACGTCTCGCGTCCCGGCGATAGATGCGGCCGGGAAGATCAATGCCCCGCCGAAGTACCGACAATGCGGGACATGTGAGGATTGCCGGGGTAACGGCGGATGCCGGCCCCCCTCCTGGTTACCCACCGGGGACGCGGATCCTCCCGCGCGCCCCCGTGGATGCACCCATGCGCCCCGAACACGGAACCGGTGCTCCTCCCCCGCGCATGCGCACGGGCGTAACCCCTGGTGACGGCCGTAGTTGTGTTCATCGTGGAAGAGACGATCGCGGGCGCCGACGCCGTACAGATCCCGAAGCAGCGCGGGGAATCGCTGCTGGACACCGCAGTCCGCTACGCCGAGGAGCGGCACTGGGACGTGTTCCCGGGCACCTGGCTGGAGTCCGTCGAGGGGGTGCAGCGCTGCTCGTGCGGTGACGCCGCGTGCCCGGCGCCCGGCGCGCACCCGGCCCGCCCGGACTGGGCGGCCCAGGCGACCGGCAGCGCCACCGTCGCCCGCCGGATGTGGCAGAAGCAGCCGGACGCGTCGATCCTGCTGCCCACCGGGCGGACGTTCGACGCGGTCTCCGTGCCGGAGACGGCGGGGTTCCTGGCGCTCGCGCGGATGGAGCGGATGGAGCTGACGCTGGGGCCGGTCACGGTGACGCCGGACCGGCGGACGGAGTTCTTCGTGCTGCCGGGGGCCTCGGCGAAGGTGCCGGACCTGCTGCGCAGGCTGGGGTGGTCGTCGTCGTCGCTCGACCTGGTGGTCCTCGGGGAGGGGGCGTACGTTGCCGCGCCGCCCACGCGGGTCGGGTGCCGGGGGGCCGTGCAGTGGGCCTGCCGGCCCACGGCGGTGAACCGGTGGTTGCCGGATGTGGAGGAGCTGGTCTCGCCGTTGGCCTATGCGTGCGGCCGGGACCGGTAGGGCGCCTGTTGATGTACGTGGTTTCTGCTCGTGGGCGACTGCGGCCGCGTCGTGGCTGATCGCGCCCACGCGGCGGAGCCGCATGTCGACGCGGTCCCGCCCCCCTTGAGGATGTTGCGCTCCCCGTAGCCTTCATCGCTGACGGAGGGAGACATGGTGGATGGCAGTGCCGTAAGTGTGCGGGGGCTCTGGAAGCGGTTCGGGGAGCAGGTCGCGGTCGGGGGGATCGATCTGGAGCTGCCCGCGGGGCGGTTCATCGGGCTGGTCGGTCCCAACGGGGCCGGGAAGACCACCACCTTGTCCATGGTGACCGGGCTGCTGCGGCCCGATCAGGGCACCGTCGAGATCGTCGGGCACGACGTGTGGCGGGACCCGGTGGAGGTCAAGGCACGGATCGGGGTGCTGCCGGAGGGGCTGCGGCTGTTCGAGCGGCTGTCGGGGCGTGAACTGCTCGCGTACACAGGGCGGTTGCGGGGGCTGCCCGGTGACGAGGTCGACAAGCGGGCCACGCAGCTGCTCGACGTCCTCGATCTGTCCGGTGCCCAGCACAAGCTCGTCGTCGACTACTCGACCGGCATGCGCAAGAAGATCGGGCTCGCCGCCGCCCTGCTGCACAATCCCGAAGTCCTCTTCCTGGACGAGCCCTTCGAGGGTGTCGACCCGGTCTCCGCGCAGACCATCCGGGGTGTTCTGGAGCGGTACACGGCGTCCGGCGCCACGGTCGTCTTCTCTTCCCACGTCATGGAGCTCGTCGAGTCGCTGTGCGACTGGGTGGCCGTGATGGCCGCCGGCCGGATCCGCGCCCACGGTCCGCTCGCCGAGGTGCGCGGGGACGCGCCCTCGCTGCAACGGGCGTTCCTGGAACTGGTCGGGGCGGACGGCCGGGACGCCGGTTCGGATCTGGACTGGCTGGGCGGGGGTTCCCGGTGAGCGCCGTGGGCACTCCCGCCGCCCTCACCTCCGTCTTCGTCCGGCTGAAACTGTCCCTGCTGCGCAACGGGCTGCGGCAGTCCGGCGGGCGGAAGGCGGCGTACATCGCCTCCGCCGTCGTCGCCCTGCTGTTCGCCGCGCTGCAACTGCTCGGGCTGATCGTGCTGCGCGGCACCGGTCACGTCGAGTCGCTGGTGGTGCTGCTCGTGGCGGTGCTGGGCCTCGGCTGGGCGGTGATGCCGCTGTTCTTCCCCGGGGGCGACGAGACCCTCGACCCGACCCGGCTGGTGATGCTGCCGCTGCGGCCGCGGCCGCTGGTGCGGGCCCTGCTGGTGTCCTCGCTGGTCGGTATCGGGCCGCTGTTCACGCTGTGCCTGCTCACCGGTTCCGTGGGCGCCGTCGCGCACGGCGGGGCGGCGTTCGCCGTGGGCGCCCTCGCCGTGCCGCTGGCGCTGCTGGTGTGCGTGGCGCTCGCGCGGGCGGTGGCCGCCGCCAACGTGCGGCTGCTCACCAGC
>NZ_NCTE01000172.1 GCF_002114215.1 Streptomyces sp. 13-12-16 | reverse complement strand
GCCGCGGGCGGCGCCCTGCCAGTGTTCGGCGGCCGTGATCGCCACCCCGTCGCCGATCAGCTCCACGGGCAGGCCCCCGGCCGCGTCCCGGACCCTGGCGACGAGCGGGTAGCCGCGCCAGCCGGGCACGTTGACCGGGCTCACCGTGCCGGCGGAGGCGTCCACGGGGCCGGCGCTGCCGATGCCCACCGCGCCGGCGCGGTGCCACAGCGGGGACGCGGTGAGCTCACCGAGCACCGCCTCGACCGCCCGCATGACGGTCTCGCCGTTCTCCTGCGCGGGCGTCGGCCGCTGGGCACGGACCAGGATCCGGCCCTGGCCGTCCACCAGCGCGCCGGCGATCTTGGTGCCGCCGATGTCGAGCGCGGCCACGAGGTCGGTGTGCATCAGTGTCGGATCTCCCCGTTGAAACATCAGAAAATCGCCGAGAACGACCATGTGCGACCACGAGGCAACACATGGAGCGCGAGCAACGCCCGGCCGCGCGGCGAGGTACGGGCCGGAGTGCGCGTCGGACAGTGTCCCCCGAGCCTGACAACGTTGTCCAGGCTCTATGCTCGACGCCACATCCTCATACAAGCCCATGGGCCTACGCATCCCCGTGGCCGACAGGACAGGACACCGCACCGTGCCGGAGACGACCCGCCGCACCGACCGCATCCCCGGGACCCGCTACGGCAACCGTCCGACGATGAAGGACGTGGCCGCGCGCGCCGGGGTCGGGCTCAAGACGGTCTCCCGCGTGGTCAACGGCGAGCCCGGTGTCACGCCGGAGACGGAGCGCCGCGTCCAGGAGGCGATCGAGGCGCTCGGCTTCCGCCGCAACGACAGCGCCCGTGTGCTGCGCAAGGGCCGCACCGCCAGCATCGGTCTGGTCCTGGAGGATCTCGCGGACCCGTTCTACGGGCCGCTGAGCCGGGCGGTCGAGGAGGTGGCCCGCGCGCACGGCGCCCTGCTGATCAACGGCTCCAGCGCGGAGGACGCCGACCGCGAGCAGGAACTGGTGCTGGCGCTGTGCGCCCGGCGGGTGGACGGCCTCGTGGTGATCCCGGCCGGGGACGACCACCGCTATCTGGAGCCGGAGATCAAGGCGGGCGTCGCCACCGTCTTCGTGGACCGTCCGGCCGGGCACATCGACGCGGACGTCGTCGTGTCGGACAACTACGGCGGCGCCCACGACGGCGTGAGCCACCTGATCGCGCACGGACACCGCAGGATCGGCTTCATCGGCGACATGCCCCGCATCCACACCGCGGCCGAGCGGCTGCGCGGCTACCGGACCGCCATGGAGGACGCGGGGATAACGGTGGCGGACTCCTGGATGTCGCTGGGCGTCACCGATCCGGAGCGGGTGCGCCGGGCGGCCGAGGAGATGCTCTCGGGACCGGACCCGGTCACCGCGATCTTCACGGGCAACAACCGGGTGACGGTCACCGTGATCCGGGTACTGGCCGGGCACGCCCGCCGGGTCGCCCTGGTCGGCTTCGACGACATCGAGCTCGCCGATCTGCTCCAGCCCGGCGTCACGGTCGTCGCCCAGGACGCGGCGGCCCTCGGCCGGACCGCGGCCGAGCGGCTGTTCCGCCAGCTGGACGGCACCCTGCTCGCCCCGGAGCGCATCGAGCTCCCCACCCGGCTGATCACCCGCGGCTCCGGCGAGCTGCCCCCGGCGGACTGAGCGGGCGGTGCCGTCGGAGGAGGACCGCACCCTGCGGGCGCTGGGGCTGGAGAAGGCTCCGCGCGAGCACCCGCTGCTGTATCCGGGCGCGTGGCCGCGGGATTCGGGGCTGCTGAACGGGGACCGGCTGCTGCCGCTGGACCGCCTGGTGTACGAGGACCGCGCGCCCGTGCTCGCGGTCGGTTCCAACGCCTGTCCCGGTCAGCTGCGGCACAAGATGGCCGAGTCCGGGATCATCACACCGGTGCCGATGGTGCGGACGCGGGTGACGGGCGTCGACATCGGTGTCTCGGCGCACGTCAGCCGTATGGGCTATGTGTCCAACTCGCCGGTCCGCGCCCCGGGGACGGTGCGGGAGCTGTTCGTCATCTGGCTCGACGCCCGGCAGCTCGCGGTGATCGACGCGAGCGAGGGCGCACCGCGGCCGGACGGCAACTTCCACCGCGCCTGGCTGCCCGCCCCCGATGTGCGCGTCGAACTCGCCGACGGTTCCACGCTCCCCGGCGCGTACGCGTACGTGAACCGCCACGGTGTGCTGCACGACGGCACCGGTGTCCCACGTACCCATCCGGGCCAGCGTGCACTGCTCACCGATCTGCTCGTGAACGTGCCCGGACTGCGGGAACTGTTCGGCGCCTCCCCCGAGGAGTTCTGCGCGCGGGCCCGCGCCGACCTCCGGCTGTGCGCGCGGGGCACCCGGCTGTTCGCCGAGGAGGGGCTGGTGACGGTCTGCGGCCTGGAGCGGTACGTGGGGTCCGAGCGGTACGGACGCCCTGATGCCGGCGCGTCGCCGGCGCCGCTGCCGAGGCAGGGGCACGGGTGACGGGCGACGGGTCAGGGCCGGGTGTCGTCGGGTTCCCAGCGCAGCAGGTCGCCCGGCTGGCACTCGAGCACGTCGCAGAGCGCGGCGAGGGTCGTGAAGCGCACCGCCTTGGCGCGGCCGTTCTTGAGCACCGCCAGATTGGCCGGTGTGATGCCGACGCGTTCGGCGAGTTCGCCCACGGACATCTTCCGCTTGGCCAGCATCACGTCGATGTCGACGGCGATCGGCATCAGATCACCTCGGCCAGTTCGGCCTGCATCCGTGACGCCTCCACGTCGCGCGCGACGGCCTGCGCCAACAGCATCCGCAGGACGAGTACGACCAGGGCGATGCCCAGGATCGCCAGACCGGCACCGCCCAGCAGTGCCACGACGCCCGGGGCCACGGCCTCGCCGGGCGCGAGGAGCGCTCCGAGCGCGAACACCAGCAGCGCCGCGGCGACGAACGCGCCGATGACGGTGTGCACGTAGCGGAAGGCGGCGTGGGAGAAGACGGTCCCGCGCCGCACCATCGTCACCAGCCGCCAGACGCAGACCAGGACGACCTGGGCCGTCACGACGCCGAGGACCACGACGAGGAGGAACGGGACGCGCAGATGGGAGTGTTCCGCGTCCAGTCCTTCGAGGTCGTTCGCCATCAGCGGCACCATCACCGCCTGGATCCCCAGGGAACCCGCCAGCAGCGCCACCATCACGGTGCGCAGCGCGAGCACGGTCAGCCGTCCCATCGCCCCTCCTTGAACCGAATCACGATGGAAAACTATCGAAATTCGATAGGTGAAGCAAGCGGGTGCGGCCGGGACTACCGCGCGAAGCCCTCCAGGTCGGCGCGGGACAGCGAGGTCGGGCGCGCCACCTCGGCGGCGTCCAGGGCGCCGCAGTCCAGGCCGCGCAGCAGGTACCCGGCGAGGGCCTTGGCGGTGGCGGGCTCGTCCATGACGTCACCGCCGGCCCGGTCGGCGTACCGGGCCAGACGGGCGGCGGCCTGTGCGAAGCCCTCGCGGTAGAAGGCGAAGACGGCCGCGTAGCGGGTGGGGAGGTGGCCGGGGTGCATGTCCCAGCCCTGGTAGTAGGCGCGGGCGAGGGCGCGGCGGGTGAGTCCGTAGTGCAGCCGCCAGGCGTCGTGGACCTGCTCCGTGGGGCCGACGGGCAGCACGTTGGTGGAGCCGTCCGAGAGGCGTACGCCGGTGCCCGCGGCTGCGACCTGCATGACGGCCTTGGCGTGGTCGGCGGCCGGGTGGTCGCTCGCCTGGTGCGCTGCGGAGACGCCGAGGCAGGCGCTGTAGTCGAAGGTGCCGTAGTGCAGCCCGGTGGCGCGGCCCCGGGCGGCCTGGATCATGCGGGCGACGGTGGCGGTGCCGTCGGTGGCGAGGATGGACTGGCTGGTCTCGATCTGGATCTCGAAGCCGATCCGGCCCGGTTCGAGGCCGCGCGCCTCCTCGAAGGCGTCGAGGAGGCGGGCCATGGCGGTGACCTGCTCGGGATAGGTGACCTTGGGCAGGGTCAGGACCAGTCCGTCCGGCAGGCCGCCGGCCTCCATGAGGCCGGTGAGGAAGATGTCGAGGGTGCGGATGCCCCGGTCGCGGACGGCGGCCTCCATGCACTTCACACGGATGCCCGTGTACGGGGCCGCGGTGCCGGCCGCGTACGCCTCGGCGGTCAGCCGGGCCGCGCGGGCCGCGGCCTCGTCCTCCTCGGCGTCGGGGCGCCTGCCGTAACCGTCCTCGAAGTCGACGCGCAGGTCCTCGACCGGTTCGCGCTCCAGTTTGGCGCGGACGCGGCCGTACACGTCCTCGGCCAGCGCGCCGTCCAGTCCGAGGACGGCGGCGAAGGAGGCGGCGTCCGGGGCGTGTTCGTCGAGCGCGGCGAGGGCCCGGTCGCCCCAGGTGCGGAGGGTGTCGGCGGCGAAGGCGTCGCCGGGGACGTAGACGGTGTGGACGGGCTGGCGGGTGCCGGGGTCTCCGGGGTAGCGGCGCTCCAGTTCGGCGTCGACCGGCGCGAGGGAGGCGCCGATCTCCTCGGTGACGGCGCCCGCGAGACTCGTCGCCACCCGCTCCTGCTGCCCCTGTCCCATCCCACACCCTCCCGAATTCCGCGATACGGAATCAACAATCCGTTGAATGAAGTTATCGGGCCCCCCTCCCCCGGTCAACACCCGTCTCGCGCCCCGGTCCGCTCCTCCACCCCTTCGTGCTCGCGTCCCTCCGCGGCACCGTTCGCCCGTGCCGGATCGCCGGATCGCCTCCGTCGCCCTTCCGCTCCCCAGTACAGCACCGCCCCGAGCCGGCCTCGGCGGTCCTCCACGACGGGGACGCGCCGAGGCCCCCGCGACCGGAACGGTCGCGGGGGCCTCGTACGGCTCGGGGTGATCAGCCCTTGCGGGTCTTGATCTCCTCGGTGAGCTGCGGCACGACGTCGAACAGGTCGCCGACGACGCCGTAGTCGACCAGGTCGAAGATCGGGGCCTCGGCGTCCTTGTTGATGGCCACGATGGTCTTCGAGGTCTGCATGCCGGCGCGGTGCTGGATCGCGCCGGAGATGCCGGAGGCGATGTAGAGCTGCGGCGAGACCGACTTGCCGGTCTGGCCGACCTGGTTGGTGTGCGGGTACCAGCCGGCGTCGACGGCGGCGCGCGAGGCGCCGACGGCCGCGCCGAGCGAGTCGGCGAGCGCCTCGATGAGTCCGAAGTTCTCCGCGCCGTTGACACCGCGGCCGCCGGAGACCACGATCGCGGCCTCGGTCAGCTCCGGACGGCCCGTCGACTCGCGCGGCGTACGGCCGGTGACCTTGGTGCCGGTCGCCTGCGCGGAGAAGGACACCGACAGGGCCTCGACCGCACCGGCGGCCGGGGCGGCCTCCACGGCGGCCGAGTTCGGCTTGACCGTGATGACCGGGGTGCCCTTGGAGACACGGGACTTGGTGGTGTAGGAGGCGGCGAACACCGACTGGGTGGCCACCGGGCCCTCGTCGCCGGCCTCCAGGTCGACGGCGTCGGTGATGACGCCCGAACCGAGACGCAGCGCCAGGCGGGCGGCGATCTCCTTGCCCTCGGCGGAGGAGGGGACCAGGACGGCGGCCGGGGAGACGGCCTCGACGGCGGCCTGGAGCGCGTCCACCTTCGGGACCACCAGGTAGTCGGCGTACTCGGCGGCCTCGTGGGTGAGGACCTTCACCGCGCCGTGCTCGGCGAGCGCGGCGGCGGTGTCACCGGCGCCGCCTCCCAGCGCGACGGCGACGGGCTCGCCGATGCGGCGGGCCAGGGTCAGCAGCTCCAGGGTGGGCTTGCGGACGGCACCGTCCACGTGGTCGACGTAGACGAGAACTTCAGCCATGGGACTTCTTCTCTCCTGCTTGCGAAGTGTGAGGGGCGGGAAGCGAGTTGAGCCCGTGGCTCAGACGAACTTCTGGCTCGCGAGGAACTCGGCGAGCTGCTTGCCGCCCTCGCCCTCGTCCTTGACGATCGTGCCGGCGGTGCGGGCCGGACGCTCGGCCGCCGACTCGACGACCGTGTAGGCGCCCTCCAGGCCGACCTCGTCCTCGTCGATGTCGAGGTCGGACAGGTCCCAGGACTGAACCGGCTTCTTCTTGGCCGCCATGATGCCCTTGAAGGACGGGTAACGCGCCTCGCCCGACTGGTCGGTGACCGACACGACCGCGGGGAGGGAGGCCTCGAGCTGCTCGGAGGCGGTGTCGCCGTCGCGGCGGCCCTTCACGGTGCCGTCCTCGACGGACACCTCGGACAGCAGGGTCACCTGCGGCACGCCCAGACGCTCCGCCAGCAGCGCCGGTACCACGCCCATGGTGCCGTCGGTGGAGGCCATGCCGGAGATGACCAGGTCGTAGCCGGCCTTCTCGACCGCCTTGGCCAGGACCAGGGAGGTGCCGATGGCG
The DNA here is from genome assembly GCF_002114215.1 of Streptomyces sp. 13-12-16. Classification (GTDB taxonomy): domain Bacteria; phylum Actinomycetota; class Actinomycetes; order Streptomycetales; family Streptomycetaceae; genus Streptomyces. The sequence goes on along the minus strand of NZ_NCTE01000172.1, from coordinate 10,129 downwards.
TCGGTGCCGTGCAGGTCGTCGTCCTCGACGTGGATCGCCTTGTCCGCGCCCATGGACAGCGCCTTGCGCAGGGCGTCCTTGGCGTCCTCCGGGCCCACCGTCAGAACGGTGATCTCCACGTCGTCGTCGGAGTTCTCCGAGATCTGCAGCGCCTGCTCGACCGCGTACTCGTCCAGTTCGGAGAGCAGACCGTCCACGTCGTCACGGTCGACGGTCAGGTCATCGGCGAAGTGCCGGTCGCCAGTGGCGTCGGGCACGTACTTCACGGTGACAACGATCCTCAAGCTCACGCCGGCTCTCCTACTGCATCGTCATTTCTGGCTGCCTGCCTGCAGGCAGCATAGGCGCCTGAAGCGGGCGGCTCCGGTCGGGGCGGCCCGCGCTCCGAACGAAATATTACTCGTCAGTACACCCAGTCCCTTCCCGCTAAGCAAGCGCTTTGAACTGTGACCTTCGCAACGCAGCGTAACCGGAACTCGACGGGTCCGCGACCAGGGAGGACCCCGTCTCAGTCGCGCAGGCCGTTGAAGCGTCCCTGGTGGTAGAGGAGCGGACGGCCGCGACCGGTGGGGTCGCCGAGCAGGACCTCGGCGATCACGATCCGGTGGTCACCGGCGGGCACCCGGGCCACCACCTCGCACACCATCCAGGCCGGGACGTCGTCCAGCACCGGAACCCCCTTCGGCCCCTCCTGCCAGGCGGTGGCCGGACCGAAGCGGTCGGCACCGCTGCGCGCGAAGGTCTCCGCCAGCTCCTGCTGGTGCTCCCCGAGGACGTGCACGCCGACGTGGCCGCCCGTCGCGATCGCCGGCCAGCTGGAGCTCCCGGTACCGACGCCGAAGGAGAGCATCGGAGGCTCGGCGGAGACGGAGGCGAGGGAGGTGGCGGTGAAGCCGACCGGTCCGCGGTGACCGCGCGCCGTGATCACGGCGACGCCCGCCGCGTGCCTGCGGAAGACGGAGCGCAACAGCTCGGGCGAGGCGGGCCGGGCGGTGCCCAGGCCGGACGTGGCCGTCATGAAACTGTCCTTCTGCGGGAGGTGACGAACGGGTTCGCGGCTGCTCACCGGCCCGGTCGGCGCACACGCGCGGCGCGGGCGGCGGCCGCCGGGCGGCCGGGTACCCGCCGGGGGCGAAGGAGTTCCGAAGGCATGGGGTCAGGCTGACGACGGGCGGCATGCACAGTCAAGTCGGTCCCGTGATGTGGGAGATGCCTCACCACGGCCCGGCCGGCCCTCACACGGCCTCCCCGAGCGCGGCGATCACATCGGCCCTGCGCGGCTGTCCGGTCGCACGCCGTACGATCCGGCCGGCCGCGTCGAGGACCAGCACCGTCGGCGTCTTCACGATCTCCAGACGGCGTACGAGGTCCAGATGGGCCTCGGCGTCGATCTCCACGTGGGCCACGCCCGGCACCAGCGCGGCCACCTCGGCGAGCACCCTCCGGGTCGCCCGGCAGGGCGCGCAGAAGGCGCTGGAGAACTGCACCAGGGTGGCGCGCTCCCCCAGTCCGGCTCCCGGCCCGGCCCACGGTTCCGGCATGCGGAGCCGTCCTCCGTCGTCCCCGTCCCGCACTCGCGCACTCCTCTCGCGGATCACCCGTCGACGATGTCCAGCACCGCCGGGAGCGCGGGCATTCCCGCCCGTACGCACAAAGTCCGAGGTGGATCAAGGGGTGGACGTGACGAGAATCTCGCCGACGACGGGCACCAGGACTGGTTCACCGGCCGTTCTTCGGGCACCATCTGCGACAAGCCGTAAAACCTACGGCTGCGTAACTTCGACTGGGAGTCCCCTTCCCAGGCAGAGAAGGAAGGGTTCCAACCCGCCCATGGCAGAACTCGTCTACCGGCCCGTCGTCGGTTTCGCCCGCACTCTGTTCAAGGCGTGGGACCTCAAGATCGACTGCCAGGGGTCGGAGAACATACCGCGCTCGGGCGGCGCCGTACTGGTGAGCAATCACATCAGCTACCTGGACTTCGTCTTCAACGGCCTGGCCGCACTCCCCCAGAAGCGACTCGTCCGTTTCATGGCGAAGGAGTCGGTCTTCCGGCACCGGATCTCCGGTCCGCTGATGCGCGGCATGAAGCACATCCCGGTGGACCGCGAGCGGGGCGAGGCGGCGTACGAGCACGCGCTGCGGTCGCTGCGGTCGGGGGAGATCGTGGGCGTCTTCCCGGAGGCGACGATCTCGCAGTCGTTCACGCTGAAGAGCTTCAAGTCGGGTGCCGCGCGCATGGCCCAGGAGGCCGGCGTGCCGCTGGTCCCGATGGCGCTGTGGGGCACGCAACGGCTGTGGACGAAGGGGCACCCGCGCAACTTCGGGCGCAGCCACACCCCGATCACCATCCGCGTGGGCGAGGCGATCGAGGCGTCCAGGGACAAGTACGCGGGCGCGATCACCCGGCAGCTGCGCGAGCGTGTGCAGGAGCTGCTGGAGGCGGCGCAGCGGGCCTATCCGGTGCGCCCCAAGGGACCGGACGACACCTGGTGGATGCCGGCCCACCTCGGCGGTACGGCCCCGACCCCGGAACAGGTCCGCCAGGCCGAGGCCCACTGACGACAGCCACGGGCAGCCACGCCGCGCGCCCCGTCCCTCCGCGGGCAGTCGTGCCGCAGGGCGGCACGGGTGGGCGCCGGGGGTACCCCCTCCGGGGGGAGGCACCCCGTCGGCGCCGGGCTGCGCTGCTTCCCCCCGGCCCGCACCGACACCGCTCACCGGCGCTCGCCAGGTGCCTCCCCCACTCCCGGCTTCGCTCGGGCGGGGGCACCCCCATCGCCCTGGGGGCACCTCCCGGGCCCTTGAGGCACTGGGGAAGGCACGACTCTGCCCGCAGCCGCGGCAGTCGCGGCACAGCCGTCCGCGGCTACGGCAGGATGTCCTCGTCCCCGAGTGCGGCGGGGAGCGTCCGCCACAGGTGCGGGCGGTCGGTGGCGGCCCTCAGGGCGTCCAGTACGACCGGGTGCGGCGCGGCGTACAGGACCGGGTGGTCGGTCTCGCCGGACGCCGGATCGGGATCGAAGGCCAGCCGTTCGCCGTCCAGGGAGAACCGCGCGTCCACCCCGGGCTTGTTGCCCCGCGGGTCCTGCCGGTGCCAGGCACCGCGGAACCGCACGGCGACCAGGCCGTGCACGACACCGAGGTTCTGGTAGCACAGCGCGGTCGGGATGTCCTCGGCCCGCAGCAGCGCGGCCAGCGCGTGGGCCTTGGCGTAGCAGATGCCGGTGCCCTGCTCCAGGACGTCGGAGGCGCGCCAGGTGACCCGGAGATCGCCGGAGTCCTGGGAGTGCGGAATGGTGTCGCGCACGAACTCGAAGGCCACTCGCGCATATTCATACGAGTCGGCCACTCCGGCGGCAAGTCGCGCCGCCGTCTCGCGGACCAGCGGATGGTGATGGTCGATCACCTCGTCGGCGGCCAGATAGGCGGAGAGGTCCGGGTTTTCCTGGATCAGCTGCATGCCGCCAGAGCATAAGTATGCGACCGACCGACAGTCAATGCATTTCCGGTCGGCCGCATACCTATGCATGCATCGCTAGCGGGCCATCTCCTCCTTGAGCGCGGCCACGAACCTGTCCACGTCGTCCTCGGTGGTGTCGAAGGCGCACATCCAGCGGACGTCGCCGGCCGCCTCGTCCCAGAAGTAGAAGCGGAACCGCTTCTGCAGGCGCTCGCTCACCTCGTGCGGCAGCCGCGCGAAGACCGCGTTGGCCTGCACCGGGTAGAGGATCTCCACGCCGTGCACGGCGCGCACGCCCTCGGCCAGGCGCTGGGCCATCTCGTTGGCGTGCCGGGCGCTGCGCAGCCACAGGTCACGGGCGAGCAGGGCCTCCAGCTGCACCGAGACGAAGCGCATCTTGGACGCGAGCTGCATGGACAGCTTGCGCAGGTGCTTCAGGTGCCGGATGCCGTCCGGGTTCAGCACCACGACCGCCTCGCCGAACAGGGCGCCGTTCTTGGTGCCGCCCAGCGAGAGCAGGTCGACGCCGACCGCGTTGGTGAAGGTGCGCAGCGGCACGTCCAGCGTGGCGGCGGCGTTGGCCAGCCGGGAGCCGTCGACGTGCACCTTCATGCCGTGCGCGTGGGCGTGCTCGCAGATGGCGCGGATCTCGTCCGGGGTGTACACCGTGCCCAGCTCGGTGGTCTGGGCTATGGAGACCACCTGCGGCATCGCGCGGTGCTCGTCGTCCCAGCCGTACGCCTGCCGGTCGATCAGCTCGGGGGTGAGCTTGCCGTCCGGGGTGGGCACGGTGAGCAGCTTGATGCCGCCGACCCGCTCCGGGGCGCCGCCCTCGTCCACGTTGATGTGGGCGCTCTCGGCGCAGATCACCGCGCCCCAGCGGTCGGTGACCGCCTGGAGCGCGACGACGTTGGCACCGGTGCCGTTGAACACCGGGAACGCCTCGGCGGTGGGGCCGAAGTGGCTGCGGATCACCTGCTGGAGGTTCTCGGTGTACGCGTCCTCGCCGTACGCGACCTGGTGCCCGCCGTTGGCCAGGGCCAGGGCGGCGAGCACCTCCGGGTGGACCCCGGCGTAGTTGTCGCTGGCGAAACCGCGGACGTCCGGGTCGTGATGACGACGCGCGTCGGTCCTCGGCGGGTTCACGGCTTCTCGGTCAGCCACAGACGGTTTCCGTTCACTTCCGCGGCGGGCTTGTCCCAGACGCCGACGACGGCCTCGGCGAGGTCCTTGACGTCCGTGAAGCCCGCGAACTTCGCGTTGGGGCGGTCGGCGCGCATCGCGTCGTGCACCAGCGCCTTCACCACCAGGATCGCAGCCGCCGACGTCGGCCCCTGCTCGCCCCCGGCTTTTCGGAAGTAGTCGGCCATGGCCAGCGTCCACGCCTCGGCGGCGGCCTTGCCGGCGGCGTAGGCGGCGTTGCCCGCGGTGGGCCTGGTGGCACCGGCCGCGCTGATCAGGACGTACCGGCCGCGGTCGCTGCGCTGGAGCGCCTCGTGGAAGGCGAGGGAGGTGTGCTGCACGGTGCGCACCAGCAGCAGCTCCAGGAAGTCCCAGTCGTCCAGGCTGGTCTTGGTGAAGGTCTCGCTGCCGCGCCAGCCGCCGACGAGGTGGACCAGGCCGTCGATCCGGCCGAACTCCTTCTCGGTGCGGGCTGCCCACTCGCGGGTGGAGTCCAGGTCGAGCAGGTCGACCGTGTCACCGGTGACGGTGGCGCCGCCGTGCGCGTAGCGCGCCGCGTCCACGGCCTCCGCCAGCCGCTCCGGGTCGTTGTCCGAGCCGACGACGGTCGCTCCCGCCTCGGCCAGCCTGAGCAGTGCCGCCCGGCCCGCGGGTCCCCCCGCTCCGGCCACCGCGATCACCGCACCGTCGAGCGCCCCGTTCCCCATGGTTCCCGCCTCCTGAGCAGTTGTGGTCTCGCGATCGCTCACGCGGCGACCCGCTCGGCACCGTCCGCCGTGATGCCCTTGGTCGAGGCGATCACGTTCTTCAGCTTCTTGGACAGTGCCTCATAGAACATGCTCAGCGGAAACTCGTCCGGAAGCACATCGTCGACGAGTTTGCGCGGCGGCTGCGTCAGGTCGAGGGCGTCGGGGCCCTTGGCCCACGTGGAGCCCGGGTGCGGGGAGAGGTAGGTGGAGACCAGCTCGTACCCGGCGAACCAGTGGACGAGCTTGGGGCGGTCGATGCCGTCGCGGTACAGCGTCTCGATCTCGGCGCACAGCTGGTTGGTGACCTGCGGGGCGCGTTCCCAGTCGATGGAGAGCTTGTTGTCGGTCCAGCGGACGACGTCGTGCTTGTGCAGGTAGGCGAAGAGGAGCTGGCCGCCGAGGCCGTCGTAGTTGCGTACGCGCGCGCCGGTGACGGGGAAGCGGAACATCCGGTCGAAGAGCACCGCGACCTGCACGTCACGGGCCTGCGGGACGCCGTCGCCGGCCAGCTTCACGGCCTCCTTGAAGGCGGTGAGGTCGCAGCGCAGCTCCTCCAGGCCGTACATCCAGAACGGCTGGCGCTGCTTGATCATGAACGGGTCGAACGGCAGGTCGCCGTGGCTGTGGGTGCGGTCGTGGACCATGTCCCAGAGCACGAACGCCTCTTCGCAGCGCTTCTGGTCGTGCACCATCGCGGCGACGTCCTCGGGCAGCTCCAGGCCCAGGACGTCGACCGCCGCCTCGGTGACCCGCCGGAAGCGGGCGGCTTCGCGGTCGCAGAAGATGCCGCCCCAGGTGAAGCGCTCGGGGGCCTCGCGCACCGCGATGGTCTCGGGGAAGAGGACCGCGGAGTTGGTGTCGTAGCCCGAGGTGAAGTCCTCGAAGGTGATGCCGCAGAACAGCGGGTTGTCGTAGCGGGTGCGCTCCAGCTCGGCCAGCCAGTCGGGCCAGACCATGCGCAGCACGACCGCCTCGAGGTTGCGGTCGGGGTTGCCGTTCTGCGTGTACATCGGGAAGACGACCAGGTGCTGGAGGCCGTCCACGCGGTTCGCGGCCGGCTGGAAGGCCAGCAGCGAGTCGAGGAAGTCGGGCACCTCGAAACCGCCCTCGGCCCAGCGGGCCAGGTCCTCGGCCAGGGCCTCGTGGTAGGCGCGGTCGTGCGGGAGCAGCGGGGAGAGCTCCTCGACGGCACCGGTCACGGCGCGCACCGCGCGCTCGGCGTCGGCACGGTCCGGGGCTCCGTCGGCGTCGAAGTCGATCGAACCGTCCTTGGACTGCCAGGGCCGGATCCGCTCCACGGCATCCTTGAGCACGGGCCATGCCGGGTGCTCCACCACCCTGGTCGCCGGAGGAACCTGTCCCTCGGCACCCACCTGCACAAGAATTTCCGTCATGTCCCATCCTCCACGGGAGAACCTCGCGTAAGAAGACCGTATACATATGAGGTTTCTCCCAGCAAGGGGCGCCTCGGGAAATTATCCTGCCCCACCCCGGTCTTCACCGCATTTTTTCCTGTGTGCCACCGGGGTGGGTGGTGGTGTCTGCGATCCGGGTTCAGCCTCTGGACGCGGCGGGCACAGGCGATACGGTCCAGGAGGGCCGTAAGGACGCGGCCCCCCGCCGCCGTCGACGGAAGCGAGTCGGATCTTGAACTTCCTCACCATCGGTCATCGCGGAGTCATGGGTGTCGAGCCCGAGAACACCCTCCGGTCCTTCGTCGCCGCCCAGGAGGCGGGCCTCGACGTCATCGAACTCGACCTGCACCTGAGCAAGGACGGCGCGCTCGTCGTCATGCACGACACGGAGGTGGACCGCACCACGGACGGCACGGGCGCGATCGCCGACAAGACCCTCGCCGAGCTGCGCGCCCTGGACGCCGGGCGGGGTGAGCCGGTTCCCGTCTTCGAGGAGGTGCTCGACGCCGTCCGGGCACCGCTCCAGGCCGAGATCAAGGACGTCCAGGCCGCCCGCGCCCTGGCCGGGGTGATGAACGGACGGGACCTGGCCGAGCGGGTCGAGGTGTCCTCGTTCCACGACGAGGCGATCACGGAGATCACCCGCCTGGTGCCCGGGGTGCGCACGGCGCTCATCGCCAGCCGCTACGGTCCCGACGTCGTCGAACGGGCGGTCGGGGCAGGCGCCTCGACCGTCTGCCTCAACATCCGCAGGCTCACGCTGGAGACCGTGGAGCAGGCGCGGAAGGCCGGGCTGCGGATCATCGGCTGGGTGGTGAACACCCAGGACCACCTCAGACTGGTACGGGCCCTGGGACTCGACGGCGCCACCACCGACTACCCGGAGATCAAGCGCACCGGCCGCTTCACGGCGTGAGCCGTCAGACCAGCTCCTTCACCAGCAGTTCGAACTCCAGGTCGTCCCGCTGCGGAACGCCGAAGCGCTCGTCGCCGTACGGGAAGGGCGTCATCCGTCCCGTACGGCGGTAGCCGCGCCGCTCGTACCAGGCGATCAGGTCCTCCCGCACGGAGATCACCGTCATGTGCATCTCGCTCACGCCCCAGGTCTCACGGGCCCGGCGTTCCGCCTCCGCGATGACCGTCCTGCCGAGTCCGGCGCCCTGGAGGGCGGGGCTGACCGCGAACATCCCGAAGTAGGCGTGCGCGCCACGGCGTTCCAGCTGGCAGCAGGCGACCACGCGGCCGGCGCGCTCCACCGTGAGCAGCCTGCTGTCCGGCGCCTTTATGACCTCCAGCACGCCCTCCGGGTCGGTCCGCTGCCCCTGGAGGATGTCCGCCTCGGTGGTCCACCCGGTCCTGCTGGACTCGCCCCGGTACGCCGACTGGACCAGCGCGACGAGGGCGTCCACATCGGCGTCGGTCGCGTCACGGAAGGTCAGTGCGGTGTCGGTGGCGGTGGCGGATTCCATGGGCACGTCTCCGGTTCTCCTGGGCGCCTTCCGGCGTGGCTCGGGCGGGAACGAGACTAACCCGGCCACTACGCTCGGCCGCATGGTGCACGTACTGAGCAGCCGCGTCCTGCTCCGCCCCACCGACCCCGACCGCTCCCGCGCCTTCTACGGGGAGCGGCTGGGCCTCGCCGTCCACCGCGAGTTCGGCACCGGACCGGAACGCGGCACCGTCTACTTCCTCGGCGGGGGGTTCCTGGAGCTCTCGGGCCGCGCGCAACCCCCCTCGCCGTCGTCCTCGTCCCCGGACGTACGGCTGTGGCTCCAGGTCGAGGACATCGCGGTCGCGCACGAGGAACTGGCGGCCGGGGGCGTCGACATCGTCCGTCCGCCGGTGCTGGAGCCGTGGGGCCTGCTCGAGATGTGGATCGCCGACCCGGACGGCACACCGATCGTGCTGGTCGAGATCCCGGCCGAGCACCCGCTGCGCTACCGGCCGGGCATCTAGGGGCCCGCGGCCCGCCCCGGCCGGTTCCGCGCCGGATGGCCGGGGCCGGGGGCCGGGCTTAGCGTGCTGGGAGGGACGGAAGGAGCGTCATGAGACAGTCCGCGCCGGTGACCGGTGGGCCCTGCTGGGCCGAGCTGGGGACCACCGATCCGGAGGCCGCCCGGCGGTTCTACACGCGGTTGTTCGGCTGGCGCCCCGAGACGGACCCGCGTCGGGAGTCGGGCGGCTACACGGTCGCGTACCTCGGTGACGCGGCGGTCGCCGCGCTGGCACCGCTGTACCAGGCGTCGCAGCCGGTGGCCTGGAACGTGTCGTTCGCGGTGGCCGACGTCGACGCCGTCCTCCGTGCGGTGGAGGCGGCGGGCGGACGGGCGCTGCTCGGCCCGACGGACGTGTTCGACGCGGGCCGTTTCGCGGTGGCCGTCGACCCCGCCGGCGCCGTCTTCCAGCTGTGGCAGGCGGAAGCCTTCCCGGGCGCCGGGGTGTTCAACGTGCCCGGGTCCCTGGGCTGGGTGGAACTGATGACGCGGGCGCCGCGGCAGGCCGTGTCGTTCTACACCGGCGTGTTCGGCTGGAGCGTGGACGCCTCCCTGCGGTACCCGCAGTGGGGCGTCGACGGCGCGGACTTCGGCGGCATGGTGACGATGGACGACAAGTTCCCGCACGAGGTGCCCGCGCACTGGCTGCCGTACTTCGCCGTGGACGACGTGGACGACGCCGCGGTGACGACCACGACGGTGGAGGGCACGGTGCTGATGGAGCCCGTCTCGCACCCGGAGGGTCCGCGCATCGCGGTGCTCCGTGACCCCCAGGGGGCGATGTTCGGCGTGTACCGGGCGGCGGACGAGAGGTGAGCCGGGGGCGGGTCCGCGGCCGTCACGCCCGCAGCGCGCCCAGGCGTCCTTCCAGCTGGCCGAGCAGCTCGCCGAGCAGTGCGGCGAGCTCGCCGAGCTCCGGGCCGTCCAGACCGGACAGTACGGCGGTCTCGTAGGCGAGCTGCGAGGGCAGGACGCCGTCGACCAGGTCGCGTCCGGAGTCGGTGAGGCGGACGTGGGCGACCCTGCGGTCACGGGTGTCGCCGCGTCGTTCGACCAGTCCGCGTTCGGTGAGCTGCTTGAGGCGTTTGGTGACGGCGGCGCCCGAGGAGAAGGTCTCGCGGGCCAGCTCGCTGGGCGTCAGCTCGTGGCCGGTGCGGCGCAGCGCGCCCAGCAGGTCGAACTCCGGGCGGGTCAGTCCGGCGCGGCGCAGCGGGGCGTCCTCCGCCTGCTGGAGGAGGGCGGCGCAGCGGTTGATGCGGCCGATGACCTCCATGGGGCCGGTGTCGAGGCCGGGGTGGACGGCCCGCCACTGCCGGACGACGGCGGCGA
>NZ_NCTE01001512.1:1296-3856 GCF_002114215.1 Streptomyces sp. 13-12-16 | reverse complement strand
CCCAGCCCCCTCATCGGCGACCTGCCCGAGGTGCGCCGGGCCCTGGAGGCCGCCAAGGCCGCCGCGCCCGACACCCACGCCCTGCGCGACCGGCTGCGCGGCCTCGCCCCCGCCGACCAGGACCGCCTGCTCACCGACCTGGTCCGCGCCGAGGTCGCCACCGCCCTGCGTCACGCCTCGCCCGAGGCCGTCGACGTGCACCGCGCCTTCAAGGACCTGGGCTTCGACTCGCTCACCGCCGTCGAGGTGCGCAACCGCATCACCGCCGCCACCGACGTCAAGCTGCCCACCACGCTGCTGTTCGACCACCCCAACACCGCCGCCGTCGTCGACCACCTCAAGGACCGGCTGCTCGGCGGACAGCGGCCCGCCACCGCACCCGTGGTCGTCGCGGCCGGCGCCACCGACGAGCCGATGGCCGTGGTCGCCATGGCCTGCCGCTTCCCCGGCGGGGTCACCAGCCCCGAGGAACTCTGGGACCTGATGGTCGCCGAGGTCGACGCGGTGTCCACCCCGCCCGCCGACCGCGGCTGGGACCTCGACTCGATGTACGACCCCGACTCCGAACGGCAGGGCACCACCTACAGCCGTGAGGGCGGCTTCATCCAGGACGTCGCCGGATTCGACCCGGCGTTCTTCGGGATCTCCCCGCGCGAGGCCCTCGCCATGGACCCGCAGCAGCGGCTCCTCCTGGAGACGTCCTGGGAGGTGTTCGAACGCGCCGGCATCGACCCGGAGACCCTGCGCTCCACCGCCACCGGGGTCTTCGTCGGCACCATCAACACCGACTACCAGGTCCGCCTCGGCGGCGCCGCCGCCCAGGAGCAACTGGCCGGCCACCTCATGACCGGCAACGCCTCCAGCATCGCCTCCGGCCGCCTGTCCTACACGTACGGCTTCGAGGGCCCCGCCGTCACCATGGACACCGGCTGCTCGTCCTCCATGGTCGCCCTGCACCTGGCCCTGCAGTCGCTGCGCACCGGCGAGTGCACCATGGCCCTGGCCGGCGGCGTCACCATCATGTCCACCCCCGAGCCCTACGTGGAGTTCTCCCGGCAGCGCGGCCTGGCCCCCGACGGCCGCTGCAAGGCGTTCGCCGAGGGCGCCGACGGGATGGGCTTCGCCGAGGGCGTCGGCCTCGTCCTGCTGGAGCGCCTCTCCGACGCCCGCCGCAACGGCCACCCCGTCCTCGCCGTGGTGCGCGGATCCGCCCTCAACCAGGACGGCGCCTCCAACGGCCTCACCGCCCCCAACGGCCCCTCGCAGCAGCGCGTCATCCGCCAGGCCCTCGCCAACGCCGGACTGTCCGCCGCCGAGGTCGACGTGGTCGAGGCGCACGGCACCGGCACCCCGCTCGGCGACCCCATCGAGGCCCAGGCCATCCTCGCCACCTACGGCCAGGACCGTCCCGCGGACCGGCCGCTGCTGCTCGGCTCGCTGAAGTCGAACATCGGCCACACCCAGGCCGCCGCGGGTGTCGGCGGCATGATGAAGATGGTGCTCGCGATGCGGCACGGCATGGTGCCCAGGAGCCTGCACATCACCGAACCCACCTCGGTCGTCGACTGGTCCGGCGGTGCCGTCCGCCTGGTCACCGAGGCCACCCCCTGGCCGGACGCCGGCCGGCCCCGCCGCGCTGGCATCTCCTCCTTCGGCATCAGCGGCACCAACGGCCACCTCATCCTCGAACAGGCCCCGGAACCCGAGCAGGCCCCGGACCCCGAGCCGGCCGACGAGGCCGACGGCCGGGCGGAGGGCCCGGCGTGGCTGCCGTGGGTGGTGTCGGCGAAGTCGCGTGAGGCGGTGCGGGAGCAGGCGGCGCGGCTGGCCGCGTCCGTGCGTGACAGTGGTGCGGGCGCGCTGGACGTGGCGCACTCGCTGGTGTCGACCCGCGTCGCCATGGACCACCGCGCGGTCGTGGTCGGCAGCGGCCTCGACGGCCTCCTCGCCGGACTCGAAGCGCTCGCCGCGGACGAGCCGTCCGCCCGTGTCGTGGACGGTGTCGCCGAGACCGGGCCCGGCGTCGTGTTCGTCTTCCCCGGCCAGGGCTCCCAGTGGACCGGCATGGCCGTCGAACTCCTGGACACCTCCCCGGTGTTCGCCCAGCGGATGTCCGCCTGCGCCGACGCGCTCGCTCCCCATGTCGAGTGGTCGTTGCTGGATGTGGTGCGGGGTGTGGAGGGTGCTCCTTCGTTGGAGCGGGTGGATGTGGTGCAGCCGGTGTTGTGGGCGGTGATGGTGTCGTTGGCGGAGGTGTGGCGGTCGTGCGGGGTGCGGCCGGCGGCGGTGGTGGGGCATTCGCAGGGTGAGATCGCGGCCGCGTGTGTGGCGGGTGGTCTGTCGTTGGAGGATGCGGCGCTGGTGGTGGCGTTGCGTTCGCGTGCGTTGCGTGCGCTGTCGGGGCTGGGCGGCATGGTGTCGGTGGCGCGTGGTGTGTCGGTGGTGCGGGAGCTGGTCGGCCGGTGGGAGGGCCGGGTGTCGGTGGCGGCGGTGAACGGGCCGTCGTCGGTGGTGGTCTCCGGTGACGCGGACGCGTTGGAGGAGCTGCTGGTGGTGTGTG
>NZ_NCTE01001512.1:1138-1286 GCF_002114215.1 Streptomyces sp. 13-12-16 | reverse complement strand
TCGCGGCCGCGTGTGTGGCGGGTGGTCTGTCGTTGGAGGATGCGGCGCTGGTGGTGGCGTTGCGTTCGCGTGCGTTGCGTGCGCTGTCGGGGCTGGGCGGCATGGTGTCGGTGGCGTGTGGTGTGTCGGTGGTGGGTGAGCTGGTGGC
>NZ_NCTE01001512.1:952-1128 GCF_002114215.1 Streptomyces sp. 13-12-16 | reverse complement strand
AGGCGCAGGGGGTGCGGGCCCGTCGGGTGGCGGTGGACTACGCGTCGCATTCGGCTCATGTGGAGCGTATCGAGGGGGAGTTGGCGGAGCTGCTGGCTCCGGTGGTGCCGCGTTCGTGTGAGGTGCCGTTCTATTCGACGGTGACGGGTGGTGTGCTCGACACCGCCGGGCTGGAC
>NZ_NCTE01001512.1:0-942 GCF_002114215.1 Streptomyces sp. 13-12-16 | reverse complement strand
AGGCGCAGGGGGTGCGGGCCCGTCGGGTGGCGGTGGACTACGCGTCGCATTCGGCTCATGTGGAGCGTATCGAGGGGGAGTTGGCGGAGCTGCTGGCTCCGGTGGTGCCGCGTTCGGGTGAGGTGCCGTTCTATTCGACGGTGACGGGTGGTGTGCTCGACACGGCCGGGCTGGATGCGGGGTACTGGTACCGGAATCTGCGGGGGACGGTGGAGTTCGAGGCGGCGACGCGTGCGCTGCTGGCGGACGGTTTCCGGGTGCTGGTGGAGGTGAGTGCGCATCCGGTGGTGGCGACGGGGGTGCGCGAGACGATCGAGGACGCGGGTGTCGCCGCTGGTGTGGTGGGGACGCTGCGGCGTGACGAGGGTGGTTGGGAGCGGTTCACGCTGTCGCTCGGTGAGGCGTGGGCGTACGGCGCGGACGTCGACTGGGACGTCTTCTACCAGGGCACCCGCCCCCGCCGCGTCGACCTCCCCACCTACCCCTTCCAGCGGCAGCACTACTGGCCCCGCTTCGCCGACTCCGCCGGCGACGTCACCTCCGCCGGACTGGACTCGCCCGACCACCCCCTGCTCGGCGCCTCGGTCGAACTCGCCGGTGGCGACGGACTCGTCGCCACCGCCCGCTGGTCCCTGCGCGGCCAGCCCTGGCTCGCCGACCACACCGTCTCCGGCACCGTCATCGTCCCCGGCACCGCCCTCGTCGAGTCCGTCATCCGAGCCGGTGACGTCCTAGGCGTCGGCAGCGTCGACGAACTGACCCTCCAGGCCCCCGTCGTCCTCCAGGAACGCGGCGAGGTCCAGGTCCAGATCGGCATCGGTGACGCCGACGACTCCGGATGCCGCCCCGTCACCGTCCACACCCGGACCACCGGCCCCGACGGCGACACCGAGGACCTGTGGACCCTGCGCGCCCAGGGCACCCTCGCCGAGCCCGGCGCCC
>NZ_NCTE01001511.1:243-1785 GCF_002114215.1 Streptomyces sp. 13-12-16 | reverse complement strand
GCCCGCGACCGCCGTCGTGCGCCCGGCCGCACCCGCGGTGTCGGGGGACCGCCGCTGCTCCGGGACGCCCCGCGTGACGGCCGGCCCGCTCCCGCCGGGACGGGAGCGGCCGTGCCGCTCGGTCAGCCGGCGGAAGTTCTCCAGCAGCCGGTGGCCCTCCCGGGTGCCGATGGACTCCGGGTGGAACTGGACACCCCACAGCGGCAGCGTCCGGTGGCGCAGCGCCATCAGCACCCCGTCCGGCGACCACGCCGTGGCCTCGAGTTCCGGCGGCAGGTCCGTCACGGCGAGGGAGTGGTAGCGGACCACCTCCAGCGGCTGCGGCAGCCCCTCGAACAGCCCGGTGCCGTCGTGCCGCACGGCGGAGATCCGGCCGTGGCGCGGCTCGGGCGCGCGGCCCACCGAGGCGCCGTGGGCCAGCGCCATCCCCTGATGGCCCAGGCACACCCCGAGCACGGGCAGCCGGCCCTCCTCGGCGATTCCCGCGCACAGCCCGAAGTCGGCGGGTCGGTGCGGTGTGCCGGGACCGGGGGAGAGCACCACGTTGTCGAAGGAGTCGAGGAGCCCTCGCCGCCACGCCGGGTCGTCGTTGCGGATCACCTCGGGCTCCCGCCCGTTGACCCGGGACAGGTAGTGGAACAGGTTGTAGGTGAACGAGTCGTAGTTGTCGACGAGCAGTGTGCGCATGAGCGTTTCCTTGTCCAGGAGGCGCGTGAGCGGAAAGTGACGGGGAACGTGACGGACGCGGGTGACGGTCCGGCCGTGTGCGGGCTCTCCGGTGGCGGGTCGACCACGACTCCTGCGCCTGCCCGGGCGGTGCCGTCCGGCGGCACCGCCCGGGCGGACGTCAGGACGCCGGGGCGGACCGAGCCAGGTCGAGGGCGTCGGCGATCTCGCCGTTGACCGCGGTCAGGTGCCGGGTGAGGAAGAAGTGGCCGCCGGTGAACACCCGCAGCCGGAAGGGGCCTTCGGTGTGGTCCCGCCAGCGCTCGGCCTCCTCGACCGTGGTGAGCGGGTCGCCGTCGCCGGTGAGCACGGTGATCCCGCAGCGCACCGTCCGGTCCGGCGGGCAGGAGTACGTCTCGATGGCGCGGTAGTCGCCGCGCAGCGCCGGCAGGGCCATGCGCAGGATCTCCTCGTCGCCGAGGACACCCGCCGCGGTGCCGTTCAGCCGCTTCATCTCGGCGACGATCCCGTCGTCGTCCCGCAGGTGCACCTCCTCGGCACGCGTGGTCGACGGGCCCCGCCGTCCGGAGGCGATGACGGTGAGCGGTCCGGCGTCCTTCTGCTCCAGCCGCCACGCCGTCTCGAAGGCCAGCGTCGCGCCCATGCTGTGCCCGAAGAACACGCAGGGCCGGCCGTCCAGCGCCAGCAACTGCTCGGCGACCAGGTCGGCCAGCCGGCCGAGGTCCTCCACACAGGGCTCCTTGCGCCGGTCCTGACGGCCGGGGTACTGCAGTGACAGGACCTCGGCGGCCGGGGCGAACCGAGCCGAGACCGGGTGGTAGAAGCTGGCCGAACCGCCCGCGTGCGGGAAGCAGA
>NZ_NCTE01001511.1:0-233 GCF_002114215.1 Streptomyces sp. 13-12-16 | reverse complement strand
ACGGTGATCCCGCAGCGCACCGTCCGGTCCGGCGGGCAGGAGTACGTCTCGATGGCGCGGTAGTCGCCGCGCAGCGCCGGCAGGGCCATGCGCAGGATCTCCTCGTCGCCGAGGACCCCCGCCGCGGTGCCGTTCAGCCGCTTCATCTCGGCGACGATCCCGTCGTCGTCCCGCAGGTGCACCTCCTCGGCACGCGTGGTCGACGGGCCCCGCCGTCCGGAGGCGATGACGGT
>NZ_NCTE01000171.1 GCF_002114215.1 Streptomyces sp. 13-12-16 | reverse complement strand
CCCCCGGCCCCGCCGGTGCCGCCGCCGCCGGGCGTGCCGTAGACCTGGCCGGTGTTGTAGCCGCTGTCGTAGCCGCCGCCACTGCCGTGCCCGTCCACGTACGACGGCTGCTGCGGGACACCGCCGTACGCGCCCTGCCCGGGAGGGGCCGCCGGGCCGCGGCGGACCTGCCGCATGACGCGGGCGCCCTCGGGCTGTGCGCTCGCGCTGCCGCGTCCGTAGCGTCCGCCGCGGTTGTCGTCGGACCGTGCCTCGGGCCAATCAGTCATGGAAGACAGTGTGCAGGTCCCGGCCGTGCGCCATACAAGGGTCGTCGGAAAATCAGGGCACCGCTGTTGCGAAGCTGACACAAATTCCGCAGATGTGACCTCGGCATAAGGTGGAGGCCATGACAGACCAGGCCCCCGCCGCAGCCACGGAGAGTCCGGACATCCCGGGCAAGCCCACCTCGGCGTCCCGTACGACCCTCAGCCACATCATGACCCACAACGACACCAACCTGCTGGGCACGGTGCACGGCGGGGTGATCATGAAGCTGGTCGACGACGCGGCGGGCGCCGTGGCCGGACGGCACTCCGGAGGGCCTGCCGTCACCGCCTCCATGGACGAGATGGCCTTCCTGGAACCGGTCCGCGTCGGTGACCTGGTCCATGTGAAGGCCCAGGTCAACTGGACCGGACGGACCTCGATGGAGGTCGGGGTGCGGGTGCTGGCCGAGCGCTGGAACGAGTCCGCGCCGGCCACCCAGGTCGGCTCGGCGTACCTGGTGTTCGCGGCCGTCGACGCCGACGGGAAGCCGCGCCGGGTGCCGCAGGTGATGCCGGAGACCGAGCGGGACAGGCGCCGCTACCAGGAGGCCCAGATCCGCCGCGCCCACCGGCTGGCCCGCCGCCGGGCGATCGTGGAGCTGCGGGAGAAGCGGGCGGCGGAGGGGTTCGAGGACTGAGCGCTCCGCTGGGTGCGTCGGTCGGCTGCGGCGCCGTCGTGGCCGGTCGCGCCCGCGCGGCGGAGCCGCACATCGGCACGGTCCCGCGCCCCTGGGGTGTCGCCGCACCGCAGCGGTTGGTCGCGCCCGCGC
>NZ_NCTE01000170.1 GCF_002114215.1 Streptomyces sp. 13-12-16 | reverse complement strand
GTTCGACACGTGTTCTCTCCGCGGATGCACGCACCACGCGCGTCGGCGTGGGCGCGGAAGTTCGGGAAGGGATCCCGGATCAGCCCTGCTCGGGGCCGGGTCGGCGGGATCGGCGGACTTCGTGCGCGGGCAGCACCGTCACGCCCGGCGACCAGCCGGGCGGATGTACCGGAGGGCCCGCGTCAGGCGGCCGGAGGCGGAAGAACACGTGCGCGCGCATGCATGATCAGCACCCTAGGCGGTCGTTCCCGGCGTGGACAACTC
Organism: Streptomyces sp. 13-12-16; assembly: GCF_002114215.1. GTDB lineage: Bacteria > Actinomycetota > Actinomycetes > Streptomycetales > Streptomycetaceae > Streptomyces. Next base: position 11,230 of record NZ_NCTE01000170.1, on the reverse strand, counting down.
CCTTTCGGGACCGCCGCTCGCCACGGGTTCCCCGGAGCCCTTCGCGGGGGCCGAGGACTGGGCGATGAAAGCACCCGCCAGGACCACCGCGCCGCCCGCGATCTGCGGTGCCGACAGATGCTCGCCGAGCAGGACCCAGGCGAGGACGGTGGCGATGACCGCCTCCAGACAGGCCACGACACCGGCGACCTGCGGGGAGAGCCGGCGCACCGACACCACCCCGGTGACGTACGCGACCACCGTGGCGACGAGGACGATCCAGGCCAGCAGGACGAAGGCGGCGACCGGAGTGCCGTCCATCTCCGCGCTGCCGGTGAGCACGGACCACTCCATGGACCAGGGGCGGGCGACGACGGTCAGGACGGCGGCACCGATCAGCAGCCCGTAGGCGATCACACCGAGCGGGTCGGGTGCCTCGTCGCCGTCGCCGCCCTGGTCGGACAGGACGAAGTAGCCGACCTGGCAGCAGGCCGCGCCGAGCGCGAGCAGCAGACCGAGCGCGTCGAAGCCGAGGCCCGACCACACCTCCACGACACAGGCGAGCCCGCCCACCGCCAGGACCACGCCGACCGCGGCGGCACGGGTCACCGGCCGCCGCTGCACGAACCGCACCCAGCCGAGCACGAGCGCGGGCGCCAGGTACTCGACCAGCAGGGCGACCCCGACGGGGATGCGGGAGATCGCGGCGAAGTAGCAGGCCTGGACGCCGGCCACGGCGAACAGGCCGAACCCGGCGAGCAGTCCGGGCCTGCTGCGCAGGAGTCCCCGGTGGCGCACCGCCAGCGGCAGCATGACGAGCGCCGCGCCCGCCACCCGCAGCCACACGACGTGGAGCGGGTCGAGACCCGCCTCGATCAGCGGCTTGGCCGCCACACCGGAACCCCCGAAGGCCAGCGCGGACAGCAGCGCGAGGCCGAGTCCGACGCCCTTCCGGTGGTCGCTCGGGGTCATGACAGAGGTAGGCACCGGCACATGATGACAGGCTCCGACAGGAGCGTCACCCCTCATGGCACCTGTCTCACCGACCGGACGGTGCCTCAAGCAGGGCGAACAGTTCACGGGGGTCGATCCCGGCGCGTTCGAGCACCTCGACGGCGCGCGCCCGGGGGTCCACGACGATCGCCGCGAGCAGGTCCGTACCGCACGCCGGGCCGCGGCCGTGACGGGCGGCGCGCTCGTGGGCGTACTCCATGCAGCCCGCGGCGAGCGGTGAGAGGCCGGCGCCCTCGGTCACCACGGGGACGCTTCCGGAGTCCTCGACGGAGCCCTGCCAGCGCAGCCCGTAGCCGATGCTGCGCTGGACCAGGTAGCCGAGCAGCCGGGCGATCCGCGGGCCCTCACCGAAGACGGCCCTCACGTCGGCGTCGGACTCCAGGAGCGAGTGCAGCAGATGGGCGGTGTCGATCTGCCGGTCCCCGTCCCGGACCGCTCTGCGCCGGGCACCGGACACCACCGCTGCCAGCTCGGCGCCGAGCCTGGCATCGTTCTCCGCGCGGTGGATGCCCTGCTCCTGGAGCTCCTGGGCCTGCTGCCGGGGGATACGGGGGTGCACGTCCCCCACCTCATCAGCCACGCGGGCCCGGGGCATCCCCGGCAGGAAGCATCTTGGCGTCCGACGGAAAGCGGACGCCCCGGTCCGGGATCTCCTCCTTGCGAAGGACATCAGGGCGTTTCCGCCCGAGGGGCGCGCGCCGGTTTGCGTCACGCCCCTCGATGGCCCTCACCGCCCCGTCAGTCCTCGTCGGCGAGGATCAGGTACAGCTTCTTGCGGGTCTCGTTGATGACGGCGAGAGCCTTCTCCCGCTGCTCCTTGCTGCCCGTCTTCCAGACCTGCCCGAAGGCCTCCATCAGGCCGAAGCCGGCCTGCCGGATCTCGCTCAGCGCCTCCCAGTCGACCCCGCGCGAGGCCTCCTCCCAGGGAGCCTCGGGACCTTCCTCGGCCGCCGGGCGGCCGGCGTCGGTCAGCGAGAACAGCTTCTTGCCGCCCTCGGACTCGCTGGCGATCAGCCCCTCGTCCTCCAGCAGCTGGAGGGTGGGGTACACCGAGCCGGGGCTGGGCTTCCACGCCCCGCCGCTGCGCTCGGCGATCTCCTGGATCATCTCGTAGCCGTGCATCGGACGGTCCTTCAGCAGGGCCAGGATCGAGGCCCGTACGTCACCGCGCCGCGCCCTTCCCCTCGGTCCGCCGCGCCCTCGCCCGCCCCAGGGGCCGCCGTGCCCGAAACCCGGGCCGAAGGGACCACCGGGACCACCCGGGCCCCCCGGGCCGAAGGGCCCGAAGGCCGCCCGCAGCCGGTCGAAGTCGCCACGGCCGCCGCGCGGGCCGCCGTGACCGTGTCCGTGCTCGTGACCATGGGTGCGCATCGCAACCACTCCATTCTGTCGTCGATCTGTCGCGATGCTTCAACGATATATCGGAATTGTTCGTCCGACAACCCCGCCGACCGGGCGGCGGCCGCGGCGACCGGGCCGGCACCCTCGAATTGGCCTTGGCCCGCGGCTTCGCGGAGCCCCTACCGTCAGGCCATGCGGATTCGAATCGTCGACGCCTTCACCGACCGGCCCTTCGCCGGCAACCCCGCCGGGGTGCTGCTCCTGGACGCCTTCCCGGACGACCCCTGGCTGCAGAACGTCGCCCTGGAGGTCAACCACGCGGAGACGGCCTTCGCCCACCCGCTCCCCGCGGGCGGCGAGGCCGACTGGGCGCTGCGCTGGTTCACCCCCGCCACCGAGGTCGCGATGTGCGGCCACGCGACGCTGGCCACCGCGCACGTCCTGCACACCACCGGCGCGCACCGGGGCCCGGTGCGGTTCGCCACCCGCAGCGGCGTCCTCATCGCCACGCCCGGCGAGGACGGCGCCGTCACCCTGGACTTCCCCACCGCCCCGCTCACCGCGGTCGACGTTCCCGAGGGTGTCGCCGAGGCCCTGGGCGCCCGGCCGCTCACGGCGTTCGACACCGGCCCGAACATCGGGGACCTGCTCGTCGAGGTCGCCGACGAGCGGACCGTCCACGCCCTGCGGCCCGACCTCAAGGCCCTGGCCGCCCACTCCGAGCGCGGCGTCATCGCCACCGCCCGCGCCGAGAACCCCGCCCTCGGCTACGACTTCGTCTCCCGCTGCTTCTTCCCGAACGTCGGCATCGACGAGGACCCGGTCACCGGCAGCGCGCACACCGCCCTGGCTCCGTACTGGTCCGAGCGCCTCGGCCGCCCCGTCCTCACCGGCCTCCAGGCCTCACCGCGCTCCGGCCGCGTCCGCACCGAGGTACGCGGCGGGCGCACCCTGCTGGGCGGGCGGGCCGTGACGGTCATCGAGGGCGACCTGCTGGTCTGAACCCGGTACGGCGAAGGGGCGTACGGCCGCGCCGTACGCCCCTTCGCCGCCGCCTCACGCCGTCGGCAGCCAGTCCACCTTGCCGGCCAACAGGGCGTATCCCACGAACGCCCCGATGTCGAGCAGCGTGTGCGCGACCACCAGCGGCCCGACGCGCCCCCAGCGCCGGTAGAGGTACACGAACACCACGCCCATCACCATGTTCCCGATGAAGCCGCCGATGCCCTGGTAGAGGTGGTACGAGCCGCGCAGCACCGAACTGGCCGCCAGCGAGGCGCCCGGGGACCAGCCCAGCTGGTCCAGCCGGCGCAGCAGGTAGCCGACGACGATGACCTCTTCGAGGATCGAGTTCTGCATCGCGGACAGGATCAGCACGGGGTACTTCCACCACACCTCGGGCAGCGCCTCCGGCACCACGGTGAGGTTGAAGCCGAGGCCGCGCGCGGCCAGGTAGAAGGCGATGCCGCTGCTGCCGATGACCGCCGCGACCGCCGCTCCGCGGCCGAGGTCGGACCAGGGCCGGGTGCGGTCGAAGCCGAGGGTGCGCAGCCCCGCGCCCTCGCGCAGCAGGAAGTGCGCCACCAGCGCGACCGGTACGAGCGCCGTGGTGATCCCGAAGAGCTGCCAGGCGAGGTCCAGCCAGGGGCGGCCCGGCGCGGCCGACGCGTTGAGGGTGGCCGCCTGGTCCTTCAGGCCGCCCGGTTCGGTGACCGAGCCGACGAAGCTGATCAGGGCCGACACTCCGCTCGCGCCGAGCGACAGCGCGAGCACGAGAAGCGTCTCGTCGCGGAGCGTCGTCCGCGAGGGCCTCCGCTCAGGGTACGAATCGGCCGCCGGGCCCGCCTCCGCCTGCACACCTGCCTCCACATCACCGATCGGTCCGATCAGTATGAGGGCAGCAGCTGTGCGCCCGGCCGGGGGGCCGGTGACGGCGTCAGCCCGCGGGCACCCGTTCCGGCAGCCCCACCGGCCAGCTGTGCACCGGATCGCCCTGCTCCATCAGCTCGCGGTAGCGGCGGGTGGTGGCGGCCAGGGCGGCCTCCCGGCCGAGGCCCAGGTCGAGGGCCCGGTGGAAGGTCGCGGCCTGCCAGGTCGCGCCGTTCACCCTTCGCCGGCACCGCTCCTCGATCACCCCGAGGTACAGATCCCGGTCGGCGGGCTCGATCCCCCACGCGTCCAGCCCGGCCTCCGCGAGCGGCAGCAGTTCGTCCCGTACGAGGGTGACCGCGTCCACCTCGCCCAGCCCGCCGAGGCGGCCGCGCCGGGGCCAGGTGAGGCGGGCGTCGATGCCGTGCTTGCAGGCGGCGTCGAAGTTGGCGGCCGCCGCCTCGAACGGCAGCCGGGTCCACACCGGCCGGCTGTCCTCGGCCAGGGCGCGGACCACGCCGTAGTAGAAGGCCGCGTTGGCGATGACGTCGGTGACCGTGGGGCCGGCGGGCAGCACGCGGTTCTCCACGCGCAGGTGGGGCACGCCGTCGGCGATGCCGTAGACGGGGCGGTTCCAGCGGTAGACGGTGCCGTTGTGCAGGACGAGTTCGGCGAGGCTGGGGACGCCGCCCCGGTCCAGCACCTCGAGCGGGTCCTCGTCGTCGCAGAGGGGCAGCAGGGCCGGGTAGTAGCGCAGGTTCTCCTCGAACAGGTCGAACGCCGAGGTCACCCAGCGCTCCCCGAACCAGGTGCGCGGCCGCACACCCTGGGCCTGGAGCTCGGGCGGGCGGGTGTCGGTGGACTGCTGGAACAGCGGGGGCCGGGACTCGCGCCACAGTTCGCGGCCGAAGAGGAAGGGCGAGTTGGCGCCGACGGCGATCTGGGCGGCGGCGACGGCCTGGGCAGCGTTCCACACGCCGGCGAAGCGCTCCGGGGTGACCTGGAGGTGCAGTTGCACCGAGGTGCAGGCGGCCTCGGGGGCGATGGACTTGGAGGTGCAGCTGAGGCGTTCGACGCCGTCGATGTCGAGGGTGAACTCCTCGCCGCGCGCGGCCACGATCTGTTCGTTGAGCAATGCGTAGCGGTCGACGTCGGAAAGGTTCGAGGAGACCAGGTCGTCCCGGTCCAGTGTCGGCAGGATGCCGATCATCACGATCCCCGCGTCCACCTCACCGGCCTTCCGGTCGGCGTACGTGAGCGAAGTGCGCAGTTCCTCGTCGAGCCGGTCGAATACCCGCCCGCCCAATCGGTGGGGGGCGATGTTCACTTCCAGATTGAACATGGCGAGTTCCGTCTGGAAGTCCCTGCTGGCGATCCGTTCGAGGACTTGCGCATTCAACATTCTCGGCATGCCGTCGGCGCCCGCGAGATTCAATTCGATCTCCAGCCCCATGAGGTTCTTGGGGCGGTCGAAACGCTTCTCCGCCAGCAGTCGCTCCAAGCCCGTCAGACAGCTGCGGAGCTTCTCGCGGTAGCGCTGGCGATCGGACAGGTCGAACTGACCTGCCACGACCTTCTCCCCCATCGAAGGGTCCTTCCTCGCACGGGCGGGCCGAAGAGCGGCCGCCGGGGTCCCGGTCCACAGGGGAGGATGCCCCGTCGATGCGATCGATAACGCCCCGGACGGAACCGTCGACCGCTAGTCTGGTCGAGGTGACCAGTGGCACATTCACGAGGCATGGCGCAGAAGACGACTTGCGGGTCGGTTGCGAACTCGTGAAAAACGCCGACGAGAATTGGCCGACCGCTTCGCGGCCATTTTCCGAGGTCATCGGCGTGCACCCGGCCTGGAATCGGGATGATTTTCACATTTCACCGGCCAGAAGTACCCTTGTTCCGCCGGTTGAAAACAGCTAGGCGAAACACAGTCTGAACACATGTCGTATAAACTTCGCGCACAAGGCAGAAGGTTGGCGCCCACGGCTCGAGCGATCCAGCCGGGAGGTGGCGTGCGGCACTCCTCACCCCCGCCTCCCGGGCTCAGCCCCCGGCCCCTGCCTCTCTGACCTTCGCGAGCTGACAGCGCCGTCCGCCCCGCCACGCCCCGCCCTCGCGCCACTGTGCCTTCGAATGAGAGGCGACCCACCATGCCGCTGCACGTTCCCCCGGCTCCCGCGCCCGCACTGCGTTCCGTCCTGACCGCGCTCTCCTCGCCGACCGCGGTCCGCGAAGCCCGAACTCCCTCCCTGCTCGTCACCCAGGGACCCGCCTCACCCGAGCTGCCCCTTCCCGTGCACGTCCTGGACCGGACCACCCCCGACGACGGGACCTCGACCCGGCTGGCCGGCTGGCGTTTCCTGATCCGCACCGGTGACCGCGCGGTGGCCGCCGCGGACACCGTGCTCACCGCCGACGGCTGGACGTTCTCCCGCTTCTTCGAGGGCCCCTACATCACCTCCACCGAACTCGCGCTGCGCCAGGCCGAGGCCATGACACAGCCGTACCAGCCCCGGCTGCTGTCGGTGCCGAGCCTCTACATGCTGGCGCTCTGGCTGCACGGCGATCCCACCGCGGACGGCGCCACCGGGCACCCGGCCGCCACCGATCTGCTCGTCCCGCTCGCCCCGGCGCCGCCCGGCATCGCGGCCCACCGCCCGCACCGGTTCACCGACCTGCTCCCGGTCCTGACGCACCGGGTGGCACCGACCCGCCTGCTCGGCTCGCCCGCCTGAGAGCTCACCGTGTGCCCCGCCGCCCGGACCCCCGACGCGGCGGGGCACACGCGTCTTCCGGAAGGACTAGCCCCATCCGACCACGGCGAACCACCCGAAGTGACAGTGCAGTTGGGATGAACCGTCCGCACGGGTGACGCGTCCTCAAGCTGTGAGGAGCGGTGCCGCGAAATGCCTGCGGATCCCCGCCCATGGGGCAACACTGGTTTCCGACCGACTTATCACAACGGGGGGCGGCCATGAACGAAGCTTCACGCCGCGGAACTGAAACGACAGCCGACTCACAGGTCACCACAGAGCGAGAGATCCCACCCATGTGCCAGCACCAGCCACCGTGCCCCTCAGCAGACTCCGCCGACCGGGAATCCGCCCGTCTCGTGGCGCACCACCCGGAGCAGGGCTGGAGCCTGCTGTGCAACGGTGTCGTGTTCTTCGAGGACACCGGTGAACTCCTGCCCGACGGCAGGATCATCGCCCCGCGGCGCCCCCGGGGCGCCAGCCTGACCACCGCCTGAGCACGACCGGGCGGAACGGGGCCCGCCCGGGGCGACGAGGGGCCGGACGCAGGACCTCCTGCGCGCCGGCCCCGACGCGTGTCCGGGGTCGATCACCCACCGTGATCCGGCACGTGGGAGGGGTGACCGGCCGGCCCCTCCGGCAAGAGTCAGCCCCGCGACGCCTTCCCACGGACACCCGCTTTCCGGAAGACTCCTGGAAGTTTCGCGGGTTTCGTCACGGAGGTGGGACAAGTGGCAGCACATGGGGCCGAGGCCGGGGGCAGAGTCACGATCACGGAGATCGCCCGGCAGGCCGGCGTCTCCGTGCCGACCGTCTCCCGCGTGGTCAACGGCCGTTCCGACGTCTCCCCGGGGACCCGCGCCCGGGTCGAGGACCTGCTGCGCCGTCACGGCTACCGCAAGCGCCCCAACGCCTCCGCCTCGCGTCCGGTCCTGCTCGACCTGGTCTTCAACGACCTCGGCAGCCCTTGGGCGGTGGAGATCATCCGCGGTGTCGAGGAGGCCGCCCACGCGGCCGGGGCGGGCACGGTGGTGTCGGCGATCCACGGGCGTTCCGGCGACGCCCGGGAGTGGACGCGCAATCTGCGGGCGCGCGCGTCCGACGGCGTCATCCTCGTGACCTCCGCGATGAACACACTGCACGAGGAGCTGCAGAGCCTGGGCGTCCCGCTGGTGGTCGTGGACCCGGCCGGCTCCCCCGCCGCGGACGTACCGACCATCGGCGCCGCCAACTGGTCGGGCGGCATGGCCGCGACCGAACACCTGCTGGCCCTGGGACACCGCAGGATCGGGATGATCGCCGGGCCGTCGCGCCTGCTCTGCGCACGCGCGCGGCTCGACGGCTACCGGGCGGCGCTCGAGGGCTCCGGCATCGCGCTCGACGCATCGCTGATCGTCCCCGGTGACTTCCGCCCGGAGGCCGGCTTCGCGGGCTGCAACGCCCTGCTGGACCTGCCGGAACCGCCGACCGCGGTGTTCGCGGCCAGCGACCAGATGGCGCTGGGGGCGGTCGAGGCGCTGCGCGGCCGGGGGCTCAGGGCCCCGGAGGACATGAGCGTGGTCGGCTTCGACGACCTTCCGGAGGTCCGCTGGTCGGCGCCGCCGCTGACCACCGTCCGCCAGCCCCTGGCCGACATGGGCAAACTCGCCGTCCGTACGGTGCTCCGTCTCACCCGTGGCGAACAGCCGGACTCCCCCCGTGTGGAACTGGGCACGGACCTCGTCGTCCGGGCGAGCACGGCCGCTCCCGCCGAGCGGGGCTGAGGCACTTCCGGCACCACCTATCGTGACCGGCATGCAGTCCTACACGATCGGCCAGGCAGCGAGGCTGCTCGGCGTGAGCCCGGACACCGCCCGCCGCTGGGCGGACGCGGGACGTATCACCACCCACCGCGACGACGGCGGACGCCGGCTCGTCGACGGGCGGGACCTGGCGGCGTTCTCCGTCGAACTCGCCAGGGCCGGCGCCGTCGAGGAGGGCACTCCGTACACCTCCGCCCGCAACGCCTTCCCCGGCATCGTCACCGCGATCAAGCTCGGCGACGTCGCCGCCCAGGTCGAGATCCAGGCCGGTCCGCACCGCCTCGTCTCGCTGCTCACCCGGGAGGCCGTCGAGGAACTGGGGCTGGAGGTCGGCGTGGAGGCCACGGCCCGCGTGAAGTCGACGAACGTCCATATCGACCGCACCTGACGGCGACAGCCCACCCACGTGGACGCACATGCGTACCCTCTGGACACTTTTCCTCGCTCATGCCATGAGACAGGGAATGAACACCTTGCAGATGCGCCAGTATGATCGGCGTATCGGGAGGGCGTTGCGGGCTCTTCCGCCGGCCCACAGAGGGAGTGCTCCGACATGCCCCGTTCGCCTTGGACCCGTCGGATCGCCGGTGCCGGGACAGCCGCCGCCGTACTGGTGCTGAGCGCCTGTTCCGCGTCCGGCTCGCACTCGTCGGCGTCCGCGGAGTCCGGCGGGCAGGGCGTCACCGGCACGGTCACCGTCTTCGCGGCCGCCTCGCTGAAGGAAAGCTTCACGACGCTGGGCGAGCGGTTCGAGAAGGAGCACCCGGGGACCGAGGTCACCTTCAACTTCGGCGGCAGCGACAGCCTGGCCGCCGGCATCGGCAGCGGTGCCCCGGCCGACGTCTTCGCGGCGGCCGGCACGGAGACGATGAAGCTCGTCACGGACGAGGGGCTCACGGCGGGCAGCCCGAGCACGTTCGTCCGCAACCGGCTGGAGATCGCCACCGCGCCGGGCAACCCGCACGCGATCGGCTCCCTCGATGACCTGACCGCCTCCGGCCTCAAGGTCGTGCTGTGCGACGAGACGGTGCCCTGCGGAGCCGCCGCGCGGACCGCCCTCAGCGCCGGCGGCGTCGAGCTGGAGCCGGTCTCGTACGAGCGGGACGTCAGGAGCGCCCTGACGAAGGTCCGGCTGAAGGAGGCCGACGCCGCCCTCGTGTACCGCACGGATGTGAGGGCGGCCGGTGACAAGGTGGAGGGCGTGGAATTCCCGGAGTCCGCCGAGGCCGTCAACGACTATCCGATCGCCCGGCTCGAGAACGCGCCCAATCCGTCGGCGGCGAAGGCGTTCGTGGCGCTGGTGAAGTCCGCGGAGGGCCGGAAGGTCCTGGCTGAGGCGGGGTTCCTGAAGCCATGACCACCGGTCGGGAAGCCCCCCGGAAGGCACGCCCCCGCGCCCCCGGCCGCGGTGTCCCCCTCGCCCTCCTCGCGCCCGCCCTCCTGGGCCTGGCGTTCCTTCTGGTGCCCCTCCTCGCCCTCCTCCTCCGCGCCCCCTGGCGGGACCTCCCCGAGCAGCTGACCAGCCCCGAGGTGTGGGAGGCGCTGCGCCTGTCGCTGCTGTGCGCCACGACGGCGACCGCGCTGAGCCTGGTCGTCGGCGTCCCACTGGCCTGGCTGCTGGCCCGTACGGACTTCCCCGGCCGGGGTCTGGTCCGCGCCCTGGTGACGCTCCCGCTGGTGCTGCCCCCGGTGGTGGGCGGTGTCGCCCTGCTGCTCGCGCTGGGCCGCAACGGCGTCGTCGGCCAGTGGCTGGACGCGTGGTTCGGCGTCACCCTGCCCTTCACCACCACGGGCGTCGTCCTCGCCGAGACGTTCGTGGCGATGCCGTTCCTCGTCATCAGCGTCGAGGGCACGCTGCGGGCCGCCGACCCGCGCTACGAGGAGGCGGCCACCACCCTGGGCGCCTCCCGCTTCACCGCGTTCCGCCGGGTCACGCTGCCGCTGATCGCTCCCGGCATCGCGGCCGGTGCCGTACTGGCCTGGGCGCGGGCCCTCGGGGAGTTCGGCGCGACGATCACCTTCGCCGGCAACTTCCCCGGCCGCACCCAGACCATGCCGCTCGCGGTCTACCTCGCCCTGCAGAACGACCCGGCCGCCGCCATCGCCCTCAGCCTGGTCCTGCTGGCGGTGTCCATCGCCGTACTGGCCGGGCTGCGCGACCGCTGGACGAGGACCCTCTGACCCCATGCCGAAGCATCCCGGGACCGTGCCCGACGCCGCCGAGGGCCTGGACGCGCACCTGGTCGTCGACCGCGGCTCCTTCCGCCTGGACGTCGCGCTGACCGCCGCGCCCGGTGACGTCGTCGCCCTGCTGGGCCCGAACGGGGCCGGCAAGACCACCGCCCTGCGCGCCCTCGCGGGCCTCGCCCCGCTGGCCGCCGGGCACCTGCGGCTGGACGGCGTGGACCTGCGCCGTACGCCGCCGGAGTCGCGCCCGGTGGGTGTCGTCTTCCAGGACTACCTGCTCTTCCCGCA
>NZ_NCTE01000169.1 GCF_002114215.1 Streptomyces sp. 13-12-16 | reverse complement strand
CAGTGGGCGCGGTTGCCGCACGCCCCGCTGCCCGCCGACGCCCACCGCCCCCGCGGAGCGGTCGCCGCCCTGCTCGTCGCGGGTCCGGTCGCGGGAGCGGCGGCCGTCGCCGTCCCCGGCGTGATCGTCACGGTCCCGGCCCTGGTCGTGGGCCTCTTCCTGGTGATCGCCGTACGGCACACCCGTATGGTCCGCCGCGCGGCGGCGAGCCGCGGACACCACAGGTCCTAGGCGTCCGGGCCGCCCACATGCGGAATCCGCCCACCCACTTGCCTCGGATTCGGTAAACCGCCTTGCACCACTACAGCTGAAGTACTACAACTGGAGTTGTTCAAGCGAAGGCAGTCCACGGAAAGAGGCCGCGTTGCGAAAGCTCACCTACTACATCGCCTGCTCCATCGACGGCTTCATCGGGGACCCGGAGGGCGACGCGTCGGCGATGTACCCCTTCGTCGACGAGGAGTTCCTCGGCTTCCTCGTGTCGGAGTACCCGGAGACCATCTCGACCCCCGGCCGTCGGCAGATGAACATCGACGACCTGCCGAACAAGCGGTTCGACACGATCGTCCAGGGCCGGGCCAGCTACGACATCGCCCTGAAGGAGGGCATCACCAGCCCCTACGCCCACCTGCGTGAATACGTCGCCTCCCGCACGCTGGGGGAGTCGCCCGACCCCAACGTCGAGATCATCGCGGACGACCTGGTCGGCCGGGTGCGCGCGCTGAAGGCGGAGGACAGCGCATACGACATCTACCTGTGCGGCGGGGCCAGGATCGCCGGTGAACTGGCCGACGAGATCGACGAGCTGGTCATCAAGACGTACCCCATCGTGCAGGGCTCCGGCATGCCGATGTTCGACTCCGGTTTCGCGATCACGCAGTTCGCGCTGGAGTCGGTGCGCTCGTTCGGCAACGGTGTGCTGGTGCGGACGTACAGCAGGAAGCGCTGAACCCGCTCCGGGCCTACCCTGGGGACATGGACAGCGAACAGCCCGTCTGTCCCGCCTGCGGACAGCCGGTGGAGACGGTGGTCCGGCGCCACAAGACGCTGGGCGCATGGGTCCCGGTGTGGACGCACGGCCCGTGCCGCAACCGGGAGTGCGAGAAGTGCCCGGACCATGAGACCGAAGCCGGCGCGGCGCCTCCGGGATCCGGGAGGACCGTCGCCCCGGAGCCCGTATCGGCACGGAGGAACACCGGAGGCGAGGCCCCCACGGCGCGCTAGCGTTGCGGCATGGAGAGCAGGGGGAACGGACGCCGCCGCGCCTTGTGGCGGTGGGGCGTCGGTGCCTGGACGGCTGCCGTGATCGTCGGCGGAGGGCTGACGCTGTGGCTGCGGGAAGCCGCGGAGCCGCCCCCACCGATCGGCTGGGAGGACGCACGGCCCGGTCCCGCCCCCGGTCTCCCGTCGGACCGGCGGACGCGATGTCCCCCCACCGAGATCCCGCCGGGCGTCGAGGACGGACTGGTGGCCACCGCCTGCCGTCACCACTGACTACTCCGGTCTGCGCCGCACCCCGCCCGTCTCCGGATCGCGGCCCGTGAGGCAGTAGACGCCACCCGCGGGATCCCGCATCACCGTCCAGTGGCCGAACGCGGCCACGAACACGGCCCCGAGCCCCTCGTGCCGCGCCCTGGCCGCCCCGATGTCGGCGCAGGCGAGATCGGGGTGCGCGGAGACGGGGCCTTCCTCCGCCAGGCGCTGGAGCAGGACGCGTACCGGGAGCCCGGCCGGCGGCTTCACCACATGGAACTCGGGCAGCGAACCGGGCACGGATTCCCAATCGGCCAGAAGACCGCTCCAGAAGGCGACTTCGGCCTCGTGGCGGGACGGCGGAACGTCCAGGCACACCTGGTCCAGCCGGCTGCCGTGCACGACGGGCGGCCGCACCGACTCCCCGTGCCAGGGCACCGCGCAGAACAACTGCCCAGCGGGCGACCGCAGTACGGCCCACCCCTCGTGCTCGCCGACCGTCTCCGCGCCCAGCCGCGACGCGTGCGCCACGAACTCCGGTACGTCGTCCACGGAGAAGTCGAGATGGGCTCCGCCCCCGCCCGAGACGACTCCCTGGAGCTTGACGCAGGCGTCGGCGCCGTCCGCCAGCAGGGTCACGAACTCCCCGTCGTCCCCGCGGACTGCGGACAGCCGGGTGCCCGTGACCGCCGTCCAGAACTCGGCGGCCGGACCGGCCCGAAGGGCGGGCCGGTCGATGAAGGCGTACGTCCAGCGGATGCTCATCGCCCGATCGTAGAACGCCGCGCCACTACCCGGGCCCGGGTCGTTCCATGAACCGCAGCATGTTCCCCGCCGGGTCACGGAACGCGCAGTCACGCACCCCGTACGGCTGGTCCACCGGCTCCTGGAGCACGTCCACACCGGCGGCGCGGACACGCTCGAAGAGGGCGTCGCAGTCGGTGGTGGTGAAGTTGACCCCGCGCAGCATGCCCTTGGCCAACAGCTCGGCCATCGCCTGCCTGTCGGCGGGGGAGGCGTCCGGGTTCGCGGCGGGCGGCTCCAGCACGATCTCCACCTCCGGCTGCTCCGGCGAGGCGACCGTCACCCAGCGCATCCCCTCGAAGCCCACGTCGTTGCGGACCTCCAGCCCGAGCACGTCACGGTAGAAGACCAGCGCCTTGTCGTGGTCGTCGACGGCGATGAAGCACTGGGCGAGCCGTACGTCGTTTCCTGTGTCCATGCGTCCACGCTAGAAGGTCTCACTCGGATCGACCCGCGCCCGGCCCCGGACCGGCCGGGTGTACACCCGCGCCACGCACGGCGGAATGACCGCGCTCTCCTCGTGCGACCGGGCCCGGTACGCGCTCGGCGTCTCCCCGACCAGCTCGGTGAACCGCGAGCTGAACGAACCGAGCGAGGTGCAGCCGACCGCGAGGCACACCTCCGTCACCGTGAGATCGCCCCGCCGCAGCAACGCCTTGGCACGCTCGATGCGCCGGGTCATGAGATAGGCGTACGGCGTCTGCCCGTACGCCTCGCGGAAGCTGCGCTGGAAGTGCCCGGCCGACATCAACGCGGTCCGCGCCAGCTCCGGGACGTCGAGCGGCTCGGCGTACTCCCGGTCCATCCGGTCCCGCGCCCGCCGCAGCCGCACCAGATCCTCCAGCTCCATCCGCCCAGCATCCCACGCCCCGCGGCAGCCGTCCCGCACACGCCGAAGGGCCCCGGCCGCACGGAGACGGCACGGGACCCTTCGAGGTGTCCGCGAACCCGAGATGGTGCACCGACCGCCGGCCGCCGCACGGGTCGGACCGGGTCAGGCCTTCTTGGTCTCCCAGAAGATCTTGTCGATCTGGGCGATGTAGTCCAGCGCCTTCTGGCCGGTGGCCGGGTCCGTCGACGCCTTGGCGGCCGAGAGGGCCTTCAGGGTGTCGTTGACCAGCTGGTGCAGCTCCGGGTACTTCTCGAAGTGCGGGGGCTTGAAGTAGTCGCTCCACAGCACGGAGACGTGGTGCTTCGCCAGCTCGGCGCGCTGCTCCTTGATGACCGTGGCACGGGCCTGGAAGTGCGGGTCGTCGTTGCCGGCCATCTTCTCCTGGACGGCCTTCACCGACTCCGCCTCGATGCGGGCCTGGGCCGGGTCGTACACGCCGCAGGGCAGGTCGCAGTGGGCGCTGACCTTGACCTTGGGGGCAAACAGGCGGGAAAGCATGGAGCGTTTCCTTCCTCGTGATCGTCTTCTCACACTGGACATTACTCCGTGCCGGACGGCTTTTCGCGGGTGCCCCCGCGGGCTTAGGACAAAAGTCCGGGGTGAGACTGAGACTGGTGGAGGACGAACCGGGGAGGTGCCGGGAGATGCCGGAGCTGTCGCAGGACGCCGAGCGGGCGAGGGCGCCGCTGCCCTTCGGGGTGGCCGAGGTGACCGGGCCGTCCATGGTGCCCACGCTGCACCACGGGGACCGGCTCCTGGTGCACTACGGCGCCCGGGTCAAACGCGGGGACGTGATCGTGCTGCGGCATCCGTTCCAGCAGGACCTGCTCGTCGTCAAGCGGGCCGCCGAGCGGCGCGACGGCGGCTGGTGGGTGCTCGGGGACAACGCGTTCGCGGGCGGCGACAGCACCGACTACGGGGTGGTGCCCGACGAGCTGGTGCTCGGCCGGGTCCGGTTCCGTTACCGGCCGCGCGGCTCCGAGCGGCGTTCGCCGCTGGCCGTGGTGGGCTGGGCGCTGTCGTCGGCCCGGCCCGTGCTCTCCGGCCGGTCGGCCTCCAGGCGTTTGCGGGCCCGGTAGGCGGCCACGTTGGCGCGGGTGGCGCAGCGGTCGGAGCAGTAGCGGCGGGAGCGGTTGGTGGAGGTGTCAAGGTAGGCGTTGCGGCAGGGCGACGCCTCGCACAGGCCGAGGCGGTCCACGCCGTACTCGGTGAGGTGGAAGGCCAGGCCCATCGCGGCGATGGCGGCGTAGCCGGCGGTGGCGTTGGACGGGTGGTCGGCCAGGTGCATGTGCCACAGCGGGCGGCCGTCGTCGTCGCGGAAGTCGTGGCCGGAGATCTGCGGGCTGACCGGGAACTCCAGCAGCAGTGAGTTCAGCAGGTCGACGGCGAGGGTCTCGTCGCCGCCGTCCGCCGCCTCGAAGACCGAGCGGAGCCTGGCCCGGACCGAGCGGAACCGCGTCACATCGGCGTCGGTGGTGCGCCGGGCGGCCGACTGGTTGGCGCCGAACAGGTCGCGGACGGCCTCGACCGAGGTCAGCGTGTCCTTCCCCCGGGCCGGTTCCTCGGTGTTGACGAGGCGCACGGCGTAATCCGAGTAATAGGCCAGTTCCACTTGTAGTCCTTACGCAGGGGATCTATCGTCAGGAGCGCGGTCTTGTAACAGATGATTCCGCACCCAGGGTATTACGGGACGTATGCGAGGGAGGCGCTCGATGACGGACGCGGACACCACCACGGCCGCCGCCGACTGGCGGGCCTGGCAGGAGAGCTGGGACCGGCAGCAGGAGTGGTACATGCCGGACCGCGAGGAACGCTTCCGGGTCATGCTCGACATGGTGGAGGCCCTCGTCGGCACCGCGCCGCGCGTGCTCGACCTCGCCTGCGGCACGGGCAGCATCACCGCCCGGCTGTTCGACCGGTTCCCGGACGCCACCAGCACCGGCGTCGACCTGGACCCGGCACTGCTCGCCATCGCGGAGGGCACGTTCGAGGGGGACGAGCGGGTCTCCTTCGTGACGGCCGACCTCAAGGACCCCGAGTGGACGGCGAGGCTGCCGTACGACTCCTACGACGCCGTGCTGACCGCGACCGCCCTCCACTGGCTGCACCGGGACCCCCTCGCGGATCTCTACGGGCACATCGCGGGGCTCGTCCGCGACGGCGGTGTCTTCATGAACGCGGACCACATGATCGACGACACGACGCCCCGGATCAACGCGGCCGAGCGCGCCCTGCGCCACGCCCGCATGGACCGGGCCAAGCGGGACGGTGCCCTCGACTGGGCCCAGTGGTGGCAGCTCGCCGCGAAGGACCCGGTCCTCGCCGGACCGACGGCCCGCCGCTTCGAGATCTACGGCGAGCACGCCGACGGTGACATGCCGCCGGCCGCCTGGCACGCGCGCGTGCTGCGCGAGAAGGGGTTCGGCGAGGCGCGGCCGGTGTGGTGCTCGCCGTCGGACACCCTGCTGCTGGCGCTGAAGTAGCCGGAGGGAACGCGAAGGGGCGGTACGGAAGTCCGTACCGCCCCTTCGCCGTGCGCGCTCGTCCGCGGTCAGAGCACCTTGGACAGGAACGACTTGGTGCGGTCGTGCTGCGGGTTCGTCAGCACCTCGCGCGGGTGGCCGGACTCGACGACCACGCCGTCGTCCATGAACACCAGCGAGTCGCCCACCTCCCGGGCGAAGCCCATCTCGTGGGTGACGACGATCATCGTCATGCCGTCCTCGGCGAGGTCGCGCATGACGTCGAGGACCTCGCCGACCAGCTCCGGGTCGAGCGCCGAGGTCGGCTCGTCGAAGAGCATCAGCTTGGGCTGCATCGCCAGCGCGCGGGCGATGGCGACGCGCTGCTGCTGACCGCCGGAGAGCTGGGCGGGGTAGTGGCCCCTGCGGTCGCCGAGGCCGACCCGGTCAAGCAGCCGCTCCGCGCGCTCCCGGGCCACGGCCTTGGTCTCGCGCTTGACCTGGACCGGAGCCTCCATGACGTTCTCCAGCGCCGTCATGTGGGGGAAGAGGTTGAAGCGCTGGAACACCATGCCGATGTCCCGTCGCTGCGCCGCGACCTCCTTCTCCTTGAGCTCGTAGAGCTTGTCGCCCTTCTGCCGGTAGCCGACCAGCTCGCCGTCGACGGACAGCCGGCCGGCGCTGATCTTCTCCAGGTGGTTGATGCACCGCAGGAACGTGGACTTGCCGGAGCCGGACGGGCCGATCAGGCAGAACACCTCCCGCGCGTTCACCTCCAGGTCGATGCCCTTGAGGATGTGCGCGAGGCCGAAGGACTTGTGCACGCCCTCCGCCCTGACCATCGGGTGACCGCTCGGGACGCTCACCACGTCCTTGTCGATCTTGCTCATCGGGTCACCTCCGGGCGGCCGAAGGAGTTGAACAGGCGGAGGTTCTTCTTCAGGCGCTGCAGCGGCGTCGGCGGCAGATTACGCGTCGAGCCACGGGCGTAGCGGCGCTCCAGGTAGTACTGGCCGACGCTGAAGACGCTGGTGAGGGCCAGGTACCAGATGGACGCCACGAAGTACATCTCGACCACCGCCAGCGAGGTGCTGGAGACGTCGGTGGACCGCTTGATGAGTTCGTTGAACTGCACCGCGTAGGCGAGCGACGAGGTCTTCAGCATGTTGATGAACTCGTTGCCCGTCGGCGGCACGATCACCCGCATCGCCTGGGGGAGCACCACCCGGCGCAGCGTCTTGGACTGGGTCATGCCCAGCGCGTGGGACGCCTCCGTCTGTCCCTCGTCGACGGACTGGATGC
Organism: Streptomyces sp. 13-12-16; assembly: GCF_002114215.1. Classification (GTDB taxonomy): domain Bacteria; phylum Actinomycetota; class Actinomycetes; order Streptomycetales; family Streptomycetaceae; genus Streptomyces. The sequence goes on along the minus strand of NZ_NCTE01000169.1, from coordinate 5,221 downwards.
CCGCGCGGACGATCTCGGACATGTACGCGGCCTCGTTGAGGCCGAGGCCCAGCAGTGCCGCCAGGAACGGCGTCATCACCTGGTTCATCTCGTCCTTGTAGAACCCCAGGTTGAGAACGGGGAACACCAGCGCGATGTTGTACCAGATGAGCAGCTGGACCAGGACCGGCGTGCCCCGGAAGAACCAGACGTAGAAGTAGGCCACCGTGCTGGTGACCGGGTTCGACGACATCCGCATGACCGCGAGGATCACGCCCAGGACGAGGCCGAGCGCCATGGCGAGCACGGAGATGTACAGCGTGTGCCAGGCGCCGGACAGGATCGTGCCGTCCGTGAGGTAGTCGGGGATGATGCCGTAGTTGATGTTCGCGTTGGAGAAGGCGATCCCGATCAGCACCAGGATGGCGATGACCACCGCGCCGGCCACCCAGCGGCCGTAGTGGCGCACCGGGATCGCCTTGATCTGCTCCGGCGGCACCGATGACGCCGGAACCTTGTCAACCGTGTCTGTCACAGTGACTGCCCTTCAGTGTCGCCGAGGTTCAGGAACCGCCGTTGACCTTCGCCTCGGTCACCGCACCGTCCGTGACGTTCCACTTCTCCAGGATCTTGGTGTACTCGCCGTTCTCGATGATGGCGTTCATGGCCGCCTGGATGGCGTCCCGGAGCTGGGTGTCCTCCTTGCTCACACCGATGCCGTACGGACCGGCCTCGATCTGCTCGCCGACGACCTCGAAGTCCTTGCCGCCGCCCGAGGTCTTCGCGTTGTAGGCCGCGACCGGGAAGTCGTTCAGGTCGGCGACGGACGCGCCCTGCTTCAGACGCAGCAGCGCCTCGGGGTCGGTGTCGTAGGTCTGGAGCTTGATGGCCGGCTTGCCGTCGTCGGTGCACTTCTTGTTCTGCGCGTTCGCGATGCCCTCGGAGGTGGTGCCGCGCTGCAGCGCCACCACCTGGCCGCACAGGTCGTCCAGGGACTTGATGCCCTTGGGGTTGCCCTTCTGGACGAGGATCGACGTACCGGCGGTGAAGTAGTCGACGAAGTCGATGCCGTCGCCGGCCTTCTTGCCGGTGTCCGAGTCGATGCCGTTCTGGCGGTCCTTGGTGTCGTTCATCGCGGACATGATCACGTTGAAGCGGTCGGACTGCAGACCGACGATGAGCTGGTCGAACTTGCCGTTCTGGAAGTCGAACTCCACCCCGAGCTGCTTGCCCAGGGCCTCCGCGATGTCGGGGTCGATGCCGACGGCCTTGCCGTCCTTCATGAACTCGACCGGCGGGTACGCGATGTCCGAGCCCACCTTGATGACCCCCGCCTTGCGGATGTCGGCCGGGAGCTTGTCGGCGAGCGGCGCGTTGGACGAGTCGGCGGTGCCGCTGTCGCTGCTCTTGTCCGTCTGGTCACCGCAGCCGGTGAGAATCAGTGCGCCTGCGACCGCGATCGCGCCGACCGCTGCAAGACGGGAACGCGCGGCGGTGGTACGACGGGTGGTGCTTGCGGTCATGGTGGGTTCCTCCGGCGGATGGGTGGAGATGCCGATGGGGGGCCACTGCCGATGGGTACCGACAGCGCCGCAGGTCGACGAGAACACACGTCTTCGAGTGTCGCGACCTCGTGCGATTACGGCATCTTGCCATTCGGTCTGAGCCATTCAGGGGACCCGCGATGTCAAAATCGGATAACGGGTGACACCCGAACCGCACCACTCCGGGACATCTGACCGGACAGTCTGCGGGAATCGGCCGTTCCAGCCGGAGAATCTTCGGTTCATTCCAGGATGTGGACGCGTCGGCCACGGTTTTTGTCGTGATTGTGGGCTTGCTCGTAGACCGTCCCGACCTTGTCCTGATATGGAGCGACAATTCAGAGCGGCGGCATGTGACCTTCGCGTTATGGACTCGTCGCCGACGGCGTCCGTCCGGTAAGAAGGTTCTTTACACCCCTCATCCGGGGCTCAGGGCGCGTGTGCGGCGCGCCCGTCGTGTTCGGCCCGTACGCATCAACCCTCCGGGCCTTGCGCGGTCCCGCCCACCCCTCACCAGGAGTGGCAACCCTCAAACCATGAACACTTAAGGGGTAAAACCAAGTGGCAGCGGAGATTGTCAATCCTCGCAGCGACAGCGAAAGCCGGAACGGTCGTACGGAGCAGGGCAACGGGGCCGAGCCCCTTGACTCCTTCGACCCGGCGTTCGCGCTGCACCGCGGCGGCAAGATGGCCGTGCAGGCCACCGTGCCGATCCGTGACAAGGACGATCTGTCCCTGGCTTACACGCCCGGCGTCGCGAAGGTGTGCAGCGCGATCGCCGAGCAGCCGGACCTCGTCCACGACTACACGTGGAAGTCGCAGGTCGTCGCCGTCGTGACGGACGGTACGGCCGTGCTGGGACTCGGTGACATCGGGCCCGAGGCCTCCCTCCCGGTGATGGAGGGCAAGGCCATCCTCTTCAAGCAGTTCGGCGGTGTGGACGCGGTCCCGATCGCCCTGGACTGCACCGACGTGGACGAGATCGTCGAGACCGTGGTCCGGCTCGCCCCGTCCTTCGGCGGGGTGAACCTGGAGGACATCTCCGCGCCCCGCTGCTTCGAGATCGAGAAGCGGCTGCAGGAGCGGCTGGACATCCCGGTCTTCCACGACGACCAGCACGGCACGGCGGTCGTGTCGCTGGCGGCGCTGCGGAACGCGGCGCGGCTGAGCGGGCGGACGCTCGGTGAGCTGCGGGCCGTGATCTCGGGCGCGGGCGCCGCGGGTGTCGCGATCGCCAAGATGCTGATCGAGGCCGGCATCGGCGACGTCGCCGTGGCCGACCGCAAGGGTGTCGTGTCGCGGGACCGCGAGGACCTCACGCCGATCAAGGCGGAGCTGGCGTCGTTCACCAACAAGGCCGGCCTCTCCGGATCGCTGGAGTCGGCGCTGGCCGGCGCCGACGTCTTCATCGGCGTCTCCGGCGGCACGGTGCCCGAGCCGGCGGTGGCGTCGATGGCCGAGGGCGCGTTCGTCTTCGCCATGGCCAACCCCGACCCGGAGGTGCACCCGGAGGTCGCGCACAAGTACGCGGCCGTCGTGGCCACCGGGCGGTCGGACTTCCCGAACCAGATCAACAACGTGCTGGCGTTCCCCGGCATCTTCGCGGGGGCGCTGCAGGTGCGGGCCTCCCGGATCACCGAGGGGATGAAGCTGGCGGCGGCCGAGGCGCTGGCCTCGGTGGTCGGTGACGACCTCGCCGCCGACTACGTCATCCCGTCCCCGTTCGACGAGCGGGTCGCCCCCGCGGTGACGGCGGCGGTGGCCGCGGCCGCCCGGGCCGAGGGTGTCGCCCGCCGCTGAGGCGCGCGGATCACAGGTTGGCCCCGTCCCGGGTGGGCGGGGCCGATTTTCTGTTTCCCTGTGCCGATTTTCCGTGCCGGGGGCTTGGGCCGCCCGGGTGGCGCATCCCGCCGTGTGGCAAGAGGGCGTGTCTCACAGCGGGGCCTGGTTCCTTCGGCGGGGCGGGGAACCTATCGTCAAGGTCATGTTCGCCGTCTACGCCGCCCGAATCGACCGTGACCAGCCGCTCGCGGGTCTGGAGGCGGGAGAGCGTCCCGCTCCCGAGTCCCGGCCCGGCTGGAGCACCGTCACGGTCAAGGCCGCCTCCCTCAACCACCATGACCTCTGGTCCCTGCGGGGCGTGGGCCTCGCGGAGGACAAGCTGCCGATGATCCTCGGCTGCGACGCCGCCGGCGTCGACGAGGACGGCAACGAGGTCGTCCTGCACTCGGTGATCGGACAGAGCGGCCACGGGGTGGGTCCCCGCGAGCCCCGGTCCATCCTGACCGAGCGCTACCAGGGCACGTTCGCCGAGCAGGTCGCCGTGCCCACCTGGAACGTCCTGCCCAAGCCGAAGGAGCTCTCCTTCGAGGAGGCCGCCTGTCTGCCGACCGCCTGGCTGACCGCGTACCGGATGCTGTTCACCAACGCCGGGGTGCGGCCCGGGGATTCCGTACTGGTGCAGGGGGCCGGCGGTGGTGTCGCCACCGCCGCGATCGTGCTCGGCAAGGCCGCGGGGCTGCGGGTCTTCGCCACCAGCCGGGACGAGGCCAAGCGGAAGCGGGCGCTGGAACTCGGGGCCGTGGAGGCCCTGGAGAGCGGGGCGCGGCTGCCGCAGCGGGTCGACGCGGTGATCGAGACCGTGGGGGCGGCCACCTGGTCCCACTCGGTGAAGTCGCTGCGGCCCGGCGGCACGTTGGTCATCTCCGGCGCCACCAGCGGTGACCGGCCCTCGCACGCCGAGCTGACCCGGATCTTCTTCCTGGAGCTCAAGGTCGTCGGGTCGACCATGGGCACCAAGGACGAACTGGAGGACCTCCTCTCCTTCTGCGCCGCCACGGGGGTGCGTCCCGTCATCGACGAGGTGCTGCCCATGGACCGGGCGCGGGAGGGCTTCGAACGGATGGACTCAGGCGGGCAGTTCGGCAAGATCGTGCTCACGAATCCCTGAGGACGAGGTTCGTCCCGACGGCCGGTCCGGGTCTCCGGGCCGGCCGTCGGCATGTCAACTGGGGTTGACAGTGGGGAGGTGTCAACGTACGTTGACATCATGACTGAGGCAACCGACCTCGCCGAGCGGGCGGGCGATCGCGACCCACGGGTCGGCCTGCGGGCCGTCGCCGCCCTGCGCCGGCTGCTGGAGCAACTGGAGACCGTGCAGGTGCGCAACGCGCGCCATCAGGGCTGGTCGTGGCAGGAGATCGCCACCGAACTCGGAGTCAGCAGGCAGGCCGTGCACAAGAAGTACGGGAGGCATTGATGTTCGAGCGGTTCACGAAGGACGCCCGTGACGTGGTGAAGGGGGCGGTCGGGCACGCGGAGGAGGCGGGGGCCGAGCGGGTCGGTGCCGAGCATCTGCTGCTGGCCCTGCTCGACCGGGAGGGAAGCAGGGCCTCGTTCGTGCTGGCCGCCCTCGGCGCCGGTGAGCGGCGGGAGTCGGTGCGGGCGGCGCTGGGGGAGGCCCGGCGGCGGGCCGGGCTGACGCAGGCCGAGACCGACGCCCTCGCCGGGCTCGGCATCGACGTGCCGGGGATCGTGGCCCGGGTGGAGGAGGTGCACGGGGCCGGGGCGATGTCCGGCGACCGGAAGGCCGGGGGCCGGAGGTCGGGGCACCGGCCCTTCGACCGTGCGGCCAAGGACGTCCTCACGGGCGCCCTGCGCGCCGCCACCGCCCTGCGCGACCGCCGTATCGGGGACGA